>NZ_CANMXD010000004.1:0-400558 GCF_947501725.1 uncultured Planococcus sp. | reverse complement strand
CGATCGTTAAGACCCGACAGGCATAAGGCGCGTTGACGAAGCGGCGTGTTTTTGCCGCATAGTCGACGTGACTTATGGAGGGTCTGATCGCTGAAGCTGGACATCACGAAAAGCGGAAGCGGCCGTCTAGATTCGACGGGCATAAGACGCTCCGGAGAAGTGGCATTTTTTCAGCCGCACAGCTGGAGTGGCTTATGACCCAAGAATCTGGCCGCTGAAGCTGGACATCAAGAAAAGCGGAAGCGATCAATAGATCCTTCTGCCGCACGTAAATACTTAAACAACCATTGACGCACAATTGCTGTTATACTAAGCAGTTGTGCGTCAATTCTCTTTTTGCACAATAGCTGAAAAAAAGGTAAAATTGACGGAAGTACACAAAGGAAGGCAGATAAAAAATGGCAATGAATAAAAAAGCAAATCACCAGAAACCTGGCGTCATAAAAGAAAGCGCCAAAGCGGCATTTGAACAATTACAAAAAGAGCTGAATGTTTCATTCAATAAGCCTGCATTGCTGTATCAAGCTTTCACGCATTCATCTTATGTGAATGAGCATCGAAGAAAACAATTCACCGACAACGAGCGTTTGGAATTTCTGGGGGATGCGGTATTGGAATTATCCGTTTCGCATTACCTTTATATGAAATATCCGGACATGAGCGAAGGGGAATTGACGAAGCTGCGTGCAGCGATCGTATGTGAACCTTCACTGGTTTTATTTGCCAACGAACTTGGTTTCGGCAAATACATCCTTCTGGGTAAAGGGGAAGAGTTGACTGGCGGCAGAACACGTCCAGCGTTGCTGGCTGATGTTTTTGAGTCGTATATCGGCGCACTTTACCTAGACCAAGGATTGGAACCTGTTGTCGCATTTTTGGAAATGGTTTTGTTTCCAAAAGTGGAAATCGGTGCTTTTTCGCATGTGATGGATTATAAGAGCCAATTGCAGGAATTGGTTCAGCAGAAAAATACGGGAGTATTGAATTATGAAATCATTGATGAAATCGGACCTGCCCATAGCCGTGTATTTGTGACGCGTGTTTCTCTTGCAGAGCAGGAACTCGGAGTCGGCAATGGCCGGTCGAAAAAAGAGGCGGAACAGCAGGCAGCGCAGCTGGCGATCCGTAAATTGCAGGAAGCGGCGGAGGAGTAACAATGTTTTTGAAAAGATTGGAAGTCATGGGGTTCAAATCTTTTGCTGATCGAATCGGAATTGATTTTGTACCCGGAGTCACAGCCGTCGTCGGACCGAATGGCAGCGGCAAGAGCAATGTCACTGATGCCATCCGTTGGGTGCTCGGAGAACAATCAGCAAAGTCACTGCGCGGCGCTAAAATGGAAGATGTTATTTTTGCCGGCAGCGATTCCCGTAAACCTTTGAACTTTGCGGAAGTTACGTTAATTTTAGACAATACAGATGGCCGCGTCCCTCTCGATTACAGCGAAGTCAGCGTAACGAGAAGGGTTTTTCGCAGTGGAGAAAGTGCCTATCTGCTGAATAAGCAAAATTGCCGCCTGAAGGACATCACGGACCTGTTCATGGATTCCGGGCTCGGCAAAGAAGCCTTTTCCATCATTTCGCAGGGACGCGTGGATGAAATCCTGAATTCAAAAGCAGAAGAGCGCCGATCGATTTTCGAAGAAGCTGCAGGTGTTCTGAAATACAAGCAGCGCAAGAAAAAAGCCGAAGTAAAATTAAATGAAACGGATGAAAACCTTAACCGCGTGCTTGATATCCTGCATGAATTGGATGGCCGCATGGAGCCGCTGCAGATTCAAGCTTCCACGGCACGGGATTTTCTGGATATGAATGAGCAGCTGAAAGATGCCGACATCGCCTTATTGGCTTATGATGCGGGCAATCTGGAGCTGGAGCTGGAGCAGTTGACGCGTGATGCCGCAGGCCATTCAGAAAAAGAGCAGCAATTATCAGCGGAAATCAACACAAAAGAACGGACAGTCACCAAAACACGCCAGTCTATTTCGAATTTGGACAGTAAGATCGATCAGGCCCAAAATTCCCTTGTTGAAGCCAGCGCAGAGACAGAGAAATGGCAGGGCCGCAAGTTGCTGATGTCGGAGAAAAAAAGCAATGCCCATCGCCAGGCACAGCAGCTGCAGGACAATCTCGATACAGAAAAACTGGAGAACGATTTCCTCAAGAAAAAACACAGCGAACAGCTGGCTTTGCTGGAAGAGCGCAAAGCAGAGCAGCAAACGGTTCGGACAGCCATCAAAGTGCTTGAAGAACAGCTGAACCGGACTCCGGCGGATATCGACAATGAAATCGAAAATTGCAAGTCGGTTTATATCGACTTGATGAATGAACAGGCCACCGTCAAAAATGAATTGAAAAATATCGGTTTGCAGGCACAGCAATTGTCTGAATCAACAGGACGCATCGCATCGCAGCGGACAGACTTTACAGCTGAATTATCAAAGCTGGAGAAAGAAAAAGCCCAAGCGGAAAAGAATGTCCAGGAAATCCGGACACTGCTTGAAGGCAAGCGCCAACAGTATAAAGACAACGAAGCTTCTTACCAAGTGCAGAAGCAGGCTTTCGACCAGAAACAATCAATGTTGTTCCAGGCGTATCAGTCACAGAAGCAATTAGCTGCGCGGATCGATACGCTGCAGGAACTGGAAGCTGATTTTTCCGGTTTTTTCCAGGGTGTACGTGAAGTTCTGGTTGCGCGTGAAAAAGGTCATTTAGCTGGAATAAGAGGAGCCGTCGCTGAAATTGCCAAGGTGGAAAAAAATTACGCCAAAGCGATTGAAACAGCTTTAGGCGCTTCGAGCCAGCACATCATCACCGAAAATGAACAGCATGCCTGGGAAGCGATTGATTTCCTGCGCAAAAAAAGAGCCGGCCGCTCGACTTTCCTGCCGATGACTGTCATGAAGGCTAGGAAGATTCCCGAGCATACATTGGCCGCTGTGAGTCAGCACCCTTCCTACATCAATATGGCATTTGAACTGGTCGAGTACGATCCACAATACGGGATGATCATTGAAAATCTCTTGGGCAATGTCATTATCGCTGAAGACTTGAAAGGCGCAACGGCCATCGCCAAGGCGACAGGCAACCGATTCCGCGTCGTCACACTCGAAGGCGATATCGTCAACGCGGGTGGATCGATGACCGGTGGTGCCAATAAAACCCAAGCTTCATTCTTTTCACGAAAAGCTGAGCTCGATCAATTGCTGGTACAAGCTGAAGAGTTGAAAGAGACGATCCTGAATGCTGAGAAAACGATCCGGAAAGAACAAGCCGACGTTAAAGCGGTTGAAGAGTCCATTCAGATTCTTCGGACCGAAGGCGAAAAATACCGGGACATGGAAGCGGAAAATGCCATTATTCTGCGCGAAATCGAAGCGGTGCTCAAGACCACTTCCGAGCGTTTCCAACTTTTCGAAGCCGAACAGAAAAACAAAGAATATGACTTGACAGAAATAACAAAACGCAAGGAAACGGCTTCTGTGCGGCTTGAAAATATCGTCGGGGAACTGAACGCCATAACGGTGAAGATCGACGAATTGACTTTATTCAAGCAGCAGAACGAATCGGCACGCGATCAGGTTCTGGAGAAATTAGCTGAGCAGAAATCGCTCCATGCCGTGACGAAAGAACGCGTCCTGCAGTTGACCAACAGTGAAGCCGAGCTTTTTGAACGTCTGGAAAAAAGCAGCCGTAAGCTGCAGGAGCATCAAAAAGAGCTGCAGTGGATTCAATCGGAAGAAGCGGCGAAAGTCTATTCTGACGACGAAATACTTCAGGAAATCGAATCCTGGTCTGCAAAAAAGTTGCAGATCCAGCAAGCCGTCAACCGGACGAAAGAACAGCGGGCAGAGCAACAGGATAGTTTGAACGGTTTGGAAGAGGATCTGAAAGAACAACAGCGCATCTACAAAGGATATGTAGAAGCGATCCGGATCTGTGAAGTGAAATCAACCCGATTGGACGTCCAGATCCAAAGTTTCATTCTCCAGCTCGAAACCAATTACCAATTGACGCTCGAACAGGCAAAACAGTTTGAGATGATGGACGAAGAGGCAGCTGTCCGCAGAAAAGTGAAGCTGCTGAAGCAGTCCATAGAAGAATTGGGCCCTGTCCATATCGGAGCTATCGAGGAGTTCGACCATGTCTCAGATCGCCATGCCTTTTTGACCGAGCAGCGCAATGATCTGAACGAAGCAAAAGACACTTTACGTACCTTGATACGGGAGATGGACGGGGAAATGACCAGTCGCTTCGACGATACCTTCCATGCTATCCGGATACAATTCCAACGTGTCTTTAAAGAGCTGTTCGGTGGGGGCTCTGCCGACCTGGTATTGACCGATCCCAAGGATATGCTGTTGACAGGTGTTGAAATCATCGCCCAGCCGCCTGGCAAAAAACTGCAGAACTTAAGTTTGCTGTCCGGCGGAGAGCGCGCATTAACTGCCATCGCCCTGTTGTTTGCGATTTTGAATGTGCGTCCTGTGCCGTTCTGTGTGCTCGATGAAGTAGAGGCGGCGCTTGATGAATCAAATGTCGTACGTTACAGTCAATACCTGAAGAAATTCAGCGAAGACACGCAATTCATCGTCATCACACACCGCAAAGGAACGATGGAAGGTGCAGACGTCCTGTACGGCATTACGATGCAGGAATCCGGGATTTCGAAATTGGTGTCCGTTAAACTTGAAGAGAAAATTTAAAAGAGGAGTGGTCACGTGAGTTTCTTTAAAAAATTAAAAGATAAATTTGCCGGAAACACCGAGGCTGAAGAATCAACTGAAAAATACAAAGAAGGGTTAGCCAAAACCCGTACCGGCTTTACATCGAAGATCAATGATCTGGTAGCGAAATACCGCAAAGTCGATGAAGACTTTTTCGAGGAATTGGAAGAAATCCTGTTGCAGGCAGATGTCGGTTTTGAAACGGTCATCGAATTGATGGACGAATTGCGTTTCGAAGTGCAGCGAAAAAATGTGCGGGACACGTCCAACGTCCAATCTGTCATTTCTGAAAAACTGGTCGATATTTATGAGGCTGGCGAAGCGGAAAGCAATGAGATCAATTTTGTTGATGGGCTGACAGTTATTTTGATGGTCGGCGTCAATGGTGTCGGTAAAACGACGACCATCGGTAAAATGGCTCACCGATTCAAGAGTGAAGGCAAAACGGTCATGCTTGCTGCCGGTGATACATTCCGGGCCGGAGCCATCGAGCAATTGGATGTCTGGGGCCAGCGTGTAGGCGTCGATGTCATCAAGCAAAGTGAAGGGTCTGACCCTGCGGCGGTTATGTATGACGCTGTCCGTTCAGCCAAGTCCCGTGGAGTGGATGTGTTGATCTGCGATACGGCAGGGCGTCTGCAGAACAAAGTCAATCTGATGAATGAACTGCAGAAAGTGCATCGTGTCATTTCGCGTGAAATACCAGGGGCGCCTCACGAAGTGCTGCTGGCCCTCGATGCCACGACCGGCCAAAATGCCATGATTCAGGCACAGACATTTAAAGAAGTGACAGACGTGACAGGCATCGTCTTGACTAAACTGGACGGTACGGCAAAAGGCGGCATCGTTCTGGCCATCCGCAATAAATTGAAGATTCCCGTTAAATATGTCGGGCTTGGCGAAAAGCTGGATGATTTGCAGCCATTCGATGCACAAAAATATGTCTACGGTTTATTTGCTGAAGGATTGGACAAAGAGCAGCAATTGGAAGATGCTGAAGCAGACAAGTAAAATTACTTGACGGCTCTTGGGATTTTCAGTATTCTAAACAGTAGTATGGATGGGGTGAGCATCAATGATGGGACTTGAAAAAACAACACGCATGAATTATTTGTTTGATTTCTATCAGGAGCTACTGACACCTAAACAGCGGAGCTATATGATGCTGTATTATTTAGATGACCATTCACTGGGCGAAATTGCTGAAGAATACAACATCACCCGTCAGGCCGTCTATGACAATATTCGACGGACGGAAGCGATGCTGGAAGAATATGAACGCAAATTGCAGCTGTTTGAGAAATTTCAAAAACGGCAGCAATTGGTTTCGTCATTTGAAAAACAGCCATTCACAGAAGAACGCGTCCAGCAATTTCTGGGCGAACTGAAGGAATGGGACTAGGAGGCGGAAAGAATGGCATTTGAAGGATTATCCGAACGCCTGCAAGGCACCATGACAAAGATCAAAGGCAAAGGAAAAGTCAACGAAGCAGACGTTAAGGAAATGATGCGTGAAGTTCGTTTTGCCTTAATCGAAGCGGATGTCAACTTGAAAGTCGTCAAGGAATTCGTCAAGAAAGTCAGTGAACGGGCAATTGGCCAGGACGTCATGGATAGCCTGACACCAGGCCAGCAAGTCGTTAAAATCGTTAAAGATGAACTGACCGAATTGATGGGCGGCGAAGAACGGAAAATCGAGTTTTCCACAAAGCAGCCGACTGTCATCATGATGGTCGGTCTGCAGGGTGCCGGTAAAACGACCACTACAGGGAAACTCGCCAACCTGCTGCGCAGAAAACACAATCGTAAGCCGTTGTTGGTGGCGGCCGATGTCTATCGTCCGGCAGCAATCCAGCAGCTTGAGACAATCGGCAAACAATTGTCTTTGCCGGTTTTCTCCAAAGGGACAGAACTGTCTCCTGTGGAAATTGCCCGCCAGGCGATTGAACACGCAAAAACAGAGCATTTGGATACGGTCATCATCGATACAGCAGGCCGTCTGCATGTTGATGAGGCATTGATGCAGGAATTGAAGGATATCCGTGCCCTTAAAGAGCCGGATGAGATTTTCCTGGTAGTTGATTCCATGACCGGACAGGATGCTGTCAACGTGGCGCAGAGCTTCGATGAAGCCATCGGCATTTCCGGTGTCGTCCTGACGAAACTGGATGGCGATACCCGAGGTGGTGCGGCGCTGTCAATCCGCTCTGTCACCCAAAAACCGATTAAATTTGTCGGGATGGGCGAAAAAATGGACGCACTTGAAGCTTTCCATCCGGAACGCATGGCTTCACGCATCCTCGGCATGGGCGATATGCTGTCGCTGATTGAAAAAGCGCAGTCGAGCGTCGATGAAGAAAAAGCGAAAGAATTGGAAGAGAAGTTCAGAACTTCGACTTTTACTTTTGATGATTTCCTTGAACAGATGTCGCAAGTCAAACAAATGGGGCCATTGGATGAAATTTTGAAAATGCTTCCAGGCGCCAATAAAATCAAGGGGCTTGAAAACGCTAAAGTGGATGAAGGCCAGATGGATCGTGTGGAAGCCATTATCTATTCGATGACGAAAAAAGAGAAAACTACACCCGAAATCATCAATGCAAACCGCAAAAAAAGGATTGCTAAAGGTTCAGGAACATCGATTCAAGATGTCAACCGACTCTTGAAACAGTTTGAGGATATGAAGAAAATGATGAAACAAATGTCTGGCATGAACACGAAAAAAGGCAAAAAGAAAATGGGGATGTCAGGCCTGGACTCACTTTTCAAGTAAAATTTTAAGGTGTTAAGAAAAAATACTTTACAAACTATTTAAAGCTTGCTAATATAATATCTTGTGTGAAACTATTCGGAGGTGCTTTAAGAAATGGCAGTAAAAATTCGCTTGAAACGTATGGGAGCTAAGAAATCTCCTTTTTACCGTATTGTAGTAGCTGACTCACGTGCTCCACGTGACGGCCGTCAAATCCAGACAGTAGGTACTTACAACCCGCTGACAGTTCCAGCTGAAGTTAAGATCGACGAAGAATTAGTGTTGAAATGGCTTCATGATGGCGCAAAACCATCTGACACTGTACGCAACTTGTTTTCTCAAAAAGGCATTATGGAGAAATTCCATAACGAAAAATTAAGCAAGTAAGGGAGATTTTCTTATGAAGCAGCTGATTGAGACCATTGTGAAACCGTTAGTTGATTATCCGGAAGAAGTTCGTGTCGAAACCGACGAAAACGCAAGCCGTATTGTCTACAAGCTTTCTGTGCATCCTGAGGATACAGGGAAAGTGATCGGAAAGCAGGGGCGTGTGGCGAAAGCTGTCCGTTCAATTGTGTACTCAGCAGCAGGTGGTTATCATAAGAAGAAAACTTACCTCGATATTGTGGATTAAGGAAGAAGAAGGAGCCCAGGTTCCTTCTTTTTTTTTCAGGAAAATAGCACTGGAAGGATGTTTGCTTGTGCAATGGTTTAATGTAGGAAAAATTGTCAATACCCACGGAATACGTGGCGAAGTGCGTGTTTTGTCCCGTACCGATTTCCCGGAAGAACGTTTTGCGGTTGGTTCAAAACTTGGACTTTTTACACCGGATGCAAAAAAACCGATCATGGTGAAGATCGCGAGCCATCGCCAGCATAAGAACTTCGAATTGGTGACTTTCGAAGGCTATCCGAATATCAATGACGTAGAGCCGTTCAAAGAGTCCTATCTGAAGATTGCTGAACATGATTTAACCGAACTCGAAGACAATGCATTCTACCATCACGAAATTTTAGGATGTACAGTTTTCACAACAGAAGGACAGGAACTCGGAACCATCAGTGAAATTTTGGAAACGGGCGCCAATGATGTCTGGGAAGTCACACCGAAAACAGGGAAGAAGCATTATATTCCGTATATCGAAGACATCGTCAAAGAAATTGATATAGATGAAAAGAAAGTGATCATCGAAGTCATGGAAGGTTTGTTGTCTTGATGAATATAAATGTCCTATCGCTGTTTCCTCCCATGTTTGAAGGGGTCTTCCAGCATTCGATCATGAAAAAGGCGCAAGAAAAAGGTGCGGTCAGCCTGACTGTCGTGGATATTCGGGAGTTTGCCGATAATAAACGCCAGGTGGATGATTACCCTTTTGGCGGCGGCGCCGGTATGGTACTGAAGCCTGAACCTATTTTTAATGCAGTTGAAAGCTTGGTGCAAAAAAGCAAGCCGCGCGTCATTCTGATGTGCCCGCAAGGCGAGCGCTTTACTCAGCAAAAAGCGGAAGAGCTGTCAGCTGAACAGGAATTGGTGTTTATCTGTGGCCATTATGAAGGCTACGATGAACGAATCCGGGAACATTTAGTCACGGACGAAATTTCCATTGGAGATTTTGTGCTGACCGGTGGCGAGCTTGCAGCCATGACTGTCATCGACAGTGTCGTCAGACTGCTTCCAGGGGTGCTGGGAAACGCTGACTCACCTGTTCGTGACTCATTCTCTACAGGCATGCTGGAACATCCTCAATACACGCGTCCGGCTGAATTCAGGGGCTGGAAGGTTCCGGATGTGCTGACATCCGGTAACCACGGCAAAGTTGATCAATGGCGCGAGGAACAAACCTTGAAACGGACGCTTGAGCGTCGCCCAGACCTGCTCGACAAAATCGAGCTGAGCGACAAGCAAAAGAAAATCATTGCGGAATTGAGAAATCAAAAATAGATCGCAGACTGCTCTTGCGCATGCCATTGTTTAGTGGTATTATGGACACTGTACTTTTATGTGAAGTACAGGATCACGATGTTCCGCTGCAACAGTTCATTTGGGTGTAAGAGCATCTGTAGAAGGAGAGAAAAATAATGCAAAACATTATTACAGAAATCACTAAAGAACAGCTTCGTACGGATCTTCCAACGTTCCGTCCTGGAGATACTGTCCGCGTCCACGTTAAAGTTGTCGAGGGTACACGCGAACGTATTCAGGTATACGAAGGAGTAGTCATCAGCCGTCGCGGAGGCGGGATCAGTGAATCATTCACTGTCCGCAAAATCTCTTACGGTGTTGGTGTTGAGCGTACATTCCCTGTACACACACCAAAAATTGCACAGCTTGAAGTTACCCGTCGTGGTAAAGTACGCCGTGCGAAATTGTATTACTTGCGTGACCTACGCGGTAAAGCAGCTCGTATCAAAGAAATTCGATAAGATCGCATTAATGAGAGAGGGCGCTTGCGCCCTCTTTCTTTTTGCTAAAAAGTTTGTTTCCTTGTACAATTAAAGCAGTAAGTATAGGGAGGAACACGCATGGAGACTGAAGTGAAGAAGAAGAATGAAATGTGGGAATGGTCCAAAGCTCTATTGATCGCCTTCGGTTTAGCAGCAATTATCCGTTTCTTTTTATTCACGCCGATAGTCGTAGATGGAGAGTCGATGATGCCGACTTTGGAACATGGGGACCGCATGATCGTCAACAAGATCGGTTATTCAGTCGGTGAACCTGACCGTTTCGACATCATCGTTTTTCATGCGCCGGAGCAAAAAGATTATATCAAGCGGATCATCGGCTTGCCGGGAGATCATGTAGCCTATGAAGACGATCAGTTATATATAAATGGAGAAGCAGTGGAAGAACCTTATCTGGATATCTATAAGCAAGGAATCACCGGTACTCTGACAGAGGACTTTGTTTTGGAGGATGTGACCGGAGGAGAAAGCATCATACCGGAAGGTTCTGTTTTTGTCATGGGCGATAATCGACGTGCAAGCAAAGACAGCCGCCATATCGGATTGGTCCCGACTGATGATGTGATCGGTGACACAAGTTTCGTTTTCTGGCCGTTGCCTGAAGCGGGAATTGTAAAATAAGGAGTGGTTTTATGACGATACAATGGTTTCCTGGACACATGGCGAAAGCACGGAGACAAGTTACTGAAAAGCTGAAATTGGTGGATATTATTTTTGAACTTGTTGACGCCAGGTTACCTTTATCTTCACGAAATCCGATGATCGATCAAGTGATTCAGCAAAAACCGCGTCTCATTATTTTAAACAAAATGGACATGGCCGATGAAGTTGAAACGAAAAAATGGATTCGATATTTTGAAGATCAAGGTACCCGTGCAGTAGCGATCAATTCCCTTGAAGGCAGAGGGCTGCAACTGGTAACAAAAGCATCAAAAGAAATACTGACAGAGAAATGGGATCGCATGATCGCCAAAGGCATCAAGCCTCGTGCCATCCGCGCTATGATTGTCGGAATTCCGAACGTCGGGAAATCGACGCTCATCAACCGCTTATCGAAAAAGAGCCTGGCTAAGACCGGGAATATGCCGGGTGTCACGAAAGCGCAGCAATGGATCAAAGTCGGCAAGGAAATTGAATTATTGGATACGCCGGGTATTTTATGGCCGAAGTTTGAAGACCCGGAAACGGGCTTGAAATTAGCCGTTACGGGAGCAATCAAAGACTCGGTCATCCAGATGCAGGAGTTGGCCATCTATTCGTTGAAGTTCCTGGAAGAACGTTATCCGGACCGCATGATGGAAAGATACGGAATCGATCATGTCGATGAAGAAATCGTCGTCACTTTTGACCATATCGGTAAAAAACGAGGCTGTTATGATCAGCATGGCGACGTCGATTATGAAACAACCGCCGAAGTGATTGTCCGGGATATCCGGAATCAGCATTTGGGCAAAGTGACATTCGATTACAGAGATGAAATGATAGAAGAAGAGTGAGGATTCGCTCCATTCGATAAAAAGCTGCTCCTCGATTTTTGAGGAGCAGCTTTTTTGGGCTGTAGGAACTGAAACGAAACCAATACAGAAAATAAGCTATAGAGTTTAGTCAAATCATCGAAGGAAGAAGTTGAAGAGATGCAAACAACGAATGAAATAAAAGATAAGCTGAATGGGCTGGTGGAATGGCAGCCGTGGATGGAAGAGCTGAAAAGCGATTCACGTAAAAGCGTCCAGGCTCTATTGGCTTCCTGGCAGCGGAAACAAGTGCTGCGGGAAAAGCTGATGGAAAATCACATCTCAAAGCTGCTGTTTGATGCAGCATTCAAGACAGCGGAAACCGATCTTGTGGCTGGCATCGACGAGGCGGGAAGAGGACCATTGGCTGGTCCGGTCGTAACGGCGGCTGTCATCCTGCCGGAGGATTGCTCGAGCCTTATCGGGTTGAACGATTCCAAGCAGTTGAGCAAAGCCAAACGCGACCAGTTTGCGGAAATCATCAAAAAGATCGCTATCAGTTATTCGGTCCATATACAGCCGCCGGAAGAAATTGACCGTGTGAATATCTATCAGGCCACAAAAGGGTCCATGGCCGCAGCTGCTTTAGCGCTATCCCCTGCACCTGATATCGTACTGGCTGACGCCATGATGCTGAATCTGCCGATGCCGTGTGAATCGATCATCAAAGGCGATGCCAAGAGCTTGAGCATTGCGGCAGCTTCAATTTTAGCGAAAACAGGAAGGGATGCCCTCATGGAAGAGTATGCTGCCCAGTATCCGCAATACGGCTTCGAGAAACACGCTGGATATGGAACAAAAGAGCATGTTTCCGCACTGGAAAAGCATGGTCCGTGTAGAATCCATCGGAAGACGTTCGAACCTGTCAAATCTCTCTTAACGAAAAGTTCTCTGTTCTAAGCAAAGGAATTTAATCGGCTCAGCTAACTTCGGTGGACATTTTGTGACAACTTTAATACAATGGTAAAGGTAATAAAATTACGATAGAGATGTTTGATTGGAGGATGACAGATGAATATCCATGAATATCAAGGAAAAGAACTCCTCAGACAATACGGCGTAGCAGTTTCTTACGGCACCGTTGCTTTTTCTCCGGAAGAAGCAGTAAAGGCAGCTAAAGAACTGAGCACGGACGTTGTCGTGGTGAAAGCACAAATCCACGCAGGTGGACGAGGCAAAGCCGGCGGTGTAAAAATCGCTAAAAACCTGGATGAAGTCCGTACATACGCTAAAGAACTGTTAGGCAAAGTTCTTGTGACTCACCAGACAGGTCCAGAAGGCAAAGAGATCAAGCGCTTGTTGATCGAAGAAGGATCTGACATTAAAAAGGAATACTATGTCGGATTGGTACTCGACCGCCAAACTTCACGTGTCACTCTTATGGGCTCTGAAGAAGGTGGAGTCGATATCGAGGAAGTTTCTGAGAAAACTCCTGAAAAAATCTTCAAGGAGATTATCGATCCAGTAATCGGTTTGACTGGTTTCCAGGCACGCCGTATGGCTTTCAACATGAACATTCCGCCAAAACTTGTCAACAAAGCGGCGAAATTCATGCTTGGCCTATACACTGTATTCATCGAAAAAGATGCTTCAATCGTTGAAATCAACCCATTGGTTGAAACAGGCGACGGCAATATCCTAGCGCTTGACGCGAAATTCGATTTCGATGAAAACGCTCTTTACCGCCACAAAGACATTGTGGAACTTCGTGACTTCGACGAAGAGGATTCAAAAGAAATTGAAGCTTCCAAGTATGACTTGAGCTATATTTCTTTGGACGGGAACATCGGCTGTATGGTTAACGGCGCCGGACTTGCTATGGCAACGATGGATACGATCAACTACTACGGCGGAACACCCGCTAACTTCCTTGACGTTGGGGGCGGTGCGACCGCTGAAAAAGTAACGGAAGCTTTCAAAATCATTCTTTCTGATAAGAATGTAAAAGGAATCTTCGTTAACATTTTCGGCGGTATCATGAAATGTGACATCATTGCGGAAGGCGTAATCCAGGCTGCGAAAGAAGTAAGCCTTGATGTACCGCTTGTAGTCCGTCTTGAAGGAACCAATGTAGAAATCGGTAAAAAACTGCTTAATGAATCAGGTCTTAATATTGTGGCTGCCGGTACAATGGCAGACGGCGCTAAACAGATCGTAGAACTCGTAGGCTAAAGAAGGGCAGGGACAAAAATGAGTGTATACATTAACAAAGACACAAAAGTGCTTGTACAGGGAATTACAGGGTCAACTGCCCTTTTCCACACAAAGCAAATGCTTGAATACGGAACGAAAATCGTTGCGGGTGTAACACCAGGTAAAGGCGGAACTGAAGCTGAAGGCGTACCTGTCTTCAACACTGTAGAAGATGCAGTAAAAGCTACAGGAGCTAATGTATCTGTAATTTACGTACCGGCACCTTTCGCAGCTGACGCAATTCTTGAAGCTGTTGAAGCTGATCTTGACATGGCTATCTGCATCACTGAGCACATCCCAGTACTCGATATGGTGAAAGTGAAGCGTTACATGGAAGGCAAGAAAACACGTCTAGTTGGACCGAACTGCCCGGGCGTAATCACTCCGGACGAATGTAAAATCGGCATTATGCCTGGATATATCCACAAAAAAGGGCATGTCGGCGTTGTTTCACGTTCAGGTACATTGACGTATGAAGCGACTCACCAATTGTCTGAAGAAGGAATCGGCCAGTCGACAGCTGTCGGCATCGGCGGAGATCCAGTAAACGGCACTAACTTTATCGACGTATTGAAGGAATTCAATGAAGACGAAGATACTTACGCAGTCGTAATGATCGGTGAAATCGGCGGAACAGCTGAAGAAGAAGCTGCTGAGTGGGTTAAAGCGAACATGACGAAACCTGTAGTAGGATTTATCGGTGGCCAAACGGCGCCAGAAGGAAAACGTATGGGCCATGCCGGTGCAATCATTTCCGGTGGTAAAGGTACAGCTGCTGATAAGATCAAAGCAATGAATGAAGCAGGCATCGAAGTTGCAGATACTCCGTCTGTTATCGGAGAAACTTTGATTAAAGTCATCAGAGAAAAAGGTTTATACGACAAGTGTAAAACCCATTAATAAAAAAAGCTCGAAATGCTGGAAAGACAGCGTTTCGAGCTTTTTTTTCTTCACTGACAGCCACTGAACACCCACCTGCTGAATGAACAATAACTTATAGAGTACACGCATAAGAAAAATATCGATGTAAAATTTTTCAGTTTTTCTGTTTTGCCGTAAATATCAATTACTAATCATACGTAACGAGTTCGAAGTGGTTTCATTTGGTGAAAAAGATCGACTGCAATTTATTATTCATCAAATGGAAACGCAATTAGAGCCGATTTATCAAGCGCTTTCGTACGATGATTCAATTGGCTAGTTCGGATAGGGACGGCAAGGCTAAAACAGCCTTTTTAAACGCGATCCGCAGCAGGAATCCAAGAATTCTACGAAGTAGCGGAAGTATATTTCGGAAAATTTTAAAAGTTGCTTGTAAACGAATAAACCCATGAATAAAATCTGGAGTTTGTATTTTGTGGACAGCATCAACCTTTTTTATATAGAAGAAACTCTACGTTTTTTGGATGAAAAAATGAAGCCGAATATTCTGGGATTCTCCGGGTTTACGGCGGACGGAAAACCGATTAAACTGGAGTTTAGGCGCATGGCAGTCTGATGCGCTTTAATTTAGCCCAAACAGAAGAGGAGGAAGGAAATGAACAAAGAATTTACGGAGCGTTTATTGGCATTGCATTATGTGTACCCGAAAAGTTTGCAGAAATTATTGCCGCTGTTGGCAGATGATCCAGATTTATCTAAGCTGGAGCGGAAATCTCCGTATGAACTGATGGTGCTCTTGAATATAAAACGGGATCAGGCAGAAAAACTGAAAGCTTCTTACCGGCAAACTTTAACATTCCCCTTAAGTGAAACCTACGCCAAGCATAAGATACTCCCCATATCTTATCAGCATCCCCTATACCCTGGAAGCCTGCTGGAATTGATCGACCCACCCGCTGTCCTGTACGCCAAAGGTGACGCCGCTTTGTTGGCGGAACCCCAAAAAATAGCCGTTATCGGTTCGCGTAAAGCCTCTGCTTATTCAGAAAAAGCCATACAGAAAATCATTCCGCCGCTTCTTGAAAACGGCTTTATCATCGTCAGTGGACTGGCGATTGGAGCAGACGCCATGGCACATCAAAAAACGATTGATTTAGGCGGGCGTACAATCGCCGTCACGGGCAGTGGTTTTCTTCATCCGTACCCAAAAGAAAACGCAGAACTAAACAATATAATAGAAGAAAATCATCTGGTTTTAACTGAGTATCCGCCCTATATGAAGCCCCTAAAATGGAATTTTCCAATGAGGAACCGCATCATCAGCGGATTATCGAGAGGAATTGTGGTTACGGAAGCTCTCGTAAAAAGTGGCACCTTGAGCACAATTGAACATGCGCTGGATCATGGAAAAGATATTTTTGCAGTTCCAGGGGATATTTCATCGCTTTTATCCGAAGGACCGCATAAATTGATTTCAGAAGGCGCAAAACCGGTCTGGAACGGCTGGCAAGTGCTAGAAGAATACCAACATATGACAGCTGAAAAACAATGAAAAAAATGAAAAGCCTTGCATTAAGCTAAAATCTGTTATACATTTTGCAACAGGTAATTCTTTTAAGCAGTTTTGAGAAACCTCTATGAGGAGGAAATAGTTATGGCGGATTTTTTAGTGATTGTTGAGTCGCCTGCAAAGGCTAAGACAATCGAACGGTATTTGGGTAAGAAATATAAAGTCCGTGCTTCACTTGGACATTTACGCGATCTTCCCCGGAGTCAAATGGGTGTAGACGTAGAAAACAATTATGAACCTCGTTATATTACAATAAGAGGCAAAGGCCCGATATTACAAGATCTTAAAAAAGAAGCGAAAAAAGCGAAAAAAGTCTTTCTCGCAGCTGACCCTGACAGAGAAGGGGAAGCGATTGCATGGCATTTGGCTACGGCTCTCGGCATCGATCAATCCTCAGATTGCCGTGTAGTATTCAACGAAATCACCAAGGATGCCATAAAAGAATCGTTCAAGCATCCGCGTAAGATCGACATGGATTTAGTCGATGCACAGCAAGCGCGCCGTATTCTGGATCGTCTCGTCGGCTACAGCATCAGCCCTTTGCTTTGGAAAAAAGTGAAAAAAGGCCTTTCAGCTGGGCGTGTACAATCTGTAGCACTTCGATTGGTCATTGATCGGGAAAACGAAATCAAAAATTTTGAACCGGAAGAGTACTGGTCCATTACCGGAGAATTCGAAAAGGCTAAGAAGAAATTCGAAGCGCAATTCTATGGCAACACAAAAGAAAAAATGAAATTGAACAACGAAGCGGACGTCAAAGCTGTCATGGCTTCGATGAAAGGCAAAGACTTCACCGTAAATCGGGTAGTGAAAAAAGAGAGAAAAAGAAATCCATCCCCTTCTTTTACAACTTCTTCACTGCAGCAGGAAGCAGCCCGCAAACTAAATTTCCGTGCCAAAAAGACAATGATGCTCGCGCAGCAATTGTATGAAGGCATATCCGTAGGGAAAGAAGGCATCACCGGGTTAATCACCTACATGAGAACAGATTCCACAAGAATCTCCGATACAGCGAAAAAAGATACAATTGACTTTATCGTCGAAAATTATGGAGAACAATACGTTACACAGAAAGTTGCTGCGAAACAGTCAGCAAAATCGCAGGATGCCCACGAAGCCGTGCGGCCGACTAGTGTGATGCGGACACCTGAATCGATGAAGAGTATTCTTTCGCGGGATCTTTACCGCCTGTATAAATTGATTTGGGACCGATTTGTAGCGAGCCAGATGTCACCGGCAGTTCTCGATACCGTCATGGCGGAATTGCAAAACGGCGAAGCGGTATTCCGAGCAAACGGTTCGCAGGTCAAGTTTCCTGGTTTCATGAAACTATACATTGAAGGTACTGACGATCAAAAAGAAGAAAAAGATAATATTCTGCCGGAGATGGCTGAAGGCGATATCGTGAAAGCGATTGAAGTCACGCCAAATCAGCATTTTACACAGCCGCCTCCGCGTTTTACAGAGGCCCGTTTGGTACGGACACTTGAAGAGCTTGGAATAGGACGTCCGTCAACCTATGCCCCGACACTGGACACCATTCAGAAGCGTGGGTATGTCACATTAGATGCAAAACGTTTCATTCCAACCGAATTGGGTGAAATTGTCCATCAGCTGGTGCTTGAATTTTTCCCGGATATCCTCAACATCGAGTTTACCGCCAAGATGGAGCATGACCTGGATACCGTCGAAGAAGGCGAAATCGATTGGCGTTCCATTATTGATGCATTTTACCTCGAGTTTGAGAAAAACGTCGAAGTGGCGGAAGAGGAAATGGAGAAAGTTCAGATCAAGGATGAGCCTGTTGGTGAAGATTGTGAATTATGCGGTTCACCGATGGTCTACAAACTGGGACGCTACGGCAAATTCATGGCCTGCAGCAATTTCCCTGAATGCCGCAATACAAAAGCCATCGTCAAGCATATCGGCGTGAAATGCCCGACATGTAAAGAAGGCGAGATTGTTGAAAGAAAAAGCAAGAAGCGACGTATATTCTACGGCTGCGAACGTTATCCGGAATGTGAATTCGTTTCATGGGACAAACCGATTGAACGTCCTTGTCCGAAATGTAATGAGTTACTGGTAGAGAAAAAAGTGAAAAAAGGCGTGCAAATCAATTGCACAAGCTGTGACTACAAAGAAGAAGTTCAATAATCATATAGAGGTGTTTGGAAATGACAAAGTATGTAAACGTAATTGGAGCAGGACTAGCAGGCAGTGAAGCAGCATGGCAAATCGCAAAACGAGGAGTAAAGGTCCGTTTATACGAAATGCGTCCTGTAAAACAGACAGCTGCTCACCATACTGATAAATTTGCAGAGCTGGTCTGCAGCAACTCGCTTCGAGCCAATTCCTTGACCAATGCAGTTGGGGTCATCAAAGAGGAAATGCGCAAATTGGATTCGGTCATCATCGATTCTGCTGACCGTGCATCTGTGCCGGCTGGTGGTGCACTTGCAGTGGACCGCCACGAATTCGCAGGGGCAGTGACCGAGAAAGTAAGAAACCATCCATTGGTGGAAGTGATCAATGAGGAAGTGACTGAGATTCCGGAAGGCATTACGATTATAGCAACCGGTCCGTTGACATCGCCGGCTCTTGCTGAGAAAGTCCGCCAATTGACAGGTGAAGAATATCTGTATTTTTATGACGCGGCAGCACCGATTGTTGAAAAAGACAGCATCGATATGGACAAAGTCTATTTAAAATCCCGTTACGACAAAGGGGAAGCTGCTTACCTTAACTGTCCGATGACAGAAGACGAGTTTAAACGTTTCCATACGGCACTTGTCGAAGCAGAAGTTGTGCCTCTGAAGGAATTCGAAAAAGAAATCTATTTCGAAGGCTGCATGCCGGTTGAAGTCATGGCTGCCAGAGGAGAGAAAACACTGACTTTCGGACCGATGAAGCCAGTAGGACTGGAAGATCCGAAAACAGGCAAAATTCCTTACGCTGTCGTTCAGCTTCGCCAGGATGATGCTGCGGGAACCCTTTATAATATTGTCGGGTTCCAGACGCACTTAAAATGGGGACCTCAAAAAGAAGTCCTTAAATTGATCCCGGGCTTGGAAAACGTGGAAATCGTACGGTATGGTGTGATGCACCGCAACACGTTCATCAACTCACCGCGTGTGCTGAAGCCGACCTACCAGTTGAAGGCTGATGAGAATATTTTCTTTGCCGGCCAGATGACAGGTGTCGAAGGTTATGTCGAATCTGCGGGCAGCGGACTGTTAGCGGGCATCAATGCAGCGAAATTGGCATTGGGTGAAGAACTGCTGGTATTCCCTGCTGAAACAGCTTTAGGCAGCATGGCACGGTACATTACGGAGGCTGACAGCAAAAATTTCCAGCCGATGAATGTCAACTTCGGCTTGTTCCCGGATCTTGGTGAGCGCATCCGTTCGAAACAGGAGCGTGCAGAAAGACACGCAGATCGCGCATTGACATCTATTCAAAACTATATGAATACAGTGACAGTTTAATTGATAAAAGCCTCTAAATGTTGGTATAATTTAGAGGCTTTTGTATTTGGTGAAAGGTGGAGCATATATGGAAAAAGAGAAGATGCTTGAATCTTTTATGACCTACATCCAATTGGAGAAAAATTATTCCGAACACACCGTCCACCATTATGAACACGATCTGCTGGATTTTTTTCTGTTTTTGAATGCTGAAGGTGTACCTGATATTAGAGAAGTCGAGTATATACATGCACGAAATTACGTCACAAAGCTATATGATGCTAAATTATCGAGAACCACAGTGTCCAGAAAAATCTCGGCAATCCGCTCGTTTTTCCGATACGGCAATCGCGAATTTGAGTTGAATGAGGCTGCATTCAGGTCTTTATACCATCCCAAAAAAGAAGAGAGGCTGCCTCAATTTTTCTATGAAGAAGAGTTGGCTCAGCTTTTTAAGTCCGTTCAGGGTGAAGACAAATTGTCGATCAGAAATACAGCGCTACTGGAACTATTGTATGCGACGGGTATGCGTGTCAGTGAATGCGTCTCTATTCGTCTGGGAGATCTGGATCAGACCATGCAGATTGTCAAAGTCATGGGGAAAGGCAGAAAAGAGCGTTACATCCCTTATGGCCAGTTTGCGCAGGACGCTCTGGAACATTACATGGAGGATACGCGTCCTAAACTGATGAAGAACCAAAAGCACGACTACTTGTTTGTGAACAACCGTGGGGAGGCTGTAACTGATCGAGGGGTTCGCCATATCTTGAGCGAATGCATGAAGAAAGCCTCTGTCAATTCTTCCATCTATCCGCATATGATCCGCCATACATTTGCAACGCACCTGATCAATAACGGAGCAGATATCCGGACTGTGCAGGAACTGCTTGGGCATTCCCATTTAAGTTCTACTCAGGTTTATACGCATGTCACCAAAGAACATTTACGGAACACCTATTTAAATTCACACCCGAGAGCTTAGAAAGGGGAATTTCATTATGCAAGAATTTCATGCAACCACGATATTTGCGGTTCAACATAACGGAAAATGCGCCATGTCAGGTGATGGCCAAGTAACGTTCGGCAATGCTGTCGTCATGAAGCATACAGCGAGAAAAGTACGGAAATTATATAACGGACAGGTCTTGACCGGATTTGCAGGATCAGTAGCAGATGCATTTACCTTGTTTGAGATGTTCGAAGGAAAGCTGACCGAGTATAATGGCAATCTTCAACGAGCTGCAGTTGAATTGGCAAAACAATGGCGTGGAGACAAGATGCTGCGCCAATTGGAAGCCATGCTCATCATCATGAACAAAGATGAGTTGCTGCTGGTATCGGGTACTGGAGAAGTGATTGAGCCGGATGATGGCATTCTTGCTATCGGTTCAGGCGGTAACTACGCGCTGGCGGCAGGGCGGGCCTTGAAAAAATATGCAGGAGATAATTTGACGGCAGCACAAATTGCACAATCTGCTTTGGAAACAGCAGCGGACATTTGTGTCTATACAAATCATCAAATCATAGTGGAGGAATTGTCCTAATGAAAAATCAAACTGATTTAACGCCAAGACAAATTACTGACCACCTGGACCGGTATATCGTCGGCCAAAAAGATGCGAAGCGCTCAATTGCTATCGCATTACGTAACCGTTACCGGAGAAGCCGGTTGGATGAAGAAATGCGAGGCGAAGTGATCCCTAAAAATATTCTGATGATCGGTCCAACCGGTGTCGGGAAAACGGAAATCGCCCGTCGAATCGCTAAATTGACAGGTGCACCTTTCATCAAAGTGGAAGCGACAAAGTTTACGGAAGTCGGTTATGTGGGCCGGGATGTTGAGTCCATGGTGCGCGATCTAGTCGAAGCAGCTGTGCGAATCGTTAAAGAAGAAAAGTTCGAAGCAGTCCAGTTTCAGGCAGAGGCGGCAGCCAACGAGCGGATCGTAAAATTGCTGGCTCCATCGATGCGCAAAAAACAGACCAACCAGAATCCGCTGGAAATGCTGTTCGGCCAGAAGCTCGAGCAGGAAGAGGAAGAACCGACTGCAGAAGTGGAAGTCCGCGTCAAAAGAAGAGAAATCGCCGCTGATTTAAAAGCGGGCAAGTTGGAAGATGAATGGGTAACGGTTGAAGTGGTGGAGAATTCACTTTCCATGTTTGATGCCCTGCAAGGGTCGGGCATGGAACAGATGGGCGCAAACATGCAGGATGCTTTTTCATCGCTAATGCCGAAAAAAAAGAAAAAGCGGCGTTTGCAGGTAAAAGAAGCTCGACGGATTTTGACGACTGAAGAAGCGGCTAAGTTAGTGGACGATGAAGAAGTGGCATCGGAAGCGATTGAGCGCGCTGAACAGCATGGCATCATCTTCATCGATGAAATGGACAAAATCGCCAGCAAGAACAGTTCTTCATCGGCTGATGTTTCCCGTGAAGGTGTGCAACGCGATATCTTGCCGATTGTTGAGGGTTCAACAGTCTCTACAAAATACGGGGCAGTCCAAACAGATTACATGCTGTTTGTGGCTGCAGGGGCGTTTCATATGTCGAAACCCTCCGATTTGATTCCTGAACTCCAGGGTCGCTTCCCGATTCGTGTGGAGTTGCAAAAGCTGGAAGTCGGAGATTTTGTCAAAATTTTGACAGAACCAAAACATTCTTTAATAAATCAATACAAAGCCCTTCTCGAAACAGAGGGAGTTGTGGTATACTTCAATGATGCCTCAATAATCAGACTTGCAGAAATTGCATATGAAGTGAATCAAGACACAGATAATATCGGCGCGCGCAGATTGCATACAATACTGGAGCGTTTGTTGGAAGATTTGTCTTTTGAAGCTTCCGAGATTTCTCCGGCACAAATTGACATAACCCCCCAATATGTGAATGAGAAACTTGAAAATGTGGCAAAGAATAAGGACTTGTCACAATTTATTCTGTAAAACAAGGCGAATTAGTTCCATTAAAGAGTAAAAACCTTTAGAATATTGAATAAACACGGTACGAATTATGTAGGAGGTTCATTTAAATGAATTTATTAGGAAAAACAAGACGAATTAACTCTATGCTGGAAGCAGCAGGCGGCAAAAAAGTAAACTTTAAAGACATGGCTGAGACTTTAAGCGAAGTAATTGAATGCAACGCTTTCGTAGTAAGCCGCAAAGGTAAAGTGTTGGGCTATGCAATCAACCAGCAGATCGAGAACGAACGCATGAAAGGGATGCTTGAAGAGCGTCAATTCCCACTTGAGTATACCCAGAAACTTTCGAACATCAAGGAAACGACTGAGAACTTGGACGTTAACAGTGAACATACGATCTTCCCTGTGGAAGAACGTGAATTGTTCAAAAACGGACTGACAACAATCGTACCGATCAACGGCGGCGGCGAGCGTCTTGGAACACTTCTTCTTGGACGTGTAGACGCAGAATTCCATGACGACGATTTGATTCTTGGTGAGTACGGCGCTACTGTAGTAGGGATGGAAATCCTTCGCGAAAAAGGCGACCGCATCGAAGAAGAAGCACGCAGCAAAGCTGTTGTGCAAATGGCGATTTCTTCACTTTCATACAGTGAACTTGAAGCTATCGAACATATTTTCGAAGAACTTGACGGCAACGAAGGTTTGCTGGTCGCTTCTAAAATTGCTGATCGTGTTGGTATTACGCGTTCGGTTATCGTTAATGCACTCCGCAAGCTTGAAAGTGCAGGCGTTATCGAATCACGCTCTCTAGGAATGAAAGGGACATACATCAAAGTATTGAACACGAAATTCCTGGCAGAACTTGAACAATTGAAAATGAACTAAATTGAACTTCGAAAGGGGCTGTCCTAAAAGGTCATGTAAATGACTTTTAGGGGCAGCTCCTTTTTTGTATCCTTAGAAGATGGGGAAGGTCCATTGCGGCGGACATTTTTTTTGGATCATCCCGGGCGATTGTTCTTGGAGTTGAATATGAAATCTCTTTGATTGTTTCGAGACTGACACAGCGATGCAGAAATGGGAGCAGAAGTTTTTATGAGCGTACACTTCTCAAAATTACTTACTGAACTTTTTTGGCTGGTATGAAGCATAGGCTCCGCCACTTAAAGCCCCCATTTTGGAGGCGCTGGAATTTTGTATGGCTGCTTTAAATATAAAAAGAGAAACATGTTGCAGACTAAAGGGGAAGCGTGGTATAATTTCAAATGGTGTTAAATACACACGCATTTCGATTTGAGTCGTAGGTGCCCAACAGGGTAACGGTTCAGAGAAGAAAAATGCGGAGGGAAAAAATAACCTATCAGGAGGAAACAAATCATGGCAGTAATCTCAATGAAACAATTGTTAGAAGCTGGTGTACATTTTGGTCACCAAACTCGCCGCTGGAACCCGAAAATGAAAAAATATATCTTCGTGGAACGTAACGGCATCTACATCATCGATCTTCAGAAAACAGTCCGCAAATTGGAGGAAGCTTATAGCTTCATGAAACAAGTGGGCGAAGAAGGCGGTAAAGTACTTTTTGTTGGTACGAAAAAACAAGCTCAAGACGCGATCAAAGAAGAAGCAGAGCGTTCTGGCAACTACTACATCAACCAACGTTGGTTGGGTGGAACACTTACTAACTTCGGTACAATCCAAAAACGTGTGAACCGTTTGAAACAAATCGAGCGCATGGAAGAAGATGGAACTTTCGAAGTTCTACCGAAAAAAGAAGTTGTTCAGTTGAAAAAACAACACGAACGCCTTGTTAAATTCCTTGGCGGTATCCGTGACATGAGTTCACTACCGGACGTAATGTTCGTAGTTGATCCTCGTAAAGAACGCATTGCAGTTGCAGAAGCAATGAAATTGAACATTCCAATCGTTGGTATCGTTGATACGAACTGTGATCCGGATGAAATCGATTATGTTATTCCTGCAAACGACGATGCAATCCGCGCAGTTAAATTGTTGACTGGTAAAATGGCGGACGCTTTGCTTGAGTCAAAACCGGAAGAAGAAGAAGAAGAAACTCAAGCTGAATCTGCTGAGTAATTCGCAATTTACACAGGTGATAAGCGGCCAACCCCTCTTATCACCTTTTTTTGAGAAAATGGCTACACTATCTTAAAGGAGGAATTTAATCATGGCAGTTACAGCTCAAATGGTAAAAGAATTGCGTGCAAAAACAGGCGCAGGTATGATGGATTGCAAAAAAGCGTTAGTGGAAACAGATGGAGATATGGAAGCGGCTCTAGACTTCCTACGTGAAAAAGGTCTTTCAAGCGCTTCTAAAAAAGCGGATCGTATTGCTGCTGAAGGGACAACTTCAATTCTTGTGAAAGAAAACGAAGCAGTCATCTTCGAAGTAAACGCAGAAACAGACTTTGTTGCGAAAAACGAAGGTTTCCAGACTTTGGTAAAAGAATTGGGCGAGCACTTGATCTCAACTAAACCGGCTACAGTTGAAGAAGCTAATGCTTCAACAATGTCTAACGGTTTGACAGTTGCAGACCACATTTCAAACGCAATCGCTAAAATTGGTGAAAAAATCACATTGCGCCGTTTTGAAGTGCGTACAAAAACAGATGCTGACGCTTTTGGTCCTTACCTTCACATGGGCGGACGTATTTCAGTACTTGTTGTACTTGAAAACTCTACGGATTCAGATGCTGCCCGCGACATCGCTATGCACATCGCTGCATTGAACCCTAAATATGTATCACGCGACGAAGTTTCTGCTGACGAAGTAGAGCACGAGCGCAAAATTTTGACTGAGCAAGCTTTGAATGAAGGCAAACCGGAAAAAATTGTTGCTAAAATGGTTGAAGGCCGCCTTGGTAAATATTTCGAAGACATCTGCTTGCTTGACCAGGCATTCGTTAAGAATTCAGATCAAAAAGTTCGTGATTTTGCAGCTTCTACAGGTGGATCTGTTAAAGAATTCATCCGTTACGAAGTTGGAGAAGGCATCGAAAAACGTGAAGATAACTTTGCTGACGAAGTAATGAGCCAAGTTAACAAAAAATAAGAACGTTTATCATATGATTCATCTTGGGGAACACGAGTATGTGTTCCCTATTTTTCAATAATTATGTAATGGAGGGTACCGATGAGTGTTCAGCAATATAAACGCATTGTATTAAAACTAAGTGGTGAAGCAATGGCAGGAGGACAAGGTTTCGGATTGTCCCCAGAAATCATCAAATCAGTAGCAAGCCAAGTAAAAGAAGTGGTGGAACTTGGAGTGGAAGTTGCAGTCGTTGTAGGCGGAGGCAATATCTGGAGAGGCAAAGTCGGTTCTGAAATGGGAATGGACCGTGCAACAGCTGACTACATGGGTATGCTGGCAACAGTTATGAACTCATTGGCTTTGCAGGATTCTTTGGAAAAGCAAGACGTTGAAACCCGCGTTCTTTCGTCCATAGAAATGCGCCAAGTTGCTGAACCTTATATCCGCAGAAGAGCTATCCGTCATCTAGAAAAGAAGCGGGTTGTCATTTTTGCAGCAGGTACAGGGAACCCTTACTTCTCAACTGATACAACAGCGGCATTGCGCGCGGCTGAAATTGAAGCCGATGTCATTTTAATGGCGAAAAACAATGTTGATGGCGTTTATTCAGCTGATCCGAAAACGGATTCCACTGCTGTAAAATACGAAGAACTCTCTTATTTCGAAGTGATTCAACAAGGCTTGCAGGTGATGGATTCGACAGCTTCTACACTTTGTATGGACAATGACATCCCACTCGTAGTATTCTCAATTATGGAAAATGGAAATATAAAACGAGCTGTACTCGGAGAAAAAATCGGGACAGTAGTGAGGAGAACATTATAATGCCGAAATCAGTGATGAATGACACTAAATCTAAAATGACCAATGCAATTCAAGCTTTTTCACGTGATTTATCTTCAATCCGTGCTGGCCGTGCAACTCCTTCAATTTTGGATAAGTTGACGATCGATTATTACGGTTCTCCAACGCCGGTCAACCAAGTTGCAGGGATTTCCATTCCTGAAGCGCGTTTGATCATGATTCAACCGTACGATAAATCGGTTCTTGGTGATATCGAAAAAGCGATCCTTAAATCTGACCTGGGCTTGAGCCCATCAAATGACGGTTCGGTGATCCGCTTGGCAGTTCCGGCCTTGACGGAAGAGCGCCGCAAAGATCTTGTGAAGCAAGTGAAGAAAGAAGCGGAAGAGGCGAAAGTGGTCATCCGCAACATCCGTCGGGATGCTAATGATGAGTTCAAGAAGCTGGAGAAGAAAAGCGAAATCACGGAAGATGACTTGCGTGGTTATACTGATGACACTCAGAAGTTGACGGATGACAACATTGCGAAAATCGACGAGATGGCTAAAGGTAAAGAAAAAGAGATTATGGAAGTTTAAATCGAACTTCATTTCATGTCTGGCGTCCTGTTAAGCAGGACGCTTTTTCATGCCAAAAATAAATGCTGTATCTTGAAAGAAGCGCACAATGCTGTTTTTTTTGATATGATAAGCAATAGACATGCCGATTTGTAATAGGTGGAGGATTAACTATGTTTAATAAACTATTAAAACGAAATACTGATTTGGTCTTGGAAAACGTAGATCGCTCAGTTTTGATTTCGAACGAAGAAGTACCGGCTCATATTGCAATCATCATGGACGGCAATGGCCGCTGGGCAAAAAAACGTTCGCTTCCAAGAGTTGCTGGACACCATGAAGGAATGAAGACCGTCCGGAAGGTGACAAAGCTCGCCAATGAACTTGGGGTCAGTGTATTGACTTTATATGCATTTTCCACAGAAAACTGGAAGCGTCCAAAAATCGAAGTGGATTTTTTGATGCGCTTGCCGGAAGAATTTTTAACGACCTTTCTGCCGGAACTGATTGAAGAAAATGTGCGCGTGGAAATGATGGGATACCATCAAAATTTGCCTATGCATACACTTAAAGCCATTAAGAAAGCGAAGGAAGCAACTAAAGACAATACAGGCCTTGTCCTGAACTTCGCTTTGAATTACGGGAGCCGTGCAGAAATTGTAGATGCGGTCAAAGATATTGCCACGCAAGTTGCTGCGGGGACTCTGGACATTTGTGATATTAACGAAGACCTTATTTCGGGTGGGCTTATGACAAAAGGCTTGCCGGAACCGGATTTACTGATTCGTACGAGTGGTGAGGTTCGATTGAGCAATTTTATGCTTTGGCAATTGGCATACACAGAGTTTTGGTTCACGGAAACTTTATGGCCCGATTTTAATGAAGATTCCTTACTGGAAGCGATTGAAAATTATCAGAAACGAAATCGCCGGTATGGAGGGTTGAAAGGGGACGAAGTGAAATGAAACAACGGATTATAACGGGTGTCATTGCTGCAGCTTTATTTATTCCCTTCGTTATTTATGGAGGCCTTCCATTTATTCTGTTGGTTTATTTACTGGGAACCGTAGCATTGCAGGAACTCTTGAAAATGAAGGGCCGGAGTTTGTGGAGCATCCCCGGCCTTATTTCCTTATTGGCGCTTTATGCCTTCATGATGCCGAGTCAATGGGCTGTTCAGATTTTTGAATGGACAGGCTATGAAAAAGTCGAATTCGCATTTCTAGCCGTCATTCTTCTGTTGATACATACAGTTATCGTAAAAAACAGCTTCACTTTTGATGATGCAGCCTTCGCTGTTTTAGGTACTTTATATGTCGGTATCGGTTTCTTTTATTTTATCGAAACGCGTGAAGCCAGCCTCAGCTTTCTGATTTTTGCTTTACTGGTGGTTTGGTTCACTGATTCAGGTGCTTATTTCACAGGCCGCAAAATTGGCAAACGGAAATTATGGCCGGAAATTTCACCGAACAAAACAATAGAAGGTTTTGTCGGTGGCATCATCTGGGCGATTGGGATTGCACTTATCTTCAATTACTTCATTCCATTGAACCACTCGATCTTCCTGATCATCATCGTCACCATCATCGCATCTGTCTTCGGACAAATGGGTGACCTGGTGGAATCTGCTTTAAAGCGTCATTTTAACGTAAAAGATTCTGGATCGATCTTACCGGGCCACGGTGGAATACTGGATCGTTTTGACAGTATTCTATTCGTAATGCCTTTGCTTCATTTTTTACATTTTATCTAAGAGAGGAAATTGCTGAATGGTTAAGAAAATCATCCTGCTGGGTGCAACCGGTTCAATCGGTGTGCAGACAGCTGATATTATCCGCGAACATCCGCAAGAATTTTCATTGATCGGATTTTCTGCCGGAAAAAATATGGACATCACCCGTAAATTGATCGCTGAATTTACTCCTGAAATTGTATGTGTCCAGCAATCGGAAGATGCCAAAACACTGAAAGCTGAATATCCGGCTGTCTCCTTTGTGGCAGGAGCTGAAGGACTGATTGAAATTGCTGTCTATGACGCCGATATTCTGGTCAATGCTGTACTTGGAAGTGTTGGGCTTGAGCCGACACTGGAAGCGATTAAACTTGGCCGTACCATAGCAATCGCCAATAAAGAAACACTCGTGACGGCGGGACATTTGGTGATGGACAGTGCAAAACAGTTCGGCGCAGCGATTCTTCCTGTCGACAGCGAACACTCGGCGTTGTTCCAGGCGTTGAATGGTGAAAAGAAAGACCAGGCAAGCCGGTTGATTTTAACGGCATCCGGCGGCAGCTTCCGTGACTTGACGCGTGAACAGCTGAAAAATGTCACCGTACAGGATGCATTGAATCATCCGAACTGGTCGATGGGATCGAAAATCACGATAGATTCCGCAACCATGATCAACAAGGGCCTTGAAGTGATTGAAGCACATATTTTGTTTGATTTCGCATATGCCGATATCGATGTAGTGCTTCACCGTGAAAGCATTATCCACTCAATGGTCGAATTCCAGGATACCAGCGTGATTGCGCAACTTGGGACGCCCGATATGCGGGTACCGATTCAATATGCCTTATCCTACCCGGACCGGCTTCCCCGACAGCAAGCAAGCCGTCTGAACTTAGCTGAAATCGGTAAGTTGAATTTCCAGGAAATGGATTATGTGCGTTTCCGTGCATTGCAGCTTGCATTCGATGCGGGTGTTGCAGGCGGAACCATGACTACTGTCCTGAATGCGGCAAACGAACAGGCGGTCGCCTTATTCCTTAATGAAGAAATAAAGTTCCTGCAGATCGATGAACTGATCGAGCGGGCAATGGATCAGCACGATGTTCTGGCCAACCCCGATCTTGAAACGATTCTGCATGTAGATGCTGAAACAAGAAAATCTATAAAAAACATGCTAAAATAACTAAAGATCAAAACCGAATAAGTTTATAAGGATGGGTTCGAAATGGAGACAGTTATCTCGTTTATAATAATTTTCGGTGCTTTAGTTTTTTTCCATGAATTTGGCCATTTCCTTTTCGCAAAACGTGCCGGCATTCTGGTACGTGAATTTGCAATTGGGATGGGCCCGAAAATTTTGGGCATCACTAAAGGAGAAACGCTATACACGTTGCGTTTGTTGCCGATTGGTGGATATGTGCGTATGGCCGGAGAAGATATGGATACCATCCAACTTCAGGCAGGCCATCGCATAGGTGTTTTATTGAATAAAGAAGGCCAGGCAAAAAAGATCATCATGAACCAGAAGCACGTTTATCCGGAAATCCTTTTTCTTGAAGTAGAAGAAGCGGATTTGGAAAAAGAGCTGTGGATCAAAGGGTATGATGAAGATGAAAAGCTGGTGCGCATTGACGTTGCGCGCGATGCTGTGGTTGAGGAAAATGGGAGAGAAACCATTTTGGCTCCTTATGACCGGCAGTTTGATTCGAAAACAGTCGGAAAGCGGTTCATGACCATTTTTGCTGGACCCTTATTCAACTTTATCCTCGCATTCCTGATATTCACTGCACTCGGCATGATGCAAGGGATTCCTACCTTCGAGCCAGTAATTACTGAAGTGACGGAGGAAAGTCCGGCAGCTGAAGCGGGTATGCAGAATGGAGACCTGGTGACCGAAATTGAAGGGAATTCGATCGGCACGTGGGATGAACTGGTGGAGTCGGTTCAGAACAATGCCGGTAATCCTCTTGAATTCGAAGTTGAACGTAATGGAGAAGCATTGAACTTTACGATCACTCCTGAAATATCTGAACAGTCACCTGAACAAATTGGCGTAATCGGCGTACTGTATCAAAGCCCGGTAGAAAAAGATTTTCTCGGATCCTTTGTCTATGGCGCTGAGCAGACCGTTTTTTGGTTCAAGGAAATCTTCCGTCTGCTTGGAATGCTGGTGACCGGCCAATTCACGATTGATGCTTTATCCGGTCCAGTTGGGATCTATAAGACGACTGAAGAAGTCGCCAAATACGGATTCTTCACCTTGATGAGCTGGGCAGGCATGCTCAGCATCAACTTAGGGATCATGAACCTGCTTCCGCTTCCTGCATTGGACGGCGGACGCCTGATGTTCTTCATTCTTGAAGCGGTACGCGGAAAACCGGTTGACCGGCAAAAAGAAGGGATGGTCCATTTTGTAGGGATCATGCTGCTCATGCTGCTGATGATCGTCGTCACCTGGAATGATATTCAAAAGTATTTCTTTTAAATAGTTGATTAAGCAATACCGGACAGGCAGTTATTACTGCCTGTCCTGAACTTTTAACCCATCAATAAAAATCCTATAGTCAGTTGAGGTGTATTTTGGAATGAAACAAACAGCAACTTTTATCCCCACTTTACGTGAAACTCCGGCAGATGCAGAAGTCAGATCGCATCAGCTCTTACTGCGCGCAGGCTTTATCCGCCAAAATACCAGTGGCATCTACTCGTTCCTGCCACTCGGCAAACGTGTACTTCAAAAAGTAGAAACCGTCATCCGTGAAGAAATGGAAGCCGCAAACAGTGTGGAAATCTTCATGCCTGCACTCCAGCAGGCTGAATTATGGCAGGAATCGGGGCGCTGGTATTCGTACGGCGATGAACTGATGCGTTTGAAGGACCGCAATGACCGTGAATTCGCTTTGGGAGCGACTCATGAAGAAGTTATCACGAGCTTGCTTCGCGATGAAATCAAATCGTATAAAAAGCTTCCTTTGAATCTTTTTCAGATCCAGTCGAAGTTCAGAGACGAAAAGCGTCCGCGCTTCGGATTATTGCGTGGCCGTGAATTCCTGATGAAAGATGCTTATTCATTCCATGCGACACCTGAAAGCCTGGATGAAACCTATGATGTCATGATGCAGGCATACACCAATATCTTTACACGTCTTGGCTTGAACTTCCGTGCGGTAATCGCGGATTCCGGTGCCATCGGCGGTAAAGACAATCATGAATTCATGGTGCTGTCTGAAATTGGAGAAGATACGATTGCCTATTCCGACACATCCTCTTATGCAGCCAATATTGAAATGGCGGCTGTCAATGTAGCTTATCCCGCCTCAGATGAAACGCCGGAAGAAATGGAGAAAGTGGCGACGCCAGATAAGAACACCATTGCAGATGTAGCTGAATTCCTGAATACAACTGCTGAAAAATGCATCAAGACATTGGTCTTCAAAGCAGATGATGAATTGGTCATCGTTTTAGCAAGAGGAGATCATGACATCAATGACGTTAAAGTCAAACATGCGACGGGCGCGAAAGTCATCGACATGGCGACTCCGGAAGATGTTCAGCAACTATTGTCCTGCGATATCGGTTCTTTAGGTCCGATCAATCTTCCTTCAAATATCCGGCTGTTTGCGGACCATGCAGTTGAAAACATGGTCAATGCAGTAACCGGCGCCAATGAAAGCGGCTATCATTATAAAAATGTTACACCGGACAAAGACTTTCCGGTCGAAACTTACCACGACCTTCGTTTTATCCAGGAAGGCGACGCTTCTCCTGATGGACAGGGCACGATTCAATTTGCCAAAGGCATTGAAGTCGGCCACATCTTTAAATTGGGAACCACCTACAGCGTTCCGTTGAAGGGAACTTTCCTGAATGACCAAGGCAAAGCGATGCCTTATATCATGGGCTGCTATGGCATCGGTGTGTCACGTGTGCTCGCTGCAGTCGCGGAACAATTCCAGGACGACAACGGCTTTACATGGCCGGATATTGTTGCTCCTTACGAGGTTCATCTGGTGCCTGTCAACGTCAAGGACGATGTGCAGCGTGAGTTTGGCGAAGAGCTTTATGCTTTGCTTAAATCAAATCGCTACGAAGTGCTGCTCGATGACCGCAAGGAACGGGCAGGCGTGAAATTCACGGACGCAGATCTGATCGGGTTGCCGATCCGCATTACCATCGGCAAAAAAGCGGCTGAAGGAATACTGGAAGTCAAAATACGGCGGACAGGTGAAACATTCGAGTGGACGCGTGAAGAATTACTCGATCAATTACAGCAGTTCTTTAAAAAATAACAGCAAAATCTGATATGATGAAAGGAAAGTACAATATGTACTTTCCTTTCTTTTTCTGCTCGTTTCTATAGCTATAAGCGTCAAGAATGATAAGCACTTGCGCTTTTTTAAATCACTACCACGAAGGGGATAATTATGACAAACCAGCAAGACTCCAAGATGCGATTCAAATTGCTGCTTCAGCATCTCGACTTAACGGACGATGTACATATGCCCTTTTTCGAAGAGGCTGAACTGACACGGATGACCGTCCATAAAAAAGAGCGGTCGTGGAAATTTCTTGTGAAACTGAAGAATATCCTGCCGGTCGATTTGTACCTATTATTAAAAGAACGACTTTATAGCACGTTTTCCCCCATCGCTTCAATTCAATTGAACATTGAGGCGGCGCAGGAAACCGTGCAGGAAGACCTTGTATTATCTTATTGGAGATACGCTGTCGAAGAACTGGCGGACATGGCGCCTCCATTGCGTGAGCGGTTATTGTCACAGGCGCCTGTCTGGAATGGCAATAAGCTGTTATTGAAATGCAACCATGAACACGAAATGATGGCGCTGAAGTCAAAATACAGCGAAAAATTAGCAGGAGTTTATCATCAGTTCGGCTTTCCGCATGTCGCCATCGATTTCCAGCTGTCAGATGAAAACCAGGAAGCGGCACATGAAGCGTTCATGGCGGAACGCCTGCGTGAAGAAGCGGAAATGGCGAATAAAGCCTTGTCCGATATGAAGAAACGTGAGACGAACCGCAAAGAGAACGGTACTCCATCCGGTCCATTCCAAATGGGTACGGCCATCAAGCCGGATGAAAATATCGTTGAAATTAAATCCATTGTGGATGAAGAACGCAGAGTGACGATTGAAGGCTATGTGTTTGATGCCGAAGTAAGAGAGCTACGGAGCGGCCGTTCCTTGTTGACAGTAAAAATCACAGACTATACCGATTCGATTCTAGTTAAGATGTTCTCGCGTGACAAGGAAGATGCCGAATTGATGGCCAATGCCAAAAAAGGCATGTGGCTGAAAGCGCGCGGCTCGATCCAAACTGACACCTTTGTCCGTGACTTGGTGATGATGGCACAGGATATGGTTGAAATCAATCCCGTACTTCGACGGGACACGGCAGAAGAAAAACGCGTCGAATTGCATCTGCATACGCCAATGAGCCAAATGGATGCAGTTTCATCTGTTGAGTCACTGGTCAGCCAAGCGGCCAAATGGGGACATCCAGCCATCGCCATTACGGATCATGCCGGTGTGCAATCCTTTCCGGATGCATATGCTGCCAGCAAAAAACATGGCATCAAAGCGATTTTTGGGCTGGAAGCGAATTTAGTCGATGATGGAGTGCCGATTGCTTATGAGGAGCGCCATGCTTTACTGGAAGATGAAACTTTTGTGGTTTTTGACTTGGAGACGACAGGCCTATCTGCCGTTTACGATACGATCATCGAGCTCGCTGCAGTAAAGATCAAAGGTGGACAGATCATCGATAAGTTTGAGAGTTTTGCCAACCCGCACCATGAGCTGTCGTCGACGACGATCGATTTGACGGGCATCACGGATGACATGGTCAAGAATGCGCCGGAAGTGGAAGACGTAATCCGCAAATACCACGAGTGGGCAGGAGATCATATAATGGTCGCCCATAACGCTTCATTCGATATGGGCTTCTTGTATGTCTGCTATAAGAAATTCGGCATTGATAAGAAGCATGCCACGATCGATACATTGGAACTCGCGCGCATGCTTCATCCAGAACTGAAAAATCACCGATTGAATACATTGGCCAAGAAGTTCGGGATCGAACTGACCCAGCATCACCGGGCGATCTACGATACCGAAGCAACTTCGTATCTATTGACGCATCTATTAAAAGAAGCTGATCAAAAAGGCATTCTCTACCACGATCAGCTCAATGATTATGTCGGAAGCGGCGACGCTTATAAACGGTCCCGGCCGACGCACTGCACTTTGTTGGCGCAAAATGATGAAGGCTTGAAAAACCTCTTCAAATTGGTGTCGGCTTCTCACATCGATTATTTCTACCGGGTACCCCGAATTCCGCGTTCGTTGCTGCAAAGGCATCGGAAAGGGCTGCTGGTCGGCTCGGGCTGCGATAAAGGCGAAGTTTTTGAAGCAGTGATGCAAAAGTCAATGGAAGAAGTCGAAAAGATGGCTCAATTCTATGATTATATGGAAGTTCATCCGAAAGAGGTCTACTCACATCTGATTGAACGGGAAATGATCCGTGATGAATGGAATTTAGAGGACATCATCCGTAAACTGGTGAAAGTCAGCCGTAAATTGGAAATTCCTTTGGTTGCCACAGGAAACGTCCATTACCTGGACGAAACGGATGCCATCTTCCGGCAGGTGCTGATCGGTTCCCAAGGCGGAGCTAATCCACTGAACCGCCAGAAACTGCCGAAAGTACATTTCAGGACGACCAATGAAATGCTGGACGCCTTTGACTTTCTTGGGGCTGAAACAGCGCATGAACTGGTGGTTGAGAATTCCGTTAAGATTTCCGAGATGATCGATGTCGTCAAGCCGATTAAAGATGAATTGTATACACCAAAAATTGAAGGCGCTGATGAAGAGGTCCGCGAATTGAGCTATAATATGGCAGCCCAGATTTATGGCACTCCATTGCCTGAAATTGTGGAAGCCCGTATCGAAAAAGAATTGAAATCCATCATCGGGCACGGATTTGCGGTTATTTATCTAATTTCGCACAAACTCGTGAAGAAATCACTGGACGATGGTTACTTGGTAGGGTCCCGAGGGTCGGTAGGTTCCTCGCTGGTTGCGACATTGACTGAAATCACTGAAGTCAATCCATTGCCGCCGCATTACATTTGCAGTAAATGTAAGAAATCGGAGTTCTTTGATGACGGTTCAGTCAGTTCGGGATTCGATTTGAAGGATAAGAATTGTCCGGATTGTGATATTCCGTATCAAAAAGAAGGGCAAGATATTCCATTTGAAACGTTTTTAGGATTTAAAGGAGATAAAGTTCCCGATATCGATTTGAACTTCAGTGGTGAATATCAGGCAGTAGCCCATAATTACACGAAGGAATTATTCGGAGAAGATAATGTTTTCCGCGCAGGTACGATCGGTACAGTAGCGGAAAAAACAGCTTATGGCTATGTCCGGGGCTATGCCAACGACCGCGAGATGACCTTACGGGGGGCAGAAATCGACCGCCTTGTGCAAGGTTGTTCGGGAGTCAAGCGCAGTACTGGACAGCATCCTGGGGGGATTATCGTTGTCCCAGATTACATGGACATCTATGATTTCACGCCGATTCAATTCCCGGCTGATGCCCAGGATTCGGAATGGAAGACGACGCATTTTGATTTCCATTCTATCCACGATAACTTATTGAAGCTGGATATACTCGGACATGATGATCCGACGGTGATCCGCATGCTTCAGGATCTGTCCGGCATCGATCCGAAGACCATCCCTACAGATGATCCGGAAGTGATGAAAATCTTCGCCGGTCCAGAATCGCTTGGTGTGACCAAAGAGCAGATCGGCTGTAAAACAGGCACGCTTGGAATTCCGGAATTCGGTACGCGCTTTGTGCGCCAGATGTTGGAGGAGACGAAACCGAACACCTTCTCTGAGCTGGTCCAGATTTCCGGACTGTCCCACGGTACGGATGTGTGGTTGAGCAATGCGCAGGAACTGATCCAAAACGGGACCTGCCAATTGTCGGATGTAATCGGATGTCGGGATGATATCATGGTCTACCTGATCTATCAGGGACTTGAATCTTCATTGGCATTTAAGATTATGGAGTCTGTCCGTAAAGGTAAAGGGTTGACACCGGAATTTGAAGAAGCCATGAAAAAAGAAGGCGTGCCGAACTGGTACATCGAATCTTGCAAGAAAATCAAGTATATGTTCCCGAAAGCCCACGCCGCAGCCTATGTCTTGATGGCTGTGCGGATCGCTTACTTTAAAGTGCATTTTCCGGTTCTTTATTATGCAGCGTACTTTACAGTTCGTGCAGAGGATTTTGATGTTAATGCCATGGCTAAAGGATCACACTCGATCCGTGCTGTAATTGATGACATCAACTCTAAAGGTTTGGAAGCATCAACAAAAGAGAAGAACCTATTGACGGTTATGGAATTGACGCTTGAAATGGTGGAACGCGGCTATACTTTCCAGAAGGTGGATCTGTATAAATCATCTGCAGATCAATTCATCATTGACGGAAAAAGCTTGATTCCGCCGTTCAATGCCATTCCAGGACTGGGGACCAATGCGGCGAAATCGATTGTTGCTGCCCGTGAGCATGGGGAATTCCTCTCCAAAGAAGATCTGCAGCAGCGTGGCCGGGTTTCGAAAACAATCATCGAATATATGGATGATCACGGTTGCCTGGAAGGGATGCCTGACGCTAACCAGCTGTCCCTGTTCTAGCCAGTTGCACCACGGCGCCGTTTGTGGTATTATTGTAGTAACATTTACTGATAGCTCTGTCGCAGAAGAGTGGGTTCTCCCGCTCTTTTCTGTTTGTTATGGCATAAAATTGGCGGGAGGCATGTATGAGCAAAATTACAGAACAAATCGAGAAGATAGCACAGCCCATCACCAGTGAGTTATCACTGGAACTAGTAGATGTGGAATTCCTGAAAGAGGGCCGCAACTGGTTTTTACGGGTATATGTAGACAATCCTGAAGCACCTATTGATATTGATCAATGCGCTTTGGTAAGTGAAAAGTTAAGTGAAATCCTGGATCAATTAGATCCGATTGAACAAAACTATTTCCTGGAAGTTTCTTCCCCAGGGGCAGAACGTCCATTGAAGAAGGAAAAAGATTTCGAAAAGGCTATGGGTAAGTTTATTTACATCAAGACCTATGAACCGGTTGAAGATGCAAAAGAGTTTGAAGGTTATCTTAAGTCTTATGACGATGAACAAGTGGAAATTGAAATCAAGATCAAAACACGCAGAAAAATAATTACTATTGCAAAAGAAAAAATAGCAGTGATTCGTTTAGCCATTGATTTTTCTGTTAAACCTGATTGAAGAACCTGGGAGTGAATAATATGAGCAGTGAGTTATTGGATGCTTTTGAAGTATTGGAGAAACAAAAAGGGATTTCACGTGAAGTCCTGATTGAAGCGATTGAAGCAGCTTTGGTAACTGCATACAAACGGAATTTTAACCAAGCACAGAATGTCCGTGTAGATTTGAACTTGAATACGGGGACAATGCTGGTTTATTCCCGTAAAGATGTTGTCGAGGAAGTTGAAGATGAACGCCTTCATATTTCGTTGGAAGACGCCAAAGTCATCAATCCGGCCTACGAGCTTGGAGATGTCGTGGAAGAAGAAGTGACGCCCCGCAATTTCGGACGCATTGCTGCTCAGACGGCAAAACAAGTAGTCACACAGCGTGTCCGTGAAGCTGAACGCGGCTTGATCTTCGAAGAGTTCGTAGATCGTGCTGACGACATCGTCAACGGCATTGTTGAGCGTATGGACGCACGCAATCTGTATGTTGGACTGGGTAAAGTTGAAGCTGTGTTGCCACAGACAGAGCAAATGCCAAACGAACATTATAAGCCGCATGACCGCATCAAAGTGTATATCACGAAAGTGGAGCGTACGACACGCGGACCGCAAGTATTCGTTTCGCGCACACATCCAGGATTGCTTCGCCGTTTATTTGAAAATGAAGTGCCTGAAATCTACGATGGCATCGTTGAGATCAAGTCAATTGCACGCGAAGCCGGAGACCGTTCAAAAATCTCTGTTTTCGCGCACCGTGATGATATCGATCCCGTCGGCTCATGTGTTGGATCCAAGGGTGGACGTGTTCAGACAATCGTCAACGAATTAAGCGGAGAAAAAATCGATATTGTGGAATGGTCAGAAGAGCCGGTTGTCTTTGTAGCAAACGCGCTTAGCCCGTCCAAAGTATTGGATGTACAAGTAAACGAAGAAGCAAAATCGACTACTGTAGTCGTTCCTGATTATCAATTATCTCTTGCAATCGGCAAACGCGGACAAAATGCTCGTTTGGCAGCGAAATTAACTGGCTGGAAAATCGATATCAAGAGTGAAACCGATGCTCGTGAACTTGGGATTTACCCAAACCCGAACGCTGATATCGAATTAGTGGAATCCGGTGAAGAACTGGACGATTTTGATTTTTACGAAGAAAAAGAATAATGTAGAAAAGGTGATGTCCGTTGGCTCTGCAAAAGAAGATTCCATTACGGAAGTGTGTAGCTACAGGCGAGATGCATCCTAAAAAAGAATTGATCCGTGTTGTCCGTTCAAAAGAAGGCGAAGTAACCGTCGATTTGACAGGCAAGAAATCTGGACGCGGCGCATACCTTTCGAAATCGGAAGATGCCATCGCGGCTGCCCGGAAAAAGAAAGTGCTCGACAAGCAATTGGAAGTCAAGATTCCAGACGAAATCTATGATGAGTTAATTCGCGTCGTTCTCAGAGAGCAGTTGAAATAATGACCAAACAGAAAATTCTTCAATTACTTGGATTGGCCACACGTGCAAGAATGACCATTTCAGGTGAAGAAATGACCGTAAACGAAGTTCGAAAAGGCAAAGCGAAATTAGTGATACTTTCTGAAGACGCTTCAGAAAACACCAGTAAGAAATTGCAGGACAAATGCAAGTCGTATGGAGTGGATCTCCATGTCTTCGGATCCCGTTTTGAGTTGGGACATGCGATAGGCAAAGAAGAGCGGGTAGTTATTGCAATCACAGATAAAGGATTTGCAAAAAAGATAACCAGCTTATATGAAGAAATTAATCGGGGGCGAGCAGATGACCAAAATTCGAGTACATGAATATGCTAAGAAGGTAGACAAGCCAAGTAAAGAGATTATCAATGAGTTGTCTAAACACAATATTACCGTGCAAAACCATATGGCTACATTAGAAGATAATGCTGTATCTAAATTAGACAGCATCTACAAAAATGCATCAGCTGGGCAACGCCCACAAGCGCCATCACGTCCATCTAGCCAAGGACAATCCCGTCCACAAGGCAGTCAGTCGCGTCCATCAGGACAGGGACAATCCCGTCCGCAAGGCGGCCAGTCGCGTCCATCAGGACAAGGACAGTCACGTCCGCAAGGCGGCCAGTCGCGTCCAACAGGACAAAGCCAATCCCGCCCAGCGGCAGCACCGAGTCAAGGGCAATCCCGTTCACAAGGGAATGGCCAACGACCGACTGCACCGGCAAAATCAGGATCGAATTTTACACCGAAGGCAGCTAAACCGACAGCAGGACCTGGACAGCGTTCTTCTGGACGTCCAGGCGGCGGAAACCGTAATGGCTTCCAAAACCGCAACCGCAAAGGAAAGCAGCAGCAACCGGTCAATCCGTTGCCGCCAATGCCTAAAAAAGAGAAAGAACTGCCGGCTAAAATCACTTTCAGTGAGTCATTGACAGTAGCTGAGCTTGCAAAAAAATTAGGGCGCGAGCCTTCTGAAATCATCAAAAAATTATTCATGCTTGGTGTAATGGCTACCATCAACCAAGAGTTGGATAAAGATGCAATTGAATTGATCTGTGCTGAGTATGAGGTTGAAGTGGAAGAAGAGATCTTAGTGGATAAAACGGATCTTGAAGTTTACTTTGAACCTGAAGACGAAAGCCTAAATCAAGAGCGTCCGCCGGTAGTTACGATCATGGGGCACGTTGACCATGGTAAAACGACTTTGCTTGATTCGATCCGCCACACGAAAGTGACTGCTGGAGAAGCAGGCGGAATCACACAGCATATCGGTGCTTATCAGGTTGTTGACGACAACGGCAAGAAAATCACGTTCCTTGATACTCCTGGCCACGCTGCCTTTACGACGATGCGTGCCCGCGGAGCAAAAGTGACTGACCTTGCGATTATTGTTGTTGCAGCAGATGACGGTGTTATGCCACAAACGGTTGAAGCAATCAACCATGCCAAAGCGGCAGAAGTTCCAATCATCATCGCAGTCAACAAAATGGATAAGCCAAGCGCAAATCCTGACCGCGTTATGCAGGAATTGACTGAGCACGGACTAGTAGCGGAAGCTTGGGGCGGCGACACGATTTTCGTTCCGATTTCCGCATTGAATGGAGACGGCATCGATTCATTGCTTGAAATGATCCTACTGGTATCAGAAGTCGGTGAATTGAAAGCAAATCCTGCGCGCCGTGCAATCGGTACAGTTATTGAAGCTGAGCTTGATAAAGGCCGTGGTTCAGTAGCTACACTACTTGTTCAAGATGGCACGTTGAAAGTCGGAGATCCGATTGTTGTCGGAAATACATTTGGCCGTGTTCGTGCCATGGTTTCTGATATTGGACGCCGCGTCAAAGAAGCGGGACCATCAACACCAGTAGAAATTACCGGGTTGAATGATGTACCACAAGCAGGAGACCGCTTTGTTGTCTTTGAAGATGAGAAAACAGCTCGCCAGGTTGGAGAAACACGTGCAACTTCAGCGCTACAAGTACAGCGTTCTGAAAAAACACGGGTAACGCTTGATAATCTGTTCGATCAATTGAAACAAGGCGAGATGAAGGAATTGAACTTGATCGTCAAAGCAGACGTTCAAGGAGCAGTTGAAGCAATGGCTGCATCTCTTCTTAAGATCGATGTGGAAGGCGTCAACGTGAAAGTCATCCATACAGGCGCTGGCGCTATTACAGAGTCCGATGTATCATTGGCAGCTGCATCAAATGCCATCGTCATCGGTTTCAACGTCCGTCCTGATGCAAACGCAAAACGCGCTGCTGATGCAGAAGGCGTAGACATCCGTCTGCACCGCATCATCTATAAAGTGATCGAAGAAATTGAATTTGCGATGAAGGGATTGCTTGATCCCGAGTTTGAAGAAAAAATCATCGGCCAAGCTGAAATCCGCAGCACATTCAAAGTTTCTAAAGTCGGAACAATTGCCGGCAGCTATGTAACTGAAGGCAAAATCACGCGAGACAGTGGCGTTCGTGTCATCCGTGAAGGTATTGTTGTATTCGAAGGTGAAATTGATACCTTGAAACGCTTTAAAGACGACGCAAAAGAAGTAGCAAAAGGCTACGAATGCGGTATCACTATCAAAAACTTCAATGATGTGAAAGAAATGGATATCATCGAAGCTTACGTTATGGAAGAAATCGTACGCAAATGATCCTGTACATGGAATGCGAATTCTTCATTCCAACGGCACATTCGTTAAAAGATAAGCGGGCAGTGGTGAAAAGCATGCTGACCCGCAGCAGACAGAAATTCAATGTTTCCGCAGCAGAGATTGACCACCAGAATGTTTGGCAGCGGACCCGCATCGCTTTTGTCATCGTTTCTTCATCTAAAGAAGTGGCAGATAAGGAAATGGCGCAGGTCCTCTACTATTTGGAAAGCAATCCTGCTTGGGAATGCTTGGAGATTGAAAAAGAATATTTGTAAGAACGAGGTGGATTAGCAATGACAATGCGCGCGAATCGTGTAGCTGAGCAGATGAAAAAAGAGCTTAGCGATATCATCAGCCGAAAACTGAAAGATCCACGTATCGGATTTGTCACTGTAACAGACGTTGAAGTTACAGGAGATCTCCAACAGGCAACTGTATATATCAGCGTTTTAGGCGAAGACTATGCAAAAGAGCAGACATTGCTTGGGTTGACGAAGTCAAAAGGATTTATCCGTTCTGAAATTGGACAGCGGATCCGTCTTCGTAAAACTCCTGAGTTGTCATTTGAAATCGATTCATCGGTTGCGTACGGCAATCGGATCGATACCTTATTGCGTGATATCCAAGAACCAAAAGAAGATTAAAAAGAGCCTGCTGTCTATTTTAGATAGCGGGCTTTTTTTTGCATCAAACAAAGGAGTTGGGGCATATGGCATTGAATGGAATTCTGCCTTTATGGAAAGAAAAAGGAATGACTTCTCACGACTGCGTCTTCAAACTGAGAAAAATTCTTCAGACGAAAAAGGTTGGACATACGGGAACATTGGATCCCGAAGTGGACGGGGTCCTGCCGATCTGCATCGGCAACACGACAAAAGTAGCGGAGTACATCACCGACCAGGGCAAAACCTATGAAGCTGAAGTGACAATCGGCTATTCCACTGAAACGGAAGATGCGACGGGCGAGACAGTGGATACGGATGCGTCTGAGAAGCTTATTACACGTAACCAAGTGGCTGAGGTCCTGATAGGGCTGACAGGCAACATCAAACAGATTCCGCCGATGTATTCTGCAGTCAAAGTGAACGGTAAAAAGCTTTATGAATATGCACGCCAGGGAATTGCTGTTGAGCGGCCCGAACGTATAGTTCGCATTGACTCCATTGAACTATTGGATGACGATCAGCAATGGAAGGGGCAGGAGATTAAATTCAATATCCGCATCCGCTGCGGCAAAGGAACTTATATCCGGACACTGGCAGTGCAAATCGGTCAAGCCTTGGGATATCCTGCGCATATGTCGAGACTGACGCGGACAGAATCCGGGAAATTCAGCCAAAAAGATTGCGTTACACTTGCCGAAGTGGCCGAACTTGCTCAAAATGGAGATATCGGTGACATTTTGAAACCGCTCAGCTATGGGTTAAGTGCGTTTCCATTTATGGAAATCGAGGCTAAACAGATTTTTGCTGTGAAAAATGGTCAGGTTTTGGCGCGTCATGCCATCCTCGATCAAATAGGGTTTGTGGTTTTGACGGTTCAGGGAATTCCTGTAGCACTCTATAAAGACCATCCTGAAAAAGCGGACAAGATGAAACCTGAAAAAATGTTCGGTTTTCCGACAGCTGACGAGGTGTAACATGAAAATTATCCATTTAAGTTATCCGATTCACGTTAAACCCGATTTCGAAACTGGCCCGTTGTCATTGGCGCTCGGTTTTTTCGATGGGGTACATAAAGGGCATCAGAGCGTTATTGGAGCAGCGATCAAACAGGCCAAACAAAAAGGCGTCAAGTCAGCGGTCATGACCTTCGATCCGCATCCTTCCCTGGTGCTCGGCGGCAGAAAAGAAGAAGTCTTTTATATTACGCCGATGCAGCAGAAGATGGAAATCCTGGAAGATATGGGCGTCGATTATTGCTTTATCGTCCGTTTCACTTCAGAATTCGCCAAACTGACGCCTGAAGAGTTCATCAAGTTTTTCATTATAGGCCTCAACGTGGTGCATGTCACAGCTGGCTTTGATTTTTCGTTCGGCAGTAAAGGCAAAGGCGATATGACATTGATGAAACAGGTTGGAGAAGGCCAATATGGCGTCAGCGTGGTTGATAAGCTGGAAGACGGAAATGAAAAAATCAGTTCGACGCGCATTCGTGAGTTATTGAAGCACGGTGCAGTTGAAGAGGTTTGCCATCTGCTGGGGCGCCCATTCCGCGTGTTGGGTACAGTCGTGAATGGCGATAAGCGAGGGCGCACGATCGGTTTCCCAACAGCCAATGTTGAACCTGAGCTTGGTGCGGTCGTTCCGAGCCGCGGTGTCTATGCGGTGAAAATCCAAGTGCAGGGACAGGTTTATAATGGTGTCTGCAACATCGGCTACAAGCCGACCTTCAATAACCCGGATGTGAAAAAACAAGTCATTGAAGTCCATATCCTCGATTTTGACAAATCAATCTATGGGGAAATGGTGGAAGTTGAATGGCATGAGCGGATTCGGGATGAACAGAAATTTTCGGGAATCGATGAACTGAAGGCTCAGATTCAGCGGGACAAAGAGACCGCTGAGCAATTTTTCGCAGGCATTAATTAGACGGTGCAGTTGATTTTAAAAAATCCTTATGCTATTATTTATGAGTACTGAATGTACTAACCGTTGCTTGGCAAATCGAATCACCAACGTTTGCTCGGTAATTGGGGATATCAGAAATTAGGAGGTGGAAACAGTATGGCAATCACACAAGAACGTAAAAATGAATTGATCAATGAATACAAAGTGCACGACACAGATACTGGGTCTGCAGAAATTCAAATCGCCATTCTTACAGAAGACATCAACAATTTGAATGAGCACTTACGTACTCACAAAAAAGATCATCACTCACGTCGTGGTCTATTCAAAATGGTTGGACGCCGTCGTAACTTGCTGAAATACTTACGTGAAAACGAAGTAGCTCGCTACCGCGAATTAATCGCAAGACTTGGCCTACGCCGTTAATAGCAAACAGTAAAAGCGGGATTCGTCCCGCTTTTTCTTTATGGATAAAACTTTAATCTATCGCATCGCATACCGGATGCTTTTTTGATACACTACTATTGGATACATATAGTATATAGAAACAAGGTAAGAGAGAGGAGCTCGATATTATGGGGCAAACAAAAAAAGTCTACACACTTGATTGGGCAGGCCGTGAATTACAGGTTGAGGTCGGCCAATTGGCAAAACAAGCAAACGGAGCAGCATTGATCCGTTATGGCGATACAGCAGTTCTTTCAACTGCAACCGCTTCAAAAACTCCGAAACCATTGGATTTCTTCCCACTGACTGTAAACTACGAAGAGCGTCTTTATGCAGTAGGTAAAATCCCTGGCGGATTCATCAAACGTGAAGGACGCCCTTCTGAAAAAGCGACCTTGACAAGCCGTTTGATCGACCGTCCGATCCGTCCCTTATTCCCGGATGGCTTCCGTAATGAAGTTCAGGTCATTTCAATGGTCATGTCAGTAGATCAGGATTGCCCGTCAGAAATGGCTGCAATGTTCGGTTCTTCTCTAGCTTTGATGATTTCTGATATTCCTTTCGGCGGACCGATTGCTGGAGTGATCGTCGGCTTGATCGACGGACAATACATCATCAATCCGACAAATGATCAGCTTGAAAAAAGCTCGATCAACTTGACGGTTGCCGGAACAAAAGATGCCATCAATATGGTGGAAGCAGGAGCGAAGGAAGTTTCTGAAGAAATCATTCTAGAAGCGATCATGTTCGGCCACGAAGAAATCAAGAAATTGATCGCTTTCCAAGAGCAGATTGCTGCGGAAGTCGGCAAAGACAAAACCGATATCCAGCTATATGAATTGGATGCCGACCTGACAAGCTCACTTAAAGAAGCGGTAGAAGCTGAATTGAATGCAGCTGTCCAAATCAATGAAAAACAAGCACGCAATGAAGCTATTGATGAAGTTAAGGCTCGTGCTATGGCTTCGTATGAAGAATCAGACGATGCGGTGAAAAAACAAGCTGGCCAGATTCTTGATAAAATGGTCAAAGATGAAGTCCGCCGCTTGATCACTGACGAAAAAATCCGTCCGGATGGCCGTGGACCTTCTGAAATCCGTCCATTGTCTTCTGAAGTCGGCATTTTAAACCGTACTCACGGTTCAGGTTTGTTCACGCGTGGGCAAACGCAGGCAATGAGCATTTGTACACTTGGCGCTTTAGGTGATGTTCAAATCATTGACGGCCTTGGCATCGAAGATACAAAACGCTTTATGCACCATTACAACTTCCCGTTGTTCTCTGTAGGTGAAACTGGATTCCTTCGCGGACCTGGCCGCCGTGAAATCGGTCACGGAGCACTTGGTGAGCGCGCATTGGAAGCTGTCATTCCAAATGAAAAAGATTTCCCATACACCATCCGTCTTGTTGCGGAAGTATTGGAATCGAACGGTTCAACTTCTCAGGCGAGCATCTGTGCGTCAACGCTTGCAATGATGGATGCTGGCGTACCATTGACAGCTCCGGTTGCAGGTATTGCAATGGGTCTAGTGAAAAAAGGCGATAACTATACGGTGTTGTCTGATATCCAAGGTATGGAAGATCACCTGGGCGATATGGACTTTAAAGTGGCTGGTACTGCTAAAGGCATAACAGCTCTACAAATGGACATCAAGATCGATGGCCTTTCACGTGAAATCCTGGAAGAGGCGTTGACACAAGCTCAAATCGGCCGTATCCACATCCTTGAATCGATGCTGGCGACGATTGCTGAACCGAGAACAACCCTCTCTGCCTATGCACCGAAAATCATCATGGTGAAGATCAACCCTGACAAGATCCGTGACGTAATCGGACCTGGCGGTAAAGTGATCAACAAAATCATCGATGAAACAGGCGTTAAGATTGATACAGAACAAGATGGCACTATCTTCATTTCATCTGTCGATGAAGAGATGAACGCAAAAGCGAAAGCGATGATCGAAAACATCGTACGTGAAGCAAAAGTCGGCGAATATTACGAAGGCAAAGTGAAGCGCATCGAGAAATTCGGGGCATTCGTTGAATTGTTCCCTGGTAAAGACGGACTTCTTCATATATCTGAAATCCAGGAAGAACGGACGAAAGAAGTGGAAGATGTTCTGAAGATGGATCAGGTCGTCGAAGTCAAAGTAATTGAAATTGACCGCCAAGGACGTGTAAACTTGTCACGTAAGATCGTTTTGAAAGAACAAAAAGAAGCTAAAGAAAAACAAAATCAAGAATAACCAACCATTGAAAATTGCCGACTTTGTCGGCAATTTTTTACTATAAGGAGGAACATGCACATGGTGACTACACAGACTTGCAAAAATGGATTGCGCATCGTTTCCGAACATATCCCCCATTTTCATTCCGTTGCGGTAGGGGTCTTTGTCAATAATGGCTCCCGGGATGAATTGCCGGAAGAAAATGGCATCACCCATTTCATCGAACATATGCTTTTCAAAGGGACGGATTCACGGACCGCCAAAGAAATCGCCCGGGAATTCGACCGCATCGGCGGCGATATCAATGCATATACATCAAAAGAATATACCTGCTACTATGCAAAAGTTCTGGATCATCATGCAGAGCATGCAGTAGCAGTGTTGGCTGACATGCTCTTCAATTCGCAGATGGATCCTGTGGAATTCGATAAAGAACGCCAAGTTATCCTGGAGGAAATCAGCATGACAGAAGATATGCCAGATGATGATGTGCATGAACAGCTCTGGCGCGTCATGTATCCGCAAAACTCAATCGGCGCCCCGATACTGGGGACCGCTGAAACCCTTGCGAGCTTTACGCCCGAGAAGATCCGTGAATACATGGATCAGCATTACACACCAGCTAACACCGTTGTGTCGGTGGCTGGCAATATCACACCGGCGCTCTTGGAAGAAATTGAAGCGTTATTTGGTCATTTTGAGAAGAAAGAGAGCCCTAAAAAATATGAACTGCCTGTTTTTACAGCGGGCTACTCATTGAAGAACAAAGAGACAGAACAAGGCCATTTATGCCTTGGATTTCCAGGCCTGTCGTTGAATGATCCGGATATTTACAATGTCACCGTTTTGAACAACATCATCGGTGGCTCCATGTCTTCGAGGCTGTTCCAGGAAATCCGGGAACAACGCGGATTGGCCTATTCGGTTTTCTCTTATCATTCGGCGTATTCCGATCATGGAACGCTGGCGATATACGGGGGAACTTCAGATGAGCAGATGGCTGAAATGCAGCAGGTGATCATGAGCTTGCTGAAGGAATTGAAGAATGGCGGCATCACTGAAGAAGAAATCACCGATTCCAAAGAGCAGTTGAAGGGCAGTTTGATGCTTGGGCTTGAAAGCACCAGTGCACGGATGAGCCGCAACGGCAGACACGAGTTGCTGCTCGGCAAGCACCAGACTTATGACGAAGTGCTGACGCAGATCGATAAGGTATCACTTGAAAAAGTAGTCGCGTTATTGGAGATTCTGGTAGAGTCGCCAGCAGTATCGATCATCCGTCCGAAAGAAGCTTCCCTAGTTTAGGGAAGCTTTTTTGTGATTTCATGCCTTTAGTAGACTAAATTATGTTACAATAATTCAAATCATCATAGAAGGAGCGAATATTGTGAAAACATATAATGTAGCGATTATGGGAGCAACAGGGGCAGTCGGCCAACAAATGATGGAGCAATTGGAGAAACGAAATTTCCCGATAAAAGACATCGTCTTTTTATCCTCAAGCCGATCTGCGGGTAAAGAAATTGAATTCAACGGCAAGACATACACTGTCCAAGAAGCGAAGCCAGCGTCTTTTGAAGGTATCGATATCGCCTTGTTCAGTGCAGGTGGCAGCGTTTCAGAAAAATTCGCGCCTGAAGCTGTCAAACGCGGTGCAGTCGTCATCGATAATACCAGTGCCTTCCGTATGGACAAAGAGGTGCCATTGGTTGTACCTGAAGTGAATAAGAGTGATCTTAGTCTCCATAAAGGAATCATCGCCAATCCGAATTGTTCGACCATCCAGATGGTCTGCGCTTTGCAGCCGCTAAAAGAGCAATTCGGCTTAACGAAAGTCGTGGTCTCCACGTACCAGGCAGTTTCAGGAGCAGGCATTGATGCCATCAATGAACTGAAAGAACAGGCAGGCGACTTTGAAAATGCAAAAGCAGCCGAGGCGAAAATGCTGCCTGTCAAATCCGCTGAACGCCATTATCCGATTGCGTTCAACGTCATTCCTCAAATCGATCAATTCACCGACAATGGCTATACATTCGAGGAAATGAAGATGATCAATGAAACCAAGAAAATAATGCACGATGATTCTTTGGCAGTGGCGGCGACGTGTGTACGCCTTCCAGTGGTCACAGGGCATTCAGAGTCTGTCTATGTGGAGCTCGAAGGGACTGCAACGATCGAACAGGTTAAACAGGCGATGGTAGATGCACCAGGCGTTGAATTGATGGATGATCCGTCGAATCAGGTTTATCCAATGCCTTTAATGACAGCAGGTCTGGATGAAGTATTCGTCGGGCGTATTCGCCAGGATCTGGACAATCCAAACGGCTTCCACCTATGGGTAGTTTCGGATAACCTGGTCAAAGGCGCGGCATTGAATTCGGTTCAGATTGCAGAAGCATTGATTGAAGAAAACATCATTTAATCCCGAACAGCAATCGTAGAAATGAACCGGCCATTGCGCCGGTTTATTTTTTTCTTTGGACTGTTTCCGGTGATTCCCGTATAATGAATTCTATGGATGTGTACGGGTGAATTTTAGGAGGAAATAAATTGAGTAAAATTAAAAATGAAGTAATAAGAGTAATACCATTAGGCGGCGTCGGCGAAATCGGCAAAGCTATGTATGTAGTGGAAATCGATGAAGACCTGTTTGTTGTAGACAGCGGATTGATGTTCCCGGAAGATGAGATGCTGGGCGTCGATATCGTCATTCCGGATATGACCTTCCTGGAAGAAAACAAAGACCGCGTCAAAGGGATCTTTTTGACGCACGGACACGAAGATGCGATCGGTTCAATCGCTTATTTATTGAAAAAGATCCAGGCTCCGGTTTACGGATCGAAATTGACGATTGCGTTAGCCAAAGAGCATATTAAAGAACAGGGTTCATTGAAGCACGTCAAATTCTTTGAAGTAACCAATAAGAGCCGCATGAATTTCGATAAAACGCATGTGACGTTCTTCCATACGACACACAGTATTCCTGACGCACTTGGGATTGTCTTCCACACATCAGAAGGCGCCATCGTGCATACAGGAGAATTCAAGTTCGATCAATCAGCAAAAGGAAGCTACAGACCCGATATCGCGAAAATGGCGAAATTAGGGGAAGACGGCGTACTGATGCTGTTGTCTGATTCGACTGAAGCTGAACGTCCAGGATATACCACGTCTGAAATTGTGGTTGCTGACCACATTCTGTCAGCATTCATTGCTGCAGAAGGCCGTGTATTGGTATCCCTGTATTCATCAAACTTTATCCGTATCCAACAGGTATTTGATATTGCAACAGCGACAGGCAAAAAAGTCGCTGTAGCCGGAAGAAGCTTGGAGAGCAGCTATGAAGTCGGCTTGCGCCTTGGCTACTTGACTGTTCATGAGGATACCGTCATTTCCCTGAAAGACTTGGAAAACTACCGCGATGACGAAGTGGTCATCATTGTTACGGGTAACCAAGGGGAACCGCTTGAAGCACTGGACAAAATGGTCCGCAAGCAGCATAAAGATGTTAAAATCAAAGAAACCGACACCGTATTGATTACATTCACACCATCACCCGGTATGGAAGTTCCAATGTTCCAAACAATGAACAAACTGGCAAAAGCAGGAGCGAACGTTTTGACTTCAAGTAAAAAAGTCCACGTTTCGGGCCACGGCAGCCAGGAAGACTTGAAAATGATGCTGAACATGATGAAACCGAAGTATTTCATCCCGATTCAAGGCGAATACAAGATGCTGATTGCCCACTCTAAATTGGCTCAACAAGTCGGCTTGCACAAGTCTGAAATCTTTATTGCTGATAAAGGTGATATTGTAGAATACAAAGGCGGCAAGGTCCGGATGAGTGGACGTGTAACAGCCGGCAACGTCCTGATTGATGGAATTGGCATCGGGGATGTAGGGAATATCGTCTTGCGTGACCGTAAATTACTGTCACAGGATGGGATTTTCATCGTCGTTGTTACGCTCAACCGTAAAGAGAAGAAAATTGCTTCCGGTCCTGAAATGATTTCGCGCGGGTTTGTATACGTCCGTGAATCAGAAGAATTGATGGACGAATCCACGAGACTGGTCCGCAAGGTCGTTGAAAAATATGTAACCAGAGACGCATTCGAATGGAACAACATCAAACAGGAAATTCGCGATACATTGAATTCCTACCTGTTCCAACAGACAAAGCGCCGTCCGATGATTATCCCGATTATTATGGAATACTAAGAAAAAAGCAAAAGGATTTCCATACCGAGTTATTCGGAGGGAATCCTTTTTCGATTATGGAAGAAATGAGGGATAGCTATGACCAGGGCTCGTACAACTACGAAGGCAAAACCCAAAGCGAGAACAAAAGCAAAACCAAAAACTAAACCGAAAAATAAGAAAAGACAACCGATGCCGATGCTCGCATATGAAGTGATTGGCTTGGTACTATTGGGGATATCCGTATTGATGGTGTTCCAACTGGGTGTCATCGGCAAGATGTTCTACAATATGGCGGAATTTACAGCGGGCTATATGGCTTTTCTGATTCCTTTGGCACTCGTTTGCCTAGCCATCTTTGTGATGGTCAAGCGGGCTTGGCCGAAACCAAGGGCGAAAGTTGCCATCGGCTCGGGCTTTGTATTGGTTGGAATCCTATTGATCTGTCATTTAATCTGGGCAGCAGGTTCCATTTTGCCGATCACATCGTCCAATGTCATTTCTGAGACGATCCGCCATACGCAGATGACCGGTACGATCTGGAGTACGTATTTGGCTACGGGAGGCGGAATCATCGGTGCCTTTCTGTATTCGCTATTGCATGTATTGTTCGATACAGCCGGTACATGGGTTGTCGCAATCATCCTCCTGTCAATCGGCGCGATTATTTTAACAGGTAAAGCGGCAGCACCTTTCATTGCGGAGAAGATTCCAAGTGCACGTCCGGCGATCGACTCGCTTATGAGCCGCTTTCAACGGGAGAAACCGAAAAAGTTGCGCGCTCCCCGCAAGAAGTCGGAACCTGAGCAAGTGCTGGAAATTAATGAATCCTTAGCTTATGAACAAGAAGATGAAGAAGAAGATTTGCTGTACCGGCCGAAGCAGGAAGAGCCGATTATTTCTGCGTTTACTGAAAACGTCAAACCAAAGCAGGCGGAAGCCAAACCTGAACCTGCCGCTGAAGCTGAGACGGGAGAAATCCAATTGATGTCGACTGCAGAAGAGCTGGAGAATGAAGAATACCAGTTGCCTCCACTCAGCCTATTGACGCTGCCGCCGCATCACGACCAAAGCGGGGAGTATTCAGGCATACAGAAAAATGCCAAAAAGCTTGAAAAAACCTTCCAAAGCTTCGGAGTTCGAGCAAAAGTGACTCAGGTCCATTTAGGCCCAGCTGTCACCAAATATGAAGTCCTGCCGGATACCGGTGTCAAAGTGAGTAAAATTGTCAGCCTGCATGACGACTTGGCACTGGCATTGGCAGCACGTGATATTCGCATCGAAGCACCGATTCCAGGGAAGTCAGCAATCGGCATCGAAGTTCCCAACACGGAAGTTTCCATCGTCAGTTTACGTGAAGTACTGGAATCAGAAGAAAACAACCGGCCGGATGCCAAGCTGCTGTTTGCTCTGGGCAGAGATGTGACTGGCCAGGCAGTGATGACAGAACTGAACAAAATGCCGCATCTGCTGGTTGCCGGTTCGACAGGCAGCGGGAAATCGGTTTGCATCAACGGCATCATCACCAGCATCATCATGCGCGCCAAACCGCATGAAGTGAAAATGATGATGATCGACCCGAAAATGGTCGAACTGAACGTCTATAACGGCATCCCGCATCTATTGGCGCCGGTTGTGACCGATCCGCGCAAAGCGGCACAGGCTTTGAAGAAAATCGTTTCGGAAATGGAAAGAAGATATGAGTTGTTTTCACATACCGGAACGCGCAATATCGAAGGCTATAATGAGTACGTGCGCGTCTTCAATGAAGAAAATGAAGACAAGCACCCTAAACTGCCATTTATCGTCGTGATTGTCGATGAATTGGCTGATTTGATGATGGTCGCTTCCAACGAAGTCGAAGATGCCATTACACGCTTGGCACAGATGGCCCGTGCAGCCGGAATCCACTTGATCATCGCTACACAGCGTCCGAGTGTCAACGTCATTACAGGCGTCATCAAAGCCAATATCCCATCCCGTATCTCCTTTGCCGTATCATCATCCATCGATTCACGGACAATCTTGGATATGGGCGGTGCTGAGAAATTACTGGGCCGCGGGGATATGTTATTCCTCGGAGCTGGCCAATCGAAACCGGTTCGTGTCCAAGGAGCATTTCTTTCCGACTCAGAGGTCGAAAAAATTGTCGATTTTGTAATCGAACAGCAGAAAGCGCAATACCAGGAAGACATGATTCCAAGCGAAATTGATGAAACCAAAATTGATGAAGAGACAGATGAAATTTATGATGAAGCTGTGCAGTTGGTTACAGAAATGCAGACAGCATCAGTTTCAATGCTACAACGCCGCTTCCGTGTGGGCTATTCGCGGGCTGCCCGGATCATAGACCAAATGGAGCAGCGTGGAGTGGTTGGACCTTATGAAGGCAGTAAGCCACGGACTGTCTTAGTTCCAAAGCAGGAAGATTATTGAGCAATTGGGGTTTTTTTGTGACAAAATGATTAGTATTTTAGATTATTAAGAAACGAAAATTCGCTAAATTCGACAAATTGCTATTTATTTCATTTCTGATAAGTGGTATAGTAATTTTGATTAGTAGGAATGTTTTACATCAGATGTCTGATCTCTGTCATGGGTGGTGAATCGTATGACAATTAAATCGGATCATCGTGCTTTGTACCTTCAAGTGATCGATCGGATGAAACAGGATATTGCTGCGGGCGTCTACAAAGAAAAAGAGAAGTTGCCGTCCGAATTCGAATTATCGAAAACACTGGGAGTCAGCCGGGCGACTTTACGAGAAGCGCTTCGGTTGTTGGAAGAAGATAATATCATCGTCAGACGCCACGGAGTCGGGACGTTCGTCAACTCAAAACCATTGTTTTCTTCAGGGATTGAACAATTGACGAGCGTTTCCGACATGATCCGCCAGGCAGGAATGGAACCCGGTGCCATCTATTTGAGCACGTCGGAGAGCCTTTCGTCTGAAGAAGATATAAAACGCTTTCATTGCACTGCCGATGATACTGTCATTACTATTGAACGCGTCCGCACGGCAAACGGAGAGCCTGTCGTTTACTGTATCGACAAGGTGCCTTCAGATTATTTGCCTGCAGATTTTTTAGGGCGTAAGGAGAGTTCCATTTTTACAGCGATTGAAGAATCAGGGGATATTCATATTGCCTATGCGGTGACATTTATTGATCCGACCGGCTATCATGAAGATGCTTCTCCAATCCTGGAATGTGAACCGGAAACAGCATTACTGGTATTAAAACAGCTCCATTACGATGAAGACGATCGATTGGTGCTTTATTCAAAGAATTATTTCAGAGCTGATAAATTCAGCTTTCATGTGGTTCGCAAACGCGTGTAAAACATCAAATTCCTGCTAATATCAAAAAAACCTTGGGGGTTATTACATTGACAAAACGTAAATTTGGTCTAGGTTTATCATTGATGCTTGCTGCTGGTACTATGCTTGCTGCATGCGGAAGCGAAGAAGATACGTCAACTGGCGAAACTGGCGGGGGAGAAAGCACAGAAGAAGCTTCTGATTTCTCTGTTGCAATGGTTACAGATGTCGGCGGTGTGGATGATAAATCCTTCAACCAATCTGCTTGGGAAGGAATCCAGCAATTTGGTGAAGAAAATGGCCTTGAAAAAGGCGATGGCGGCTTTGATTACCTTCAATCTGCGTCAGATGCGGATTACAACACGAACTTGAACAACTTGATTCGCCGTGATTTTGATGTTGTTTTCGGTATCGGATTCTTGATGGAAGGTGCTGTAGCTGAAATCGCTGAACAGCAACCTGAAGCTCAAATCGCGATCATTGATGCTGTAGTAGATGCTCCAAACGTTGCAAGTGTCCTGTTTAAAGAGCAGGAAGGCGCATTCCTTGCGGGTGTAGCAGCAGCTCTAATGACAGAAACAAATAAAATCGGATTTGTCGGCGGAATGGAAATTCCGGTAATCGAGCGTTTTGAAGCAGGATTCCTTGAAGGGGTTGCGACTGTTGATGATTCAATTGAAGTCGATGTTCAATACACAGGGGCTTTTGATAAAGCGGAATTAGGTAAAACAACTGCAAACCGTATGTACTCTGCTGGAGCGGATATCATTTTCCACGCTGCAGGCGGTACTGGAAACGGAGTATTCACTGAAGCAAAAGAACGTAAAGAAGCAGATCCGGAAGCAAACATCTGGGTTATCGGCGTAGATGCTGACCAATACGATGAAGGTCAAACCGGCGATGCCAATGTTACCTTGACTTCAGTATTGAAGCGCGTAGATACAGCTGTAATCAATATTTCTGAACAGGCAATGGCAGGCGAATTCCCAGGCGGCGAAACCATCACTTACGGTTTATCTGACGATGGTGTAGGCCTTGCTGATTCACGTGGAGCAATTCCTGAAGATAAGATGGCGCAAATCGAAGAATACAAGCAACAAGTTATCGATGGCGACATCACTGTTCCTGAAACAGTAGAGTAAAAGCAAGTCTAATACGGTCATCATAAAGACCGGTTTAACCGGTCTTTATGATTTTTTTTGCCTATAGGCTGAAAATTAATAGACGAAAGGCTTTTGGCAACAGAAGTCTTTCTTGTATTAATTAATTTTCAAGAAGTCAGCAGTTCTTAGGGGAGTGACAATAGTGGAGTATGTAATCGAAATGCTGAATATCCGTAAAGAGTTCGGTACATTTGTCGCCAATGACAATATTACACTGCAGCTGCAAAAGGGAGAAATTCATGCATTATTAGGGGAAAATGGCGCAGGGAAATCGACATTGATGAACGTCTTATTCGGTTTGTACCAGCCGGAAGGCGGAGAAATCCGGGTTCGTGGCAAGAAAGTAGATATTGCCAATCCAAATGTCGCCAATGATCTTGGAATCGGGATGGTTCACCAGCATTTCATGTTGGTCGAAAACTTTTCGGTCACTGAAAACATCATTTTGGGCAGTGAACCAACAAAGTATGGTATCACCAATAAAAAGGATGCAGCAAAAAAAGTTCAAGCTCTGTCTGAGCAGTATGGATTGAATGTTGATCCTTATGCAATCATTGAAGATATTTCAGTGGGGATGCAGCAGCGTGTAGAAATATTGAAGACTTTGTATCGCGGAGCTGAAATCTTGATTTTTGACGAGCCGACGGCTTCATTGACGCCTCAGGAAATCACAGAGTTGATCCAAATCATGAAACGGTTGATTGCAGAAGGCAAGTCCATTATTTTGATTACACATAAGTTAAAGGAAATCATGGATGTTTCTGATCGGGTGACGGTCATCCGTAAAGGCCAGGGAATCGGCACAGTCATCACAGCGGAAACTAATCCGAACGACCTTGCGTCATTGATGGTCGGCCGCCAGGTGGAATTCACCACGGTTAAAGGACAGGCATTCCCAGGTGAAGAAATCTTGGATATTAAAGATCTGGTGGTCCAGGATTACCGGGGTATCGAGAAAGTGAAAAGTTTAAATTTGAACGTCCGTAAAGGTGAAATTGTCGGAATCGCAGGAATTGATGGCAACGGACAATCCGAATTGATCGAGGCGATAACCGGCCTCCGTAAAGTGAAGAGCGGCACGATTTTTATAAATGGAAAAGACGTCACCAATATGAAACCCCGGAAAGTGACGGAAGCTGGAGTTGGCCATATTCCGCAGGATCGCCATAAACATGGTCTGGTATTGGATTTTCCGGTTGGCCATAATATTTCCCTTCAAACGTATTACACAAAACCAATTTCCAAATCTGGCATCATCGATTACAACAAAATAAACGAAAAAGCATTACAGATCATCAAAGATTTTGATGTTCGGACGCAAGGCCCAGGAGAATTGGCTCGTTCACTATCGGGGGGCAATCAGCAAAAAGCCATCATCGGCAGAGAAGTTGACCGGGATCCAGATCTGTTGATTGCAGCATTACCGACGAGAGGCTTGGATGTTGGTGCTATTGAATTCATCCACAGCCGTTTGATTGAACAGCGTGACAACGGCAAGGCTGTCCTGCTCATTTCTTTTGAACTGGATGAAGTCATGAACGTTTCAGACCGCATTGCGGTTATCCATGATGGTGAGATTGTGGATATCGTGACACCGGAAACCACCAGCGAACAGCAATTGGGCTTGCTGATGGCGGGGCATACTGACAACAAAAAAACGCAGGATTTGACAAAGAAGGGTGAGGATCAGCATGTCGAATAGAGCGACAAATCTTCTGGTCCCCATCATTTCCGTTATTTTAGGGCTATTGGTCGGTGCGGTCATCATGCTGGTCAGTGGATATAGTCCAGTGGAAGGCTATGCCGCTCTTTGGAACGGAATTTTTGGAGACATGTATACGATTGGCGAAACGATTCGCCAAATCACCCCTTATTTATTAGCTGGTCTAGCGGTCGCTTTTGCGTTCCGTTCAGGTCTTTTCAATATCGGGGTGGAAGGGCAATTGATTGTCGGCTGGTTTGCTGCGGCGTATGTCGGAGTAGCTGTCGAATTGCCGAAAATCATCCACTTGCCTTTAGCCATCATCGCGGCAGCGGTAGCTGGGGCTTTATGGGGCTTTGTACCAGGCCTTTTGAAAGCAAAATTCCATGTCCATGAAGTAATTGTCACCATCATGATGAACTATATCGCTTTGCATGTAACGAATGCGTTGATCCGGACCGTTTCTGACGGTGGAGACCGCACAGAAAGCATTTTTGCAAGTGCTTCCCTGCGCTCAGAGTTTTTAGAGAACTTGACGGAATTTTCGCGTCTGCATTTCGGAATCATCATTGCTTTGGTCATGGTAGGTGTCATGTGGTTCATCCTGGAGAAAACAACGCTTGGATTTGAACTGAAAGCAGTTGGTTTCAACCAGAACGCCTCGCAATATGCAGGTATGAACGTCAATAAAAACATCATCCTCGCCATGGTCATTTCAGGTGCGTTCGCCGGATTGGGCGGCGCGATGGAAGCGCTTGGAACGTTTGAATACGTGTCTTCCAAAGGCGGATTCACTGGAATCGGGTTTGACGGGATCGCGGTTGCCTTGCTTGGCATGAATACGCCGCTTGGTGTCATCTTCGGTGCTACTTTGTTCGGTTCATTGAAATATGGAGCTTTGAACATGCCGAATGCTGCGGGTATTCCAATTGAGATTGTTGAAATCGTTATAGCGGTTATTATCTTCTTTGTAGCTTCAGGCTACATCATTCGCTTGCTGCTGCTCCGTGCTTCAGCTAAGAAGAAGGAGGCGAAGTAATATGAGTTTCCTTGACGTCCTATACTTCATCATTCCTTCAGCTATATTCTATGCTGCACCCCTTATTTTGGTAGCCATCGGCGGCGTGTTCTCGGAAAGGTCGGGAGTCGTCAACATCGGTCTTGAAGGGCTGATGGTCATCGGTGCATTTGTCGGAATTTTGTTCAACTTATTGTATGCCGATACTTTCGGCGCAGCCACTCCTTGGATCTCATTGATCGCGGCTATGGTTGCGGCATTGGTGTTATCTTTACTGCATGCTGTTGCATCCATTTCATTCCGCGCAGATCAGGTGGTATCCGGTGTTGCCATCAACTTATTGGCGATTGCGCTATCTTTATATCTGGTGAAAAGAATTTTCGATAAAGGGCAGACAGACTTTATCACCGAGCGCTTTTCGCGCTACAATGTTCCGTTCCTTTCGGACATACCGGTTATCGGTCCTTTATTTTTCACCTCTGTTTACAACACATCGTTCTTCGCGATCGCCATTGCCTTTGTAGCATGGTTCGTCATCTACAAAACGCCGTTCGGCTTGCGCCTGCGTGCTGTAGGTGAACACCCGATGGCTGCGGATACGATGGGGATCAACGTAACGAGAATGCGTTATATCGCAGTTATGATTTCCGGGGCGTTAGCTGGAATCGGCGGCGCGATCTATGCACAGACCATCACCAATGATTTTGGGCATGCCACAATCAATGGCCAGGGCTTTATGGCGCTGGCAGCGATGATTTTCGGTAAGTGGCATCCGCTTGGCGCGATGGGAGCCGCCTTATTCTTCGGGTTTGCACAATCCTTGAGTATTGTCGGATCATCCATCCCTTACATCCAAGAGATTCCGAACGTCTTCCTATTGATTTTGCCTTACGTTTTGACGATCTTTGCACTCGCAGGATTTATTGGACGTGCAAATGCACCGCTGGCAAACGGAAAACCATATATCAAAGGACAACGATAAACTATTTGAAAGAGCCGTCATCGCGACGGCTCTTTTTGTTTGCATAAGGGAGCGGGGACTTGTGGTTCTTTAATTACATAACTCCGGTGCCCAGTCCCTCGAGGTCGCTTCGGACTTTCCATCAATGGCAAAAAGCGCCATTACCGGAAAGTCCTCCAGCGCTTGTCAGAGGCGCGCAGGAAGCGGGTCAGCTAACCGTCGCGACAGGACGTCGCGCCCTTAGGTTAGCTTCAGTTAGTTGCCTGCGCTTTTCTATTGTCCAGCTCTAGCGGCCAGATTCTAGGCTCATAAGCCTTCCTGGCTATGTGGCAAAATGCGCCACTTCGCCAGTGCGTCTTATGCCCGTCGAATCTAAACGGGCCGCTTTCACTTTTCTTTATGTCCAGCTCCGGTGCCCAGTCCCTCGAGGTCGCTTCGGACTTTCCACCAATGGCAAAAAGCGCCATTACCGGAAAGTCCTCCAGCGCTTGTCAGGACTAAAACGGGCACCTGCGCTTTTCTTTATTTGCAATTAACGGAAAAAGTTCGGTATAGTTAGTACATGAACGACGAGAGGGGATTCCAAATGTTTGAAACAATCAACATCGCCAAAGGTGTTAATGTACATGTTAATGAGACGACACAGTTTAAAACGATAAATTTTTCAATTAAATTCAAAGATAAGCTGACCAAGGAAAAAGCGTCTGCACGTTCGATTCTGGCAAATGTACTGCAGCACAGCAATGAGGTATATCCTTCACACACTGCGCTCCGTATGGTACTGGATGACCTATATGGAACGTCTCTTTACATAGATTCTTCAAAACGGGGCAATGAACATATTGTGACCTTGAATGTTGAAACGGTGAACGACCAATACCTTTCTGAAAAAGGCGTACTTGAAAAAGTGCTGAATTTGATGTATATCGTCCTGTTCAAACCCAATTTTGAACATGGTTTATTCAAAGAGTCTATATTTGTGCGGGAAAAAAATGCCATCGTGCAGCGCATCGAATCAGTTTTTGATGAGAAAACACGTTATGCCCAGCAGCGTATGATGGAGTTGGCCTTGCCCAACCATCCGGCTTCCATTACATCAAACGGTACAATCGAAGATGTGGAAAACGTCACCAATGAACAATTGGTTGCTGAATATGAAGAAATGCTGACACAAAATGAAATCGAAATCTATGCAGTGGGCGATGTAAAGCCAGAGATGATTGCTTCGCATATCCGTGATTTCTTCCACTTCAAAGGTCGGGAAAAGGCAATTTCTGCGCCTCCACTGGAATTGGTTAAGCCTGCGCAATCACATGTCCTTGAATACGAAGACATGAAGCAGGGCAAGCTGCATATGGCATTCTTTACACCGATTACATTCCGCGACGAAAAATTCCCGGTCATGCAATTGATGAACGGGGTTTTTGGCGGTTACGCACATTCGAAGCTGTTTGTGAACATCCGTGAAAAGGAAAGCATGGCCTACTATGTATCCAGTTCATTTGCTTCGCAATTCGGTTTGATGTTTGTGTTGGCTGGCATCGATTCGAAGCTGGAAGAAAAAGCTGTGGCTCTGATTTTGGAACAATTGGAAGAAGTCAAAAAAGGCAATATTTCCGACGTGGAACTTGACCAGACAAAAGCGTTGCTGACAAATCAATTAAAAGAAGCCTTGGATTCAGCTCGCGGGCAGATCGATATCTATGACCAGTACATGGACTTGACTGATTCATTTGAACCCGAATTCATGATCAACAGATGGAACAATGTTACGAAACAAGACATTGCAGCTGTAGCTCAGAAACTGTCTTTGGAAATGACGTATTTCCTATCAGGCAAGGAGGACGAAAAAGATGCATAAAGTTGAATTTGACCAATTGGAAGAAACGCTTTTTCATGAAAAACTGGATAATGGCCTGAATGTATACATTTTGCCGAAAAAAGGATTTTCTAAAACGTTTGCGACCTTCACGACCAAATATGGTTCGATCGATAACCATTTCGTGCCTCAAGGCGAAACCGAACCGATTAAAGTACCGGATGGCATCGCCCATTTCTTAGAGCATAAAATGTTCGAAAAAGAAGAAGGGGATGTATTCCAGGAGTTCAGCAAACAGGGAGCTTCTGCAAACGCCTTTACTTCGTTTACGCGGACGGCCTATTTGTTCTCGGCAACTGGTGAAATCGATAAAAACGTTAAAACTTTATTGGATTTTGTCCAAAGCCCTTATTTCACCGAAAAGACCGTCGAGAAGGAAAAAGGCATCATTGCGCAGGAAATCACCATGTATGACGATCAGCCGGATTGGCGCCTGTATTTCGGCATCATTGAAAATCTCTATGAGAACCACCCGGTGAAAATCGATATTGCCGGAACGGTAGAGTCAATCCAGGACATTACCGCAGAACATCTATATACGTGCTACAACACCTTCTACCATCCATCCAACATGGTTTTATTCATCGTCGGCAACGTCGATCCGGACAAGATGATGAAATTGGTGAAGAAAGACCAGTCACAGAAAACATTTGAGGAACCAACAGAAATCAAACGCATTTACCCTGATGAGCCCAAAGAAGTGGCAATCAAGGAACGCGTTCTGGAAATGAGTGTCCAGAAGCCAAAAGTGTTCTACGGCGTAAAACCGGAGAAATTGGATCTGATCGGACCGGATATGCTGAAGCATGAATTGGCTGCACAATTGGCTTATGAATTGCTGTTTGGCCGGACATCTGACTTTTATCACCACGCCTATGAAAACGATTGGATCGACGAGTCCTATTCGTTTGACTATTCACTGGAAAATGGTTTTGGTTATGCTTTGATCGGCTCTGATACCCACAAACCGGAAATCCTGATAAAGGAAATCAAACATACGCTGCAAAATGCGATTGAAAAATGGCCTTTTGGACAGGAAGACCTTGATCGGGTCCGCCGCAAGAAAATCGGCTTTTTCCTGAGAGCGTTGAATTCTCCGGAATATATCGCCAACCAGTTTACACATTATGCATTCAATGAAATGAACTTGTTTGATGTTGTGCCTGTATTGGAAAGTCTGGAAGTGGCCGATCTGCAAAATGCATTTGCATTAGTGAGCCACGAATCCCAACAATCCGTCTTTACCATCATGCCGCCGGCAAAGGATGCACAGTGAAACGGTTTGCTGTGCTGTTGGGAGCTTCGGGAGAGATTGGCGAAAGCATCGCATTGCAGTTGGCGGTGAGCGGCTGGTCCCTCTACCTCCACTGGAACACCAATCCGGCAGAGGCGCTTGCGCAGCAATTGGCGGAACAATACCCTGCGCAGGAATTCATCTCTGTGCAGGCTGATTTTACCGATGAAGCAGGAGCGCAGCGGCTTGCAGGAAATGTTTACGATGCGAGCTGCATCGTCGTTGCCAGTGGCCAATCGCTGCTCAAGATGCTGATTGACACAACAGAGCAGGATATGGAAGCGTTGTGGCGCGTGCATGTGAAAAATCCGATTTCAGCAATCCGGTCAATATCCCCCTTTTTTCATCGTCATCAGAAGTCTTATGTTGTCTTTATTTCTTCTATTTGGGGCGAGACAGGGGCTTCCATGGAGACCATGTATTCGGCTGTCAAAGGTGCCCAGTTGGCGTTTGCCAAAGCTTATGCCAAGGAAATGGCACCGTCGGGAACGCGTGTAAACGCCATAGCACCTGGATTTATACTGACAAAGATGAATGCTTCTTATTCTGCAGAAGAGCTGCAGGAAATCGAAGAGGAAATTCCATTAGGACTGGGAACTCCTCAAGATATAGCTGATGCTGTCGATTTCCTGGTCAGTGGAAAAGCGGACTATATGACAGGGCAAACACTGCGTATCAATGGTGGATGGCTGATGTAAGGGGAGTCCAGAGCTTTTCCTCTATCTATATGCCCCTTTTCCAACAGCGGCAAATCAGCTATCATATTAACTAGAGATTCCTATAGGGAACCCTTATGGAGAAAGGTCGGATAGTGTATGAAAGAATGGTATTTCGAATACGAAATTCAAGTCAACCGTCCGGGCCTGCTTGGCGACATCGCTTCTCTGCTGGGAATGCTGCGGGTGAATATCGTGACCATCAATGGCGTGGACCAGGGCCGACGCGGAATGCTTCTGCGGGCAGAACACGATGTCCAGCTGGAGCGTTTTGAACAGATCCTTTCGACAATTGAAACGATTGCCGTGACGAAGTTCCGTGAACCGAAGCTGCGCGATATACTGGCAGTCCGGCATGGCCGGTATATTCAGCGGGATGCCGACGACCGCAAAACCTTCCGCTTTGTGCGGGACGAGTTGGGTCTGCTTGTTGATTTTATGGCAGAAATCTTTAAGCAGGAAGGCCATAAACTTGTTGGATTAAGAGGCATGCCACGTGTCGGCAAAACCGAGTCGATTGTAGCGGCAAGCGTCAGTGCCAATAAAAAATGGATTTTCCTGTCCTCGACGATGATCAAGCAGACTGTCCGAAACCAGTTGATGGGAGATGAACACAATGCCAACAACATCTTCATCCTTGATGGCATCGTTACACGCCGTTCGGCAGATGAACGGCATATGCAATTGGTGCGGGAGATGATGCGCATGCCGACGATCAAAGTTGTGGAGCATCCCGATAAGTTTGTAGAGCAATCTGAGTACAGTATTGATGATTTTGATTATATTATTGAATTACGCCACCATCCGGAAGAGAAAATCACCTATGAAGTGCTCGAAAAAAATACTTTCATGGATGAAAAATCACAAGGGGATATGTTTGGAGACGGATTCAACTTCTAAGTAGGCAGGTGATCGTTTTGAGTGAGTTGGGTGCTCGGCTGAAACAGGCCAGAATCGCCAAAGGATATAGTTTGGAAGATTTACAGGACTTGACTAAGATACAGAAGCGGTATTTGGCTGGTATAGAAGATGGCAACCACAGCATGATGCCCGGATCGTTCTATGTGCGCGCTTTTATCAAGCAGTACGCTGCAGCGGTTGGGCTGAATGGCGAGGAATTACTGGACCAGTACAAAACTGAAATGCCGGCCAACGAACCTGCTGCTCAAAAACAAATGCCAAGTGCTCTAACTTCCAGAAGCCGGTCGGTAAGTAGAACGGCTCCGAATGAAGCGTATGCCGAATTTATCCCTAAAGTTCTCGTCGCCTTGTTTATTGTTCTGATTCTTGCTGTCGCCTGGTATTTTTACAGTGCCTCGACAAACACCGATACGGCAAGTACTCCGGTGGAGGAAGAAGGTGGAGTTCCGTATGAAGAACCTGTTACTTCTGTGCCGGAACCAAGGGAAGAAGAAACTGCGGAAGAACCGGTGGAGGAGCCTGCAGAAGAACCTGCAGAACCAGAAGCTGTTCTGTCTGTAGAAGAAACGCAAGGAGAAACAACGACTTTTTCATGGCAGGGCCCCGCAGAGCGTCAGCTTGAAATAGCTGCGAGCGGTCCATCCTGGATTGCGGCCACAGACGAGAACCAAAACGAGTTGACTTCTGAAGCACGTGTTATGCAAGCCGAAGAAACTGAAACAATTGATTTATCGGAAGTGGAAACCGTTCGTTTGCGCATCGGTGACTATTCGAATATTGCACTGACACTGAACGGTGAACCGATCGAGTATACACAACAGCTTCAACCCCAAAATATCGTTATTCAATTCACGGACGCCGAATAGCCATCTTTGGATGGCTATTTTTCTTGAAAGTTTGAAAGGAGAAACAATAATGAACATACCAAATCAGATCACCATTTCGAGGATTTTATTGATTCCAGTATTTATGGTGGTCATGCTAGCCGGCTTTGACTGGGGGACAATGACGCTTTTCGGAGCTGATATGCCTGTCACCCATTTTGTCGGAGGACTTATTTTTATCTTTGCTTCCTTGACGGATTGGGTCGATGGTTACTATGCCCGCAAATACAATCTGGTTACAACATTCGGAAAATTTTTAGACCCATTGGCTGATAAGCTCTTGGTTTCAGCTGCATTAATTATTTTAGTGGAGCTTGGCTTTGCAGCATCATGGATCGTCATCATCATCATCAGCCGTGAATTTGCGGTTACCGGCTTGCGTTTAGTGCTTGCAGGCGAAGGGGAAGTCGTCGCTGCCGGAGGCCTTGGCAAAATCAAGACCACTGCACAAATTTTAGCGATTGCTGCATTATTGCTGCATAATACTATTTTCACTCTTGTTGGCTTGCCGTTTGGCGAAATTATGCTCTACATTGCCTTAATCTTTACAGTTTGGTCTGGATGGGATTATTTCTATGCCAATCGCCGTGCATTAATGGCTTCAAAATAGGCTTTTACAAAGGGGATTGAACAAATGAACGCAGAAATCATTGCGGTAGGTTCGGAATTATTATTAGGACAGATCACAAATACGAATGCCCGTTTTCTATCCAATCACTTGGCAGAGCTTGGCATCAATGTTTACTACCATACAGTAGTGGGAGACAATGCCGGCCGACTGGAGGATGCGATAAAGATTGCGGAAAGCCGTGCTGACTTGATCCTGTTCACTGGAGGGCTAGGGCCGACAAAAGACGATTTGACGAAAGAATCCATTGCCCGCCATCTCGATACAACACTTGAAAGTAACCAGGAGGCATTGGATTCGATTGTCGCTTTTTTTGAGCGCGCAGGACGTCCGATGACTGAAAACAATAAAAAACAGGCATTAGTGCTGAAAAACAGCGATATCCTCGTCAACCATAATGGAATGGCCCCGGGTATGATGTATAAAAAAGATGAACGTGTCTACATACTGCTGCCCGGTCCGCCAAAAGAAATGGAGCCGATGTTTCAATTCGAGGCGAAACCGAAACTGGCGCATTTATTGAATAAAGCGGATGTCATCCTTTCGCACGTTTTGCGTTTTTACGGTATTGGCGAAGCGGAGCTTGAAGACCGGCTGCACCATATTCTCGACAAGCAGACCAATCCAACCATCGCCCCTTTGGCTGCTGACGGCGAAGTGACGCTGCGCATTACAGCTAAAACCAATACGACAGAAGAAGCTTGGCAATTGATCAATGGCGCCAAAGATGAAATTTTGGATTTAGTAGGTGATTACCTTTATGGCTATGACAATGATTCCTTGGCTTCCAAAACAATTGAGCTGCTAAAAGAACAAAGCAAAACGATTTCAGCAGCTGAAAGCTTGACTGCTGGCCTGTTTCAGTCAGAACTGGCTTCTGTTCCAGGAGCAAGCGCAGTTCTGGCAGGTGGTGTCATTACCTATAACGAGGAAATGAAGGTTCATCAGCTTGGCCTGTCTTCTGAGTTACTGGCGGAGTATGGAGTGGTCAGTGAACAAACAGCACTGGCGATGGCAGAAGCGGTGAAGGATAAGTTCAAAACCGATATCAGCGTTTCATTGACAGGTGCAGCAGGTCCAGATGCTCATGGCGATCAGCCGGCAGGGACTGTATGGATTGGAATCGCTGCGGATGAAGGATCTCAATCTTATCGTCTCCAGTTGTCAGGAATGCGCAATACCAATCGTTTGCGCGCCGTCAAATTGGCGTTGCATTACGTAATCCGGACTTTAACCGATGAAGATGCACGCAAAATTTAATTTTGCGTGTTTTTTCATACCCAAAAATGGGGAATGCCATAAATAGAGCGTTTAAAAATTCGTTTTGAAAAACAAAAGCGAATAAACGTTCGCTTTTTTCTTGTGTATTTCTCAATAAGCTAGTATACTAGAAACAGGTAGAAAATTAGGTTTTCATTTAGAGGAGGATTTCTTTTGAGCGATCGTAAAGCAGCATTAGACATGGCGTTAAAACAAATAGAAAAGCAATTCGGTAAAGGTTCTGTCATGAAATTGGGGGAAAAAACCGACCGTAATATATCATCCGTTTCCAGTGGTTCATTGGCATTGGATACAGCGCTAGGAATAGGCGGATATCCGCGTGGGCGCGTAATCGAGATATACGGTCCTGAAAGTTCGGGTAAAACAACTGTCTCTCTTCATGCGATTGCAGAAGTTCAGGCAACTGGTGGGACAGCCGCATTTATCGACGCAGAGCATGCGTTGGATCCGGTATACGCAAAAAATCTGGGTGTCAATATCGATGAATTGCTTCTGTCTCAGCCGGATACAGGTGAGCAGGCATTGGAAATCGCTGAAGCGCTTGTCCGAAGCGGAGCGGTTGATATCGTAGTCGTCGACTCGGTTGCAGCATTGGTGCCAAAAGCGGAAATTGAAGGCGAAATGGGCGATTCACATATGGGGTTGCAGGCACGATTGATGTCGCAAGCCTTGCGTAAATTGTCAGGTGTCATCAATAAATCAAACACGATTGTCATTTTCATCAACCAGATCCGTGAAAAAATCGGTGTTATGTTCGGTAACCCAGAGACAACTCCCGGTGGCCGTGCGTTGAAATTCTATTCATCTGTACGCTTGGAAGTGCGCCGTGCCGAAGCGTTGAAATCCGGTACTGATATCATTGGTAACAGAACAAAAATTAAGGTGGTTAAAAATAAAGTAGCACCACCGTTCCGGACAGCTGAAGTTGATATCATGTACGGAAAAGGGATTTCCCGTGAAGGTGAAATCGTCGATATCGGTTCTGAACTGGAAATCATTCAAAAGAGCGGTTCATGGTACTCGTACAATGAAGAACGAATCGGTCAAGGCCGTGAAAATGTTAAGCAATTCCTCTTAAACAATCCGGAAGTCCGCAATGAGATCTCAGGGAAAATCCGTGAGTCTTATGGGATGGCAGCTGCATCTTATACAATTGCAGGCAGCAAGGAAGAGCCCGAAGAATTCAATCTTTTGATTGACGAAGACGATAAATAAGGTTCCTCATCATAAGTAAGGAAAAGTCGCTAAGCAGAAGCTTTGCGGCTTTTCTGTAGTGATTTGGATTTAAGGGGCGGGATTCCCAGGTAAGCCGCATAGACTGTTGGCCGCTTCCGCTTTTCCTGGGTTGACACGACATAAGTCCATCTATACAATTAAAATTGTATAATTTACTAATTTTAAACTAGTTGCAGTGAAAGAAAGTTTTCATTATTCATCTTTTGAAATGAAAAAAATTAATAGCAAGAGGAGGTGTCCGAATGGGTATTAATGAGTTCATCTTCGCTTTGCTTGGTATCATCGTCGGTGTAGTTGTTGGTTATTTTGCAGTGAAAAAAGCAAACGATTCCAATATTGCAGGCGCTAAAAATTCTGCGGAGCAAATAGTCGAAGATGCAAAACGAGAAGCTGAAGCGCTGAAAAAAGAAGCCTTATTGGAAGCGAAAGACGAAAATCATAAATTGCGTACTGAAACAGAATCTGAAATTCGGGAACGCCGATCTGAATTACAAAGACAAGAGAATCGGTTGTTGCAGAGAGAAGAAAATTTAGATCGCAAGGATGATGCATTAAACAAAAGAGAAGCGGGTCTGGAACGTAAAGACGAAGCACTCGCAGAAAAACAACAGCATATTGAACAGATGGAGAGCAAAGCTGAGGAGTTAGTCCGCCAGCAACAGTCCGAAATGGAACGTATATCATCTTTGACACGCGAAGAAGCGAAATCGATCATCCTGCAGGATGTTGAAAAAGAACTTTCAACTGACATTGCGGTAATGATGAAAGAATCGGAAGCCCGCGCCAAAGAAGAATCGGACAAAAAAGCGAAAAACATTTTGTCATTGGCGATGCAGCGTTTTGCAGCAGACCATGTGGCGGAAACTACCGTATCGGTAGTCAACCTGCCGAACGACGAAATGAAAGGCCGTATCATCGGGCGTGAAGGACGTAATATCCGAACGCTTGAAACCTTAACAGGCATCGATTTAATCATCGATGATACACCGGAAGCGGTCATTCTGTCAGGATTCGATCCAATCCGCCGTGAAACAGCACGATTGGCTCTGGAAAAACTGGTATCAGATGGCCGTATCCACCCTGCACGCATCGAAGAAATGGTCGAAAAGTCAAGACGCGAAGTGGATGAACAAATTCGTGAAATTGGTGAACAAACCACATTTGACGTAGGTGTTCATAACCTGCATCCTGACTTGATCAAAATTCTCGGACGCCTTCGCTACCGTACGAGCTATGGACAAAATGTACTGAAGCATTCTGTGGAAGTTGCATTCCTGTCAGGCTTGATGGCAGCGGAACTTGGGGAAGATGTTACGCTTGCCCGACGTGCCGGACTCCTCCATGATATCGGTAAAGCGATTGATCATGAAGTGGAAGGAAGCCACGTAGAAATCGGAGTAGAGCTTGGAACCAAGTACAAGGAACATCCGGTTGTCATCAACAGTATTGCTTCCCACCATGGGGATACGGAAGCGACATCGATCATTTCGGTCATTGTTGCAGCAGCAGATGCATTGTCTGCCGCCCGGCCTGGTGCAAGAAGTGAAACACTGGAAAATTATATCCGCCGCTTAGAAAAACTTGAAGAAATTTCCGAGTCGTACGAAGGCGTTGAAAAATCATTCGCTATTCAAGCGGGTCGCGAAATCCGTATCATGGTTCGCCCTGAACAAATCGATGATATGACGGCGCATCGTCTGGCCCGGGATATCCGGAAACGGATTGAAGAGGAACTGGATTATCCAGGTCATATCAAAGTTACGGTTATCAGAGAAACCAGAGCAGTTGAATACGCAAAATAATAAGGGTGAGGCTTCGATGAATGTCTATTCAAAGAAGCCTTTTTCTTATGGAAAAAGGTGAGTTTGTGAAAATTTTATTTATTGGAGATATTGTAGGATCAATCGGAAGAGATGCATTGGAATCGTATTTGCCTAGATTGAAAAGAAAGTATTCGCCCGACGTCATCATTGCCAACGGGGAAAACGCAGCAGCAGGACGCGGCATCACCAAAGCCATTTATCAGGATCTGCTGTTTATGGGCGTGGATATGGTGACGATGGGTAACCATACATGGGACCAGAAAGAGATTTTTGACTTCATCGATGAAGTGGATTATTTGATCCGTCCTGCCAACTTTTCGGATGAAGCACCAGGGCGAGGGATGGCGACGGTGACAAAAAACGGCCAGACTTTGTCTGTGATCAATCTGCACGGCCGTGTATTCCTGCCGCCGCATGAAGACCCATTCCAAAAAGCGGATGAACTTATCGCTGAAGCCAAAACAATTTCCCCGTTGGTGTTTGTGGACTTCCATGCGGAAGCAACCAGTGAAAAAATTGCAATGGGCTGGCATTTAGATGGCCGCGCGTCAGTCGTTGTCGGAACCCATACACATGTTCAGACAGCCGATGCACGCATTTTGCCGAATGGCACAGCATATATCTCGGATGTCGGAATGACCGGGCCGTATGATGAGATATTAGGCATGAATAAAGAAGCGGTGCTCTACCGATTCAAAACGAATATGCCAACTCGATTCGAAGTGCCGAAGCGTGGTCGTTCAGTAGTCAGCGGATTTTTTACCGAAGTCGATGACCAAACAGGCAAAGCGAAAGCTTTTGAACGGGTTTACATCAATGAGGATTATCCGTTCCAAGGTTAAATCATCAGCTTCTTGACGAAACTCCGACAATTGGAATAGACACCTTGTAGAACATACTTGATTTTCAGTATAATAAGGTATCGATTGAAAGTTTTTTCACGAACAGAGAACTTTTATTTCACTCGACTGGCACAGCTTTGTTTTTCGCAGAAAAATTCGGAAAAGTTAGAGCCAATCTTTTCAAAATGTCTATGCGCTGTCTTGTTTTTCATCAACTTGACACAAATATCGACGGTTCATTAATTAGAGTCTTTGTACAAGGCGGAAATCTTGTCGATCCGATCCATTTACCTGTACAATCAGGGAGAGTGGCAAGCTTGAAAAGCCCGGCTTGTAAATAGTTGCGTATGTATTAAATCAAGCAGTCAGAATTACTAAAACTAAAAAATGGTCGTTGAACGGTGAACTTATAGAAGTCGTATCAGACCAGAAATGGGTGTCTAAAAATGACGTATACAAAACAGGAAATCGTCGCGAAAGCGCGCGAAGTAGCAGATATGATCGCAGCAACAGAAGAAGTGGATTTCTTTAAGCGTGCGGAAGCACAAATCAATGAAAACCAACAGATCCGTGAAAAAATCGCCAGCTTGAAGAGCCTGCAGAAACAGGCAGTCAACTTCCAGGCATACGGCAAAGAACGCGCATTAACTTTGATTGAAGGCAAAATCGCTAAAATCGAAGAAGAAATCGACGCAGTGCCGATCGTCCAGGAATTCAAGCAATCCCAAAGCGACGTCAATTCGTTATTGCAGATGGTTTCAACTGCCATTGCTAACCAAGTAACGAACAATATCATCACGGAAACAGGCGGCGACTTGCTGCGCGGCGAAACCGGATCAAAAGTACGCAACGACACACCGGGAAGCTGCGATTAACAAGAAAAGCGGAAGCGATCGTCTAGCCCCGACAGGCATAAGACGCTTTGGCTGTGCGGCATTTCTTCAGCCGCATTGCCAGAGGGACTTATGACCCCGAGGGGCTGATCGCTGGAGCTAGACAAAAGAAAAGGGGAAACGGCCGTTCAGCTCCGACAGACAAGAGGTGGCTCAAAGGTAGTTTGAGCCACCTCTTTGCGACGAAGCACGAAGTGCTGCAGGAGCAATAAGGTTTTAGGCACTTGCAACTGGGCACCAGAGTCTGGACAATGGAAACCAGAAACAACCCTAAGTGTTCAATAAAAGCACCAAACCAAAAATTTCCCTTCAGCTTGAAACTGAAAGAGCCAAAGCTCTTTCAGTTTTTTCTTTTCAGCCTTGATTTTTGGTATAATGGAGAAACGACGAATCGATTTGAAAGAGGTTTTAGAATGGCACCGACACCGATGATGCAACAATATTTTCAAGTGAAGTCCGAATACCTGGACGCGTTTTTATTTTTCCGCATGGGCGATTTTTATGAGTTGTTTTATGATGATGCCATCAACGCATCACAAATTTTAGAAATTACACTGACGAGCCGTGGCGGAACTGGCGATGATCGAATTCCGATGTGCGGCGTTCCCCATCATTCAGCGAAGAACTACATCGATCAATTAATACTGAAAGGCCATAAAGTGGCCATCTGCGAACAAGTGGAAGATCCGAAAACGGCCAAAGGGGTCGTAAAGCGTGAAGTGGTGCGTCTCGTTACACCAGGCACGCATACAGAAGGGAAGAGCGTCGATTCCAAATCAAATGTATTTTTGGCAGCCGCCGATGAGCTGGCAGATGGATTCGGCCTATCCTATGTAGACATCAGTACAGGTGAAGCGACAGCCACATACATAATGGGGACGGAAAAAGCCCTGCTGCAGGAATTACAGTCCTTAAACATCCGTGAATTGGTGGTTTCAGAGCAATTGTTTTTATTGTTGACTGAAGAAGAGCAGGATTTGGTATTATCCATCGAAACGATGGAAGACGCTTATCCGCTGGCTCCAGCGCAGGTATCCGCCTGTCCGGCAGATCTGCAGATGAGCTGCCACCGATTGCTGACGTATATCTCCCGCACCCAAAAGCAATCACTCGACCATATCCAAACCTTTGCCTATAAAGAAAACAATCAATTATTGAGCATTGATTTCCATTCGAAGCGCAATCTGGAATTGCTGCAGTCGATCCGCGGCGGGGAGACGAAAGGAACGCTGTTGTGGCTGTTGGATGAAACTGTAACAGCGATGGGCAGCCGCAAACTTAAGCAATGGCTGCATCAGCCTTTGGCGAACAAGCGGATGATCGAAGAACGCCAGCAGATGGTAGCGGCTTTGATCGACCAGTATTTCGTGCGTGTGGAGCTTCAGGGGCTACTGAAGGAAGTATACGACCTGGAACGTCTATCGGGCCGTATCGCCTTTGGCAGCGCAAGTGGACGCGATTTAGCGCAACTCCGGAGTTCGCTTGAGAAAGTGCCGACACTGATCGAAGAGCTGTCCAATTCGGGCAATCCGGCATTGGTGGAATTCAGCGAAAAGCTGGACCGCTGTATAGAAGTCTGCGAGTTGTTGCAGGCCATCAGTGAAAATCCGCCCCTGTCTTCAAAAGAAGGCGGCGTTATCCGCGACGGTTTCAACCAGCAACTGGATGAATACCGGGATGCTTCACGCAACGGCAAAGACTGGATTGCGGAGCTTGAGCAGAAAGAACGCAAACTGACAGGCGTCAAATCCCTGAAAATTGGCTACAATCGCATTTTCGGCTATTATATTGAAATGTCCAAAGCCAATATGCACTTGGCGGATCTGGAGCGCTATGACCGCAAGCAGACCTTGGCCAATGCGGAGCGTTATACAACGCCTGAACTGAAAGAAAAAGAAGCATTGATTTTGACGGCTGAAGAAGAGAGCCTATCCCTTGAATACGATTTGTTCGTGGCCATCAGAGATGAAGTCAAACAGTATATTTCACGTATTCAGCGATTGGCTTCTTCGCTCAGCGGACTGGATGTCTTTTTGAGTTTCGCCAATGTTGCTGAGAAATATCGTTTTGTGAAACCTGAGTTCAATGATGCCAATGAAATTTCCATTATTGAAGGGCGTCATCCGGTCGTTGAAAAAATGCTCAATAAGCAGCATTACGTACCGAATGACTGCATTCTAGCGGAAGGCCAAAACATGCTGCTGATTACCGGCCCGAATATGTCGGGTAAGAGTACGTATATGCGACAGGTGGCGTTGACGATTGTGTTGGCGCAGATCGGCAGTTATGTGCCGGCTGAATCCGCAAATCTTCCGATCGTCGACCAAATCTTCACTCGAATCGGAGCGGCTGATGACCTGGTTTCAGGGCAAAGTACGTTTATGGTCGAAATGCTTGAGTCGCAATACGCCATTACCCATGCTACAAAAAACAGCTTACTGCTTTTTGATGAAATCGGACGAGGCACATCGACCTATGACGGCATGGCACTTGCCCAGTCGATGATTGAATATATCCATAGAGAAATCGGCGCCAATACACTATTTTCTACGCATTACCATGAATTGACGGCGCTGGAAGCTTCGCTTGATAAACTGCATAATGTCCATGTGGCGGCAATGGAGCAATCGGGCAAAGTGGTCTTTTTGCATAAAGTGAAAAAAGGCCCAGCTGATAAAAGTTACGGCATTCATGTCGCTGAACTGGCGAATTTGCCGGAACCGATTCTGGCCCGTGCCCGTGAATTGCTGAAAACCTTTGAAGAAGATAAAAAACAACAGCCAAAAACCATTGAGCAATTATCATTTTTTGATGATGCCGATACTGAAAAAGATGAAATCCTGCAGACAATCAAAGACGTTCAAGTATCCGCAATGACGCCGCTTCAAGCTCTGCAGATGCTGAACGACCTGCAGCAGAAGTTAAACGATAAGGAGTGAGACTATGGGCATCATTCAATTGATGGACGAACCTCTATCCAATAAAATAGCCGCTGGTGAAGTGGTGGAACGGCCGACGTCAGTCGTCAAAGAGTTGGTGGAAAACGCCATCGATGCCGGAAGCACAACGATTGAAGTGCTGCTCATCGAAGCAGGATTGACCTCCATCCAAATCATCGATAATGGTGCCGGCATGGACGCAGATGATGCTTTGCTGTCGTTTTCCCGCCACGCCACCAGTAAAATCGCCAATGAACATGATCTCTTCCGCATCCGGACGCTTGGATTCCGCGGGGAAGCCCTGGCCAGTATCGCTTCGGTCTCTAAAGTGACCTTGCATACATCGGATGGTGTGAGCGGAACTTTTGTACAGATGGAAGGCGGACGCCTGACTGAACACCGGGCCGGTTCCCTTAGAAAAGGGACGGATATCAAAATCGATCAATTGTTTTTCAATACACCTGCACGCCTGAAGTATATGAAAACGCTGCAGACGGAGCTTGGCCATACAATTGATCTCCTCAATCGTTTTGCATTGAGCTATCCTGGAATCGCGTTCAAGCTGACGCACGATGGCAGAACGATTCTTCAGACATCCGGCAGCGGAGAAATCAAACGTGTGCTGGCTGATATATATGGAGTGGCAATCGCCAAGAAGATGATTCCGTTTGAAGGGCAGTCGCATGACTACAAGGTTTCAGGTTATGCTTCACTGCCTGAAATCACGCGCGCCAATAAAAACTATATATCCTTGTTCGTCAACGGAAGATGGGTCAAGCATTACGCTATCGCCAATACGGTCCATAGAGCCTACCATACCTTTTTGCCGCTCGAGCGGCAGCCGATTGTTGTGCTGAATATCGAAGGCGATCCTTATTTGACGGATGTCAACGTTCATCCTGCCAAGCAGCAGATCCGGTTAAGCAAAGAAAAAGAATTGATGGAATTGATATACGAAACCATTCGCCGGACCATCAGTACGGTAGTTCGTGCTCCCGTGATCGACAAGCCGAAACCGGTCAAACAAGCACCTACCAAGCAATTGGATCTGTGGAAAAGTTCGTTTACAGTCCAAGAACCGAAACAGCCCTTACCTGACAATGCAGTTGAGGAATGGCATGAGCTGCCGGTTGAAAAAGAGCAGGAACTGGTAGAATCTGATCCTGTCTCGTTTGAAGAGAAACTGCCGACGCTGGAAGAGCCCGAAGTAGATGACAGTCCGCAATTCCCTGAACTGGAAGTGGTGGGCCAAATCCATGGCACTTATATTGTGGCGCAGAGCAGTGACGGATTTTACCTGATTGATCAGCATGCAGCACAGGAACGAATCAAATACGAATACTTCCGCGAAAAAGTAGGGGAGATCGACAGCGATGAAAGGCAGTCCCTGCTTTTGCCGCTGACTTTCCACTACAGCCGTGACGAAGCCTTACGATTAAAAGATCATCTGGGTGTCCTGTCCGATAGCGGTGTATTCCTCGAAGAATTTGGCGATACTTCATTTATTGTCCGGGAATACCCGACCTGGTTCCCGAAAGGCTTCGAACAGGAAGTCATCGAAGATTTGATTGAACAGGTCCTGACTGAACGCAAAGTGGATGTCAAGAAGCTGCGTGAAGATGCGGCAATCATGATGAGCTGCAAGCGGTCGATCAAAGCCAATCACTTTCTTCAAAAACACGATATGGAACGTCTGCTTGCGGATTTGAAAAGAGCGGAACAGCCGTTCACTTGTCCACATGGACGTCCCGTCATCATTCATTTCAGAACCTACGATGTTGAAAAGATGTTCAAACGTGTAATGAATTAAGTTTATCAAGGCTTACCCGAAAGAGTTTTGGGTATGGATATAGCATAGGTGAAACGACACGTTAAGGAGGAGTGTGGAGAATGCAGATTAGCAAAGACTATATACGCGTCTCCGATGGGCAGGAACTCTATGTTATGCGTTATGAACCACCAAGCCCGATTGGACATGTCCATATCATTCATGGAATGGCAGAACACATCGGACGCTATACGGAATTCGCGGAGTATCTGGCTTCCCGCGGATTCATCGTCTCAGCCCACGACCAGCGCGGCCATGGGAAAACAGCAGAACGCAACGGTGTAAAAGGCTATTTTGCGGATCAGGATGGATTTGAACGCGTGGTTGAAGATGCCCATGCAGTCATCACGGAAGTGCAGATGTCGACCGGCAACCTGCCGCTGATCTTATTTGGCCACAGCATGGGTTCGTTTGTGACTCGCCGTTATATGCAGCTGTACAGCGAAGACATCAGTCGCGTGGTCTTGTCCGGAACAGGCGGAGATCCCGGTACATCCGGGAAAATCGGATTGGCGGTGGCGGTGGCTTCAGCGAAATCACAGGGCAAGCAGCAGCCGAGTAAAGCACTTGGCAAGATGACTTTCGGCAACTACAATAAACCGTTTAAAGAAGAAGATTCCTCCTATGCATGGTTGACCCGGGACAAAGAAGCAGTTGCAAAGTATGAAGCTGATCCTTGGTGCGGCTTTGAATCGACCAATCAGTTTTATATCGATTTGTTCTCAGGTCTTGCTGTCATCAATAAACCTTCAGAAATCGCCAAAATACGGAAAGACTTGCCGGTCCTGTTGATCAGTGGAGCAAAGGATCCGGTTGGTGATAACGGCAAAGGCGTTTTCAGCTCAGCGAAGCAATTTGTTGAAGCGGGAATGGTCAATGTTAAAGTTTACCTCTCAGAACAGGGCAGGCATGAATTGCTGAATGAACTTGATCGCCACGCTCACTTTGAAATCATTGGTGATTGGATGTGCGGAAATGATTGACGTAGTGGCCATTGTTGGTCCGACAGCATCCGGGAAAACGGCATTGAGCCTCGAATTGGCCAAACAGATGGACGGCGAAATCATCAATGGGGACTCCATGCAGATTTACCGGGATATGACGATCGGAACAGCAAAGATTCTACCGGAAGAAATGGCGGGAATTCCTCACCATCTCTTGGATATTAAAGAACCGGATGAAAGCTTTTCGGTAGCTGAATACCAGAAGCTGGTACGGGAGAAAATTGCGGAAATACGTTCGCGTGGCAAACTGCCGATCATTGTCGGCGGCACGGGAATGTATGTGCAGGCAGTGTTGTTCGATTATCGCTTCTCCGAAGAAGCGGTCGACCAAAAGCTGCGCGACAGCCTGAATAAGGAATTGGAACAATTCGGTCCTGAAAAGATGCACCAGAAATTGCTGGAACTGGATCCGCAATCAGCGATACACCCTAATAATGCACGCCGCGTTGTACGGGCAATTGAAAACCTGATGAGCGGCCAGGAAAAAAGCGACCGTGAACTGACGTTGTCGCCAATGTACAATGAAGTTATCATCGGGTTGGATATTCCAAGAGATATCCTGTATGAACGCATCAATCAGCGTGTGGACAGCATGATTGAACGCGGCTTGATTGAAGAAGTCGAAGCTTTACGGCAAAGAGGCATCCGGGAAGCGCAATCGATTCATGCCATCGGCTATAAGGAAATTTATGACTATCTCGATGGACGTACAAGCCTTGAAGATGCGATCATCAAGCTTAAGCAGAACTCGCGTAAATATGCCAAACGGCAGTTTACCTATTTTAAGAACAAATTGCCGATTTTCTGGATTGATGCCTTGAAGGATCCTGAAAAGAATCTCCAGGAAATAACCGCTTTCATGCAGGAAAATGACAGAAACTGTCGAATTGATAGACTTACGGCAAATCAATCACAAGTAGAGAAATAGGGGGATTCACATGAAACCGATCAATATTCAGGATGTCTATCTAAACCAGCTTCGTAAAAATAATATTTATGTTACGGTATTTTTACTCAACGGCTTCCAATTAAAAGGAACCATTAAATCTTATGATAATTTTACAGTACTGGTCGAAACAGAAGGCAAGCAGCAATTAATCTACAAACATGCCATTTCAACATTTTCTCCTGCAAAAGCTGTAGCGATTGAGCACGAAGAGTAGAATGGATTCCGGACTGCAGCTGCAGTCCGGTTTTTTGTTATGTTTTAGGGTTGCTTTTGTTGTCAGTCTACACGGCTGCTTGCGTTTTCTCGGTGTCCAGACTCCAGCGCCCAGCTCTTTGGGTCATAAGCCAGCCCAGCTGTGCGGCTGAAAATAAGCCGCTTCGCCAATCTGTCTTATGCCCGGCAGAGCTACACGGGCGCTTCCGCTTTTCTGGTTGTCCAGCTCCAGCAGCCAGCCCCTCGGGGTAATAAGTCCCTCCGGCAATGCAGCTGAAGAGATGCTGCACAGCCAAAGTGCCTTATGCCTGTCGGACCTACATGGCTGCTTGCGCTTTTCTCGGTGTCCAGACTCCAGCGCCCAGCTCTTTGGGTCATAAGCCAGCCCAGCTGTGCGGCTGAAAATAAGCCGCTTCGCCGATCTGTCTTATGCCCGGCAGAGCTACACGGGCGCTTCCGCTTTTCTGGTTGTCCAGCTCCAACGGCCAACTCCTCGGATCATAAGCCACTCTGGCTGTGCGGCACAAAACGCCGCTTCGCCAGACCGTCTAAACCTTATTGCTCCTGCAGCACTTTGTGCTTCGTCGCAAAGAGGTGGCTCAAACTACCTTTGAGCCACCTCTTGCCTGTCGGAGCTGAACGGCCGTTTCCGCTTTTCAGTGTCCAGCTTCAGCACCCAGCCCCTCGGGGTCATAAGTCGCTCCGGCAATGCGGCTGAAGGGATGCCGCACAGCCGGAGCGACTTATGCCTGTCGGGCCTAAACGGGTGCTTACGCTTTTCAGGTTGACAGCAAGCTTTTTGGAGTATAGCATTTTCAGATGAATAGGATTTTAATTCAGGAGGCGTATCCATGAAAACCATTACAGCAGATGAATTGCAAGAACGAGTAGAAGCTGGAGAAGAATTGAACATCATTGATGTTCGTGAGGACGACGAAGTAGCTGCAGGAATGATTCCTGGAGCCAAACATATCCCTCTTGGTGAAATTGCAGAACGCACAGGGGAATTGGATGCAGGAACGGAATATTATATGGTTTGCCGTGCAGGCCGCCGCAGCGAAATGGCTTGTGGTATTTTAGAGTCAAACGACATCAATACGATTAATGTTGAAGGCGGAATGACTGCCTGGAATGGCGAAACAATCGCATAAAAGATCATAAAAACAGACCGTTCGGCATATGCCAAGCGGTCTGTTTTTATGATTGATAACATATATTGTTTCAACTCTTCATGGGAGTTCAGACATTTGAGCTGGCCGGATACTTAGGTTTAAGCTACGAAATCTGGATTTTGCGTGCCGGCAATCGCCATTTGAAGGTATAGGACAGGATTCGCAGGATAGTGATCAAGACAAACAAAGAATAAAGCATCAAATCGGAATTGGCTAGATTAAAGCTGATGAACAGTCCCGCCAATGCTGCCCATACAGCATAAATTTCCGATTTCAGAACAAGAGGTTTTCTTCCAGCCAATAAATCACGGATAATTCCTCCGCCGGACCCTGTTAGTACAGCTGCCACTACCACAGCGAAGAGCGGCAATTCAAGTTCAACCGCATAGATGGCTCCTTGAACGGCAAAGGCTGATAATCCTATGGCATCAAAAAAATGTCCCCAGCGATTCCAGTGGCCAAGCAATTTATGGGGAAATAAGAAAACAACCGTAATCGAGATAAGGGCAAGTTGTAACATGAATTCCTGTTCCCATAGAGCCGAAACGGGTACTCCAATCAATAAATTCCGGATGGCGCCTCCACCAAAGGCGGTGACAACGCCAAGAAGGTAAACGCCGAAGATATCATATTCTTCTTCCATCGCGATAATTGCACCGGATACTGCAAAAGCAATCGTACCGATGGCGCTCAGTACTTCCCAAGCCATAAGCCTTATTCCTCCTTAACATACAACTCTATGAATTGTAGCAGAATTTGACGCTATTTCAAGTCATGCCGCATAATAGAAAGAGAAATTGAAGAGAATGGAGAATTACATGCTTACAACGATAAAAACGATAGAAGAAACGATTCAGGCCCAGCTGCAGCTGGCCGATGAAACGGCTTACGTAAATCAGAAAAAAGTGTTGGAGGCTTTCCACAGACAACGCGTCAGCGATCATCATTTCAAACCATCAACTGGATATGGCTATGACGATGAAGGACGGGATACGCTTGAACGGGTATATGCGGATGTTTTTAAAGCGGAAGCCGCTCTTGTCCGTCCGCAGATCATCTCGGGAACCCACGCCATTACCATCTCATTGTTCGGTGTGCTGCGTCCTGGAGATGAGTTGCTTTATCTAACAGGAAAACCCTACGATACACTGGACTCCATCGTATCCGGCGGTGAAAAGGATACAGGTTCCCTGAAGGACTTCGGCATCAGCTACCAGCACGTGGAACTGGACACGGATAATAACATCGACTGGTCAGCTGCAGAAAAAGCGATCAGCAGCCAGACGAAAGTGATTGCGATTCAGCGTTCCAGAGGTTATGATACACGCCCTTCCTTTACGATAGAAGAAATCGGTGAAATGGTTTTAAATATTCGCCGCCTCAAACCTGAAGCCATCATTTTTGTCGATAATTGTTATGGTGAGTTTGTGGAACAGCAAGAGCCAATTGAAGTTGGGGCGGATTTGATTGCCGGTTCCCTTATCAAAAATCCGGGTGGCGGCCTGGCGAAAATTGGAGGCTATATCGCTGGCAGAAAAGATTTAATCGAAAAATGCGGTTATCGCATGACTTCACCGGGTATAGGGGCAGAGGCAGGTGCATCATTGAATGCATTGCCAGATATGTACCAGGGCTTCTTCATGGCTCCCCATATCGTCTCTCAAGCTTTAAAAGGGGCAATCTTTACGTCAGCCTTATTGGAACGGGCTGGGATGAAAACGACACCCCATTGGAGCGATAAGCGGACAGACTTGATCCAATCCGTATCATTCCAAACGGCTGATCAGATGATTGCCTTTTGCCAAACCATCCAGGCGAGCTCGCCGGTCAATGCCCAATTCAAACCAGAAGCGGCCTATATGCCAGGCTATGAAGATGATGTCATCATGGCAGCAGGTACATTTGTCCAAGGTTCCAGCATAGAGCTGACAGCAGACGGGCCGATCCGGCCTCCTTATACAGCTTTTGTCCAGGGCGGACTCACATACGAGCACGTAAAAATTGCGGTGCTGAATTCAGTGGAGTCTCTAAAAAAACTGAAATGAATCCAATTTAATTTCCGTATCATTTTTACGGAAATTTTTTATGTTAGAAAACATAACATTCATTTGACAAATAATCTAACATGATATATGCTGTAAGAGTAGTAATTATTTGAAATGGGTGAATCTTATGACGAACCGGGTAAGACGGACGATGCCGCTTTTGCCGATCAGCATCGTAATGCAGCTGACGGAATTGACAGCGAGACAAATTCGTTATTATGAAGAGCATGATTTAATCAGCCCTGCCCGAACAGAAGGCAATAAGCGTATGTTTTCATTGAACGACGTCGATACCCTGCTTGAAATTAAGGACTACCTGGATCAAGGGCTTAATATTGCAGGCATCAAGAAAATATACGATATGAGAGAAACGCCTGCAAACGAAAAGCTGGAGCCGAAAAACTTAAGCGATGCGGAGCTGCGAAAGTTGCTGCATGAAGAGTTGAAGCACCAGGCAAGACCCGTAGAAAGAGGCGGCTTCAGACAAAGTGATTTATCCCGTTTCTTTAATTGAAATGGGCTTACATACTACATTCATAGGAGAGTGAAGAGAACATGGGCAAGTATTCAAAAGAAGACATTCAACGATTAGTAAAAGAAGAGAACGTTAATTTTATTCGTCTGCAATTTACCGATATTCTTGGGGTCATCAAAAACGTTGAAATACCGACATCCCAATTGGACAAAGCACTCGATAACAAAATGATGTTTGATGGATCTTCTATCGATGGATTTGTACGCATCGAAGAATCTGATATGTATTTATTCCCTGACCTGGATACATGGGTGGTATTCCCTTGGATCACTGGTAAAGGAAAAGTAGCTCGTTTAATCTGTGACATATACAGCCCGGACGGCACGCCATTCCCTGGAGATCCGCGTACGAATTTAAAGCGTGTATTGAAGGATATGGAAGAGCTTGGATTCACACATTTCAATCTTGGGCCAGAACCTGAATTCTTCCTGTTCAAACTTGATGAAAGAGGCGAACCGTCTCTTGAATTGAATGACCACGGTGGATATTTTGACTTGGCACCAATGGACCTTGGTGAGAACTGCCGACGCGACATCGTTCTTGAACTGGAGGAAATGGGCTTTGAAATCGAAGCTTCCCACCACGAAGTAGCACCAGGGCAACACGAAATCGACTTTAAATACGCAGATGCCATTAGAGCATGTGATGAAATCCAAACTTTTAAATTGGTCGTTAAGACGATTGCCCGTAAACACGGACTTCACGCAACATTCATGCCGAAGCCATTATTCGGAGTCAGCGGTTCAGGAATGCATATGAACCTTTCCTTGTTCGACGGAGACCGCAACACATTCCTTGATGAAGACGGCGACATGAAATTGAGTGAGACAGCTTACCAATTCATAGCTGGAATCATTGAACATGCTAAAGGCTTTACCGCGGTAACCAACCCGCTTGTAAACTCGTACAAACGTCTAGTACCTGGTTACGAAGCGCCTTGTTACATCGCTTGGTCCGGCCAAAACCGCAGTCCGTTAGTGCGTATTCCGGCATCACGCGGCTTGTCTACACGTGTAGAAGTGCGTTCAGTCGATCCGGCAGCGAACCCATACTTAGCGATGGCTGTTCTTTTAGGGGCTGGTCTTGATGGAATCCGCAAGAAAATGACTCCGCCAAAAGCGGTGGATCGCAATATCTATGCGATGAACCAAAAAGAGCGTGAAGCAGTTGGTATCGAAGATCTTCCAAGCACTCTTCACAATGCTTTGCAGGAACTTCAAAAAGATGAAGTCATGACTAAAGCGTTAGGCGAACATATCTTAAACAACTTCGTCGAAGCGAAAGAAATTGAGTGGGACATGTTCCGCACAAGCGTCCACCCTTGGGAACGTGAGCAATACTTGAAAATGTATTAATATAAATGGATGGAAACCGTTGGAGCTTAAGAGCTCCAACGGTTTTTTCTGTTTTCATTAGAAAATCAAAGTGGGAAATATGTATGGAAAATTTGCATAATTATCCGATTTCTAGATTGAATAGTTTTCCGAAATCGAAGATGGCTGAATAAAAGACTGAAATTTAAATAAGAGAGAAACTTATGGGTGTGTTCATGCGACTAATTGTAAACAATCCAATTCAATGGATCTTGGAAAGAGTTGTTATCCCGTACTTTATTCTGATAATCGACTATATTGCTGATACGTAAAGAGGAGGAGAAATCATGTTCATGATTTTAAATGCAGCTGTTATTTCACTCTGGATCACCTCACTTATCGCTTTTGGAAGTGGCTACATCCGCTACAATAAGAAGGAACGGGCTTATGAGAAAAGGCAAAGAGCTGATTCCTGATCAGCAGACGGGTTTAGTGGATTACTGAATACTATGGTATAGTACACAAGCTTCTGACACTACGTATCAAGAGATTAGCACTAGTATTAGCGTAGTAAGCGCGATTAATAGTAGTCACTGCGAAACTCCTGTATGGTTGATAGAATGGAAAGAATTCTATCTTCCATTCAGAGGGGTATTAAAATGGTAAAAGAGCAGGAAAAGACGATTGAAGCTATTATCAGCAGGTTTTCGTCAACGATTTTGCGTTCTCATTTCGGCAAGGGTCCAAAGTCGGTTTATGTCAATATCGTTCACCCCTTTATTTGTATACAAATAAGAGAGTTTTTATCACCAATGGAAAAAATTCTTCTCAGTAAAAATGAAGGCACCAAGGTTCTCGAACTGAGAGATTTATTAATGGAAGAAATTGAGCAAGAATTTAAAATAAACTTTTGGAAAGAAGCAAATCTAGATATTAAAGAACTTTATGCCGATTGGAATTTAAATCAAAAATCCGGTATGATTCTAGCGATCCTTAAAGAGGGGGACATAGAGAAGAAGCCATGGCCAAGCGAAGTGGATGAGAAAAAACTTCTTGATGAAATCATCAAAATAAGTGAAATCGGACAAAAAGAGCCCGGTTCCACTGAGCTCTTCTGGTTGGGGGAAAGAACACTGTTAATAAGGCGAATAGAGATATTCACTCTTCTTGAGAAGGAACTTATTAATCTGGGGTTTTCAGAAACGCTGAAACTTGCAAAACGGCCATTGGAATATAAACTTTTTAAACAATCTACATTAGAGAAGATATTGAAACGGCCGATAGATGATATTTATGTCGACTGGAACTTTAATGAAGATAAAGGATATGCAGTATTGGCCTTACAAAAGAAATAATAAGGATTTTGAGCATCTCTTCGGAGGTGCTTTTGTTTTGGAAAAACGAATTCTTACAATAAGGCTGCCCTAATTTAGTGATTGACCAGAATAACCAGCTGAAAAATAATAGGTCTACAGCAACGTAATGGAAAAAAGGAATGATAAAAATCAACCTAACAGAACAATAATGAAATCAAAAAATGGTTTACAGGCTGAATTTTAAGGTTATAATTAATTGCAGCCAAAAATTTTAATAACTCATACTGAATTTTCCTTCGGATGAACTGAAGGAAGATTTTGTGGGAGGGGATTAAATTGAGGAAAATTCAAGGACTTTCAAATTTAGTAGACTATTTGGAATCAGTAAATTATCCACTGGCTGCAGAGCAGATTACAGATTTAATGTCGAAAAGAAAGATTCCGCATCGCAAAGCATATCAGGATATTGTGATCTTTAACTTGGAGCACATAGACTGGTGGATTGCTGAGCAGCAGAAACGATGATTTTGTAAGGAATATGCTTAATTGAAAGAAAAGAGCCTTGGGTTTAGTTCTGAAAAGAATTAAACCCGAGGTTTTCTTTTTTTTATGGTAACTTTATACACTTTTGTCCGTCTACTGTTATAATAATCTAAAAGCGAAGGAGAATTCGGCTATGCGCTTTCTAATGACAATCATTATCTTTTTAATATTTTTTTCATTTGCTGGGATCGGCATCTATGTTATAGGTCCGGATTTTTCGGCGGATCGCCTGGTTGCTGAAGCGACTGAAGAACTGCGGAATAGCGGCCAGATGGAAAAAATAGTGGAGTATGTAGAAAATGACCCTCAAATGCTTGAGTACATAGAAGAGGCACAAGTTGCTGAACAAAAAAGTGAGACTTTACCGTTTCAGACAACTGGAGATGCCGCAGGAACAGTCATTAAAAAGGTAGGGATAACAGACTTGGCTAAAATGAAGTCTGGTGTTGAAGATGGCTCGATGTCTGCTGACGAAGTGATCCAAAAACTTGAAGAAGATTTAAATGAAGAAGAACTGCTTGCTCTTAAAGTCATTGTTTATAAGGAATTATACAAACAGCAATAATATTACATGTATGATAGACTGTTTCACGAAGACAAAGTAAATAGATAGAAGGAGGCCATTGCTATGAAGTCGTTTCAAGTAGAATTTAATTTTGATGAGGGAAATACATTTATTCATAACGTCCAGGCAGTAGATAAAGAGTCGGCATTAAGCAAAATCCCTTCCAATGGTACTTATGAAATTTCCGATCCGGAAACGGGTAATATTTATCGCATCACCATCAATTTGGTTAAATATATAAAAGTCAGCGAATTGTAGAAGATTTCTTTTCTATAAGCCGCGCGGTAGGTGCTGCTTATGCAGCATCTTTTTTTGAGCTGAAAAGTAACTGTAAATCGAATTATGGAGGGATACGATGAAATACGAAGGTTCCAGTGCATACGAAGAAAAGGATTTTTTAGAAAGTTTCCTGCAAAGAAGAAATCGGCTTGAAAGTCCTAACAACAGCATTGAAAAGCCGGTCATCTATGAACTGCTGGGAGTATTTCAGAATAAGCGGGTATTGGATCTGGGGTGCGGAGATGCCTTGTTCGGAAAAGAGCTGCTGGAGTCTGGAGCTCTGCACTATCATGGGGTGGAAGGGTCGGAACAAATGTGCAGATTGGCATCGGTAAATTTAACAGGGCTAGATGCACAGATCACGAAGTCCACGATGGAAGGGTTCGACTTTCCGGAAAGTGAATATGATATCATCGCTTCCCGTTTAGCGATGCATTACTTGCCTGAAGTGGATCAGGTATTCCGAAACATCCATATGTCGTTAAAAGACAACGGGAGATTTGTGTTCAGTGTCCAGCATCCGTTGACGACTTCTTCTTTTGAAAGCAAAAAAAACGGTGATAAAAGAGGCAGTTGGATTGTAGATGAATATTTCGATGAAGGGGTGCGGCAGGAGCCATGGATCGATAAAATAGTGGTGAAACATCATCGAACCATCGAAAGTTATTTCTCGGCACTGACAAAAGCAGGATTTACAGTTACTGGTCTGCAGGAAGGGAAGCCGAAACCTCAATATTTCGAAGAGGAACAGGAGTACATCAGGAGAAAAAGAATTCCTGTAGTTTTAGCGTTCAGCTGCATGAAACGGTAAATCGGAAGTCAAGTCTACATAATAAAAATACAAAAAACCACCGGGGAATTTTCCCGGTGGTTTTTTGTTTAATGGATTTGGCGATAAACTCCAACGACTTTACCGAGAATCGAAACTTGATCCACAATGATTGGATCCATCGATGAATTCTCCGGCTGAAGGCGGAAGTAACTATCTTCGCGGAAGAAACGTTTGACTGTTGCTTCGTCTTCTGCAGTCATCGCGACAACAATATCTCCGTTATTAGCAGTTTGCTGCTGCTTCACAATGACATAATCACCATTTAAAATTCCGGCTTCAATCATACTTTCACCCATGATTTCCAGCATGAAGATGTGATCATCTTCTGTGCCATAGCTTTGGGGAAGAGGGAAGTATTCTTCTACATTTTCAATTGCCGTAATCGGGATACCGGCAGTTACCTTACCGATTAACGGTACATGTAATACAGGACTTTTATCAATAAGCGCTTCATCAGTGCTGATAACTTCAATTGCTCTGGGTTTTGTTGGGTCGCGACGGATCAGGCCTTTGCTTTCAAGGCGAGCCAGATGGCCATGTACGGTCGAACTGGATGCCAGACCGACTGCCTCCCCGATTTCACGCACGGATGGCGGATAGCCTTTTAAGCGGACTTCTTCTTTTATAAACGACAATATGTCTTCTTGGCGTTTGGATACTTTTTTCAACAGTTTCACCTCATTTGAGTAATACTACTTGATTTCTACCAATAGTATACCAACTCGGGCAGTGAAATGCAAACATAGGTTCGAATATTATTCTTGACAAAAACACCTGTTCGCATTAATATGAGAACATACATTCCGAACACTCATTCCCAGGAGGCGATTTATTTGACGATCATCCGACAAAATTCTTACTTAATCTTGTTTTTTGCTTTAATTATGGTGTTTACTTTTTATGCGATCCTGTCCCATAATACAAACAGTGCACAAATGAGCCAAGTTGAAATAGAAGAAGGCGACACACTCTGGACATTAGCTGAATCGTTCAGTGGCACAACCCCCCATCATGAATGGATAGAAGAGATTATGAAAGAGAATAACCTTTCAACTTCTAAAATCATCGCCGGGCAATTACTCAAGATTCCCAGTGATCATTTAAGATTTGCTCCTGATGAGACCAGTAAATTTGCAGGTGATGCTGAATGAAGAAAAACGCATTAATTTATTGCCGTGTCAGCACGACCAAAGATACACAGGAATCTTCCTTAGAGAGACAGGAAGAAGAACTGATGAAGTTTGCGTATGAACAATCCTATAAAGTAGATGGTGTTTTTACCGATCAGCACAGCGGCTACGAGATGGATCGCGATGGTCTGTTGGAAATGCTCAACAGCATCAAGACGGATAAAGTCGATGCTGTGTTCATACAGGATGAAACACGCCTAGGCCGGGGCCATGCACGCATCGCGCTATTGCATGTGATGAAAAAGTACGGAGTAGATGTTTATACGCTATCAGATCGGGGTCCGATTTCATTAAACGATATGGACGACATGGTACTTGAAATTCTAGCGATTGTGGAGGAGTATCAGCGCAAAATACATAATGCCAAAATCAAGCGTGGCATGAAACGCGCTGTAGAAAACGGTTATAAACCAGAGAAGAATCTGAAAGGGAAAGGCAATCCCGACGGGCGGGAACGTCTCGATCTCCCTATTGATCAGATTGTAAGCTTGAAGACCAATGGCCTGACTTTCAGTGAAATCGCTGTTACGTTGCAGGGATTCGGTTACCAGGCGAGCAAAGCGACAGTTCATCGCCGTTATAAAGAGTATGAAAAGCTGATGAAAGACTAAACCATTGCAGAAACCTGACTTTTTTTGTACCATATGAAAAGAAGAAAGGTGGATGTCTATGTTATCACCAGACAAATTAAATCGTATAAACCAATTATCACGCCAGTCGAAAACTATAGGCTTGTCTAAGGAAGAAGCTAAAGAACAATCTTCTTTACGTGAGGAATATCTGCAGACTTTCCGTAAGACAATGCGTGGCACAATCGAAAATGTAAAAGTGATAGACCCGGAAGGAAATGATGTAACTCCTGAAAAGGTCAAAAATATTCGAGAGAATAAGTATTTGAATTAAATACTTATTCTCTTTTTTATTGTATTCTTTACTATTGTTGACTAAACTAGAAAGGGATTAAATTTTTTGTTTGAGAGAGGATGTTACTATGTCAACCCACGCAGATCAACTTGCAGTGACAACAATTCGTACACTTTCCATCGATGCAATCGAAAAAGCAAATTCTGGCCATCCAGGATTGCCAATGGGCGCAGCTCCAATGGCGTATACATTGTGGACTAAACACATGAACCATAACCCGAAAAACCCGGACTGGTTTAACCGTGACCGTTTTGTGTTATCGGCAGGACATGGTTCCATGCTTTTATACAGCCTTCTTCACTTGAGCGGCTATGGTTTGGAAATGGATGAAATCAAAAATTTCCGCCAATGGGATTCAAAAACACCAGGACATCCTGAATACGGCCACACTACAGGCGTTGAAGCAACGACCGGACCACTCGGCCAAGGAATTGGCATGGCAGTCGGTATGGCGATGGCTGAACGTCACTTAGCAGCTACTTATAATAAAGATGAGATGAACATCGTAGATCACAACACGTTCGCTTTGTGCGGTGATGGAGATTTGATGGAAGGCGTGGCGGGAGAAGCCATTTCCCTTGCCGGCCATCTAAAATTAAATAAATTGGTTGTATTGTATGATAGCAACGACATTTCATTGGACGGGCCACTTGGCAAAAGTTTCTCTGAAAATGTTCAAAAGCGTTTTGAATCATACGGCTGGAATTACTTGCGCGTAGATGATGGCAATGTACTGGACGACTTGTCCGCAAAAATTGCACAAGCTAAGGAATCTTCAGACAAGCCGACATTGATTGAAGTCAAAACCGTTATCGGTTACGGAGCTCCGAACAAATCCGGTAAAGCGGATGCACATGGCGCGCCGCTCGGCGAAGACGAAATGAAATTGGTGAAAGAATATTACGAATGGACATTCGATCAGGATTTCCACGTGCCGGAAGAAGTTTATGAAACTTTTGAACAGGCAACTGAAGAGCTTGGAGCAAAAGCAGAGTCTGAATGGAACGAATTATATTCGCAATATGAATCTGCGCATCCGGAATTAGCAGAACAGTTGCAGATGGCAATCCGTGGAGATCTTCCTGAAAACTTTGATGCTGAGTTCCCAACTTATGAATTCGGCAACAAACAGGCAACCCGTTCTTCTTCTGGAGATATGATCAATGCCATCGCTAAAACGGTTCCTTCATTCTTCGGCGGCAGTGCTGACCTTGCTGGATCAAACAAAACAAACATCAAGGGCGCTGGCGACTTTGATGCTGAACATCCTGAAGGCCGGAATATCTGGTTCGGTGTCCGTGAATTTGCAATGGGTGCTGCGTTAAACGGTATGGCTCTTCACGGTGGACTTCATGTCTTCGGTGGAACGTTCTTCGTCTTCAGTGACTATGTCCGTCCTGCGATCCGTTTGGCTGCATTGATGGGGCTTCCTGTCACTTACGTCTTTACGCATGACAGTGTAGCAGTAGGGGAAGATGGTCCGACTCATGAACCGGTTGAACATTTGGCTTCTCTTCGCGCTATGCCGAACTTGAGCGTAGTCCGTCCTGCAGATGCCAATGAAACAAAAGCGGCATGGCGTTTGGCATTAACAGCTAAAACGACACCGACCTTATTGGTGCTTTCACGCCAGGACTTGCCGATTTTAGAAAACAGTGCTGAACTTGCTGAGGCAGGCGTCGAAAAGGGTGCTTATGTAGTTTCACCTGTTGAAAATCCTCAGGCGATTTTGCTGGCGACCGGCTCTGAAGTAAGCTTGGCCGTAGCTGCACAAAAACAATTGGCTGAAGAAGGAATTGAAGTATCCGTTGTTTCGATGCCGTCTTGGGACCGTTTCGAAAAACAGGACAAGGAATACAAGCAATCCGTTATTCCGAAAACTGTCAAGAAACGTCTGGCTATCGAAGTCGGTACTTCATTCGGCTGGGATCGCTACACAGGCGACGAAGGCGATATCTTAGCAATCGACCGTTTCGGTGCAAGTGCACCAGGCGAACGCATTATGGAAGAGTTAGGTTTCACAGTCGATAACGTAGCAAACAAAGTGAAAAACTTGATCAACGAACAATAAAATGGAAGATGGGGGCATCTGCTGCTCCCATTTTTTCTTTGGATTCAATAGTGAAAGAAGGAAGAATCTTATAATGCGGGAAGTTTTTCTTTATTATTTTCCTGCTTATGGTCACAATTCTTTTTTTATAGTATAATCCATTGTGGTGCACTACTTATTTACGCAACACGAAGGAGGTAACAAGAATGGATACATGGATCTGGATCGTAATCGTTATCGTGGCTTTACTCGCAGGTGTTGCACTTGGATTCTTTATCGCACGTCGATATATGATGAAATATTTGCAAGATAACCCACCAATCAATGAAGAAATGCTGCGAATCATGATGATGCAAATGGGACAAAAACCGTCTCAGAAGAAAATCAATCAAATGATGTCTCAGATGAATAAAGCCTCAACTAAACCTGGCAAACCAGCTAAAAAATAAAAAGTACTCTTCGGAGTACTTTTTTTATTTTGTTTTTATTCTACAGTTAAAATCTTTCATAACGGGTATTATGCCAATAAGATTTAGTTTCTTGCCTGCCGTGTGTCAAAAAAATAAAGGGGGTTTCAAAATGCCTGAAAATGAAGAGTTGATGTTTTATTTGCCGGTCATTGAAGAAGATGAGAAAGAAGAAGGGAAGTTTCATCTGGAAAGCGCCAATTTTAAAAAAGCTTTTCCTGTTTCATTGGATAAGATACAAGAGCTGGTGAAAGATATGACTGATTACAATTTGGATACGATCGAGCTTCATGTTACCGGAATTGTGAAAAGCGGACCGATTACAGAGCTGTTCATCGGGGCTGAAGGCCAAGCAGGGATGAAGCTGGTACTCAACAAAAAGAAAAATCCATAAGAAAAAGCACTCCGCGGAGTGCTTTTATTTAATCTGTGATGGAACAGCATCTGCTGAAATTCGGTGCGTTTCCTGCTGCTTACGTGTCAGCAGTCCATACTTCATCAGGAATTCCGCAATGGTCTCTTCGTATTCATCAGGATTCCGATTGAAAGACTGGGCATGGGCACCCTCGTCAAAAAACTTCAATTCTTTTGGGCCTTGTTTTAATGCATAAAGTTCCTCACTCATTTTCGGCAGGACAAACTCATCATTGACACTATGGATAAAAAGAACAGGCTTTTGAATGTTCTGCACGGTTTCTCTCGGTGATACAGTAGAGATGGAATAACCGTCCCGCATTTTCATGAAAAGACTGGCGAGCCGCAACGCCAACGTAGTGCGCAAGGGAGTCGTCGTTTTCATGACATGAAGAATCTGTTCGTAAATATCAGAATAGGCACAATCGGAAATGTAGAAATCCGCTTTGTCTTCCATACCTGCGTATAAAAGGGTGGTCGCAGCTCCCATCGATTCACCGTGAATGCCGTAAAACAGATCCGCCCCGACATGCAGTTTTAAAGCCTGGACCACCGCTTTCAGGTCCATCTTTTCAAAATGGCCGAAACTGGTTGTTTTCCCACCTGAATCGCCGTGGCGCCGATGATCATAGACAACGGAGTTGAAACCCATCCGTTCAAACATCCGGGCGTATTTAAAGGAATTGACTTTGGTTTCAGTGACCCCGTGGCAAATGATGACATAGCGGTTGGTATCATGTGGTTCAAGGAAAATGGCTTTGATCGGATACCCATTTTCAGATTCGATCCATTGCTCGCTTTTTGGAACATTGGCGTACCATACTTCGTCATAGCGTTTTGCGGTGGTCTCCCTTTCGAGAATCAGCTGTTCGTCCTTTTTCTTGACATACATCAGCCGGTTGCTGGCAATAAATCCTGCAACAGTGGCCATAGCTGTAAGGACACTGGAAATGATCGCTGAAGTCCAGATCAATCTTTTCTTCATAGCGTAAGCTCCTTATGCCTGGTTTTTGTATAGCGTGTACATCCCGGTGGTTACGGGATTCGTCACATGCGGTTCGATTTTTTCGATGGCCTGGCACAGCATATCCAAATCGATTCCTGTCTGAACATCCATGCGGTGAAGCATGTTGACGACATCCTCTGTTGCGACGTTGCCGGTTGCCCCCGGCGCAAACGGGCAGCCCCCTAAACCACCTGCAGAAGCATCAAAACGGGTAACACCGGCCTGCAGCGCTGCAGAAATATTGGCCAATGCCATTCTGCGCGTGTCATGAAAATGGGCCGTCATCAATACGTCTGGAAATGCTTCCACCAGGTTAGCGAATAATTCATAGCTTTCCTTCGGGTTTGCCATGCCGATTGTATCGGCGACACTCAATTCGTCAACTCCCCATTCTACAAACTGGCGGCAAAGTGCCAACGTTGCTTCTTGCGAAACTGCCCCTTCAAACGGGCAGTAGAATGCGGTTGAAATGCAGGCGCGGACAAAAACATCCTGCTTTTTCAGGTTGATGATCAGCGGCTTTAACGCTTCCATGCTTTCCTCTGTGGTCTTATTGATATTTTTCTTATTGAAAGTATTGGATACCCCGACAAAGACGGCAAGCGATTGCGCGCCCGATTCGAGAGCGGCATTGATTCCGCGTTCGTTTGGTGTGAGGACGAACTGGCGTCCGACTTTTTTTGTCTGGGCGACTATCTCTTTAGCATCTGCCATTTGAGGTACCCATTTTGGCGACACAAAGGACGTTAACTCCATTTCCTGAATTCCGGCTTGCTGCAGAGCAGCTATAAATTGAAGCTTATCTTCGGTTTTTACAAGTTTCCCTTCGTTTTGCAGGCCATCACGCGGACCAACCTCGATAATCGTTGCATTTTTTGGTAAACTGAACATAGTATCCCCCCTGCTTTCTATTGTAGCGAGGGAAGGGATAAAAGAGCAACTTACAGACAATCAAACAAAGGGGAAATGTATATGTCACAGGAAATCGTTATTGTAAGCGCTGTCCGAACAGCTGTAGGGTCATTTCAGGGGTCTCTTAAAGATGTGCCCGCAACCCAATTAGGAGCGATCGTCATCAAAGAGGCGATTGAACGCGCAGGAGTCCAACCGGAACAAGTCTCTGAAGTCATCATGGGGAATGTGCTTCAAGCAGGTCTTGGACAAAATCCAGCACGTCAGGCATCGATTCATGCAGGACTTCCGGAAACTGTGCCTGCCATGACCATCAATAAAGTTTGTGGGTCCGGACTGAAATCCATCCAATTGGCATATCAGGCGATTTATGCTGGAGATGCAGACATCGTTGTTGCAGGCGGAATGGAAAACATGAGCCGGGCACCATATTTAATGGAGAATGCCCGGAGTGGATTCCGCATGGGAGATCAAAAAGTGGTCGATAGTATGCTGGTGGACGGATTGACCTGTGCATTCAACGATTACCATATGGGAGTTACAGCGGAAAATCTATGCGATCGCTACGATATTTCACGTGAAGAACAGGATAAGTTTGCTGCGCGTTCGCAAGCCCGTGCCACAGCAGCCGTTGAATCAGGCAGATTCGATGATGAAATTGTGCCAGTTGAAATTCCACAGCGCAAAGGAGATCCCGTCATCTTTAAAGCAGATGAGTATGTTAAGAGTGATTCGAATGAAGAACGTTTAGGGAAGTTGCGTCCAGCTTTCAAAAAAGATGGCAGTGTGACAGCAGGGAATGCTTCAGGCATTAATGACGGAGCAGCGGCAGTCGTTGTCATGTCCAAAGCGAAAGCAGATGAACTCGGGCTGACACCGCTTGCAACAGTCGTGGCAAACGGCAATGCAGGTGTGGATCCGGCTGTCATGGGTATCGGTCCCGTACAAGCCGTCAAGAATGCCTTGAAGAAAGCAGAGATGTCACTCGAAGACATCGAATTGATCGAAGCGAACGAAGCGTTTGCGGCTCAATCGATTGCGGTTGACCGTGAACTGAAGTTCAATCACGATATCTTGAATGTAAACGGCGGAGCCATTGCAATCGGTCATCCAATCGGTGCAAGCGGTACGCGTATTTTCGTCACGTTATTACATGAAATGATCAAACGGAATGCCAAGACGGGTCTTGCAACCCTATGCATCGGCGGCGGCCAGGGAATTGCGACTGTCATCAAACGTCCTTAAGGAGAGAGAATCCATGGCTAAAAGAAAAGAAGAATCCAGCAGTGTGCTGTCTGAAGACATTCTGGCGAAATTGAAAGAAACAAAAAAAGAATTGCTGAAAGAAGAACAAAAGCAGGAAGAAGAAAAAGAAGCGCAGCGTTTATTCGAACGCAAAGAACGTGAGAAAAACCTGTCTTTCGCTGAATTGTTGGAACGGCACGGAGACAAAGGCAATAAGTTTTGATCTGCCCGACAGCAATTTAATTGCCTGCAGTTTTGATTTGAAAAGATAAATAGAGAAACAGCCAATCCCGGTCATTAAGGGATTGGCTGTTTCTTTTTGGAAGCATCAGTGTAATATCTTGATTTCAAAACCAGCGAAAGAGCAAATATAATGAACGCCAGTCCGGCAGAACCGATAAGGGCGGTTTGTTCTCCGAACCGGTTGATGACGTAGGTATAGGCAATAGGGGCAATCGCCGACAGCAGGAATCCAGGAACCAGGAGCTTGCCGACATATGTCCCATATGTAACATGGTCGAACAAAATCAGCGGCAATGTTCCCCGGGTAATGGTCATCAGACCATTGCCTGCTCCAAAGAGGAAAGCGAACAGCAAAGCCGCTGTAAGAAATTCACCGCTGAAGAGGCCGGTGATAAAGCCGATGGGCAACAATGCAGATGCCAAAATGGTTAAAGAAACAGGATGCAGGCGTGCACCGAACAGCACTTCACAGACTCGTGCCAGGGACTGTCCGATTCCTCTGAGAGTCGAAATCCAAACCGAAAGGGCGGCGGTCAGCCCAAGCCCCGCAAGAATGGTGATCATATGGGTGGACATGCCTGAATTCAAGAAATTCAACAAAGTGAAAATCAGCACATAAAGACTGCCGGCGATCCATTTTTCCCGTGCTGTTGTGGCAGCAGGAGATAAGGGTGGCATAGCTGCATCTGCGGTATGGCTTCCTTCGTTGAATCGTCCTTTGGGAAGCGAGAGGTGAAGCGGAAGCGTCAACAGCGCAAGAGTGGCATAGATGATAAGAGCTGGCCGCCATCCGAACGTTTCAATCAAAAAGAATCCGATCGGCCAAAAAATGGTGGAAGCTAAACCGCCTAAAAGAGTAATCTGTGAAATAGGGCGTTTTGCATGAACGCCGCCAATGCGTGCCAAGGCGGCAAATGCCGCGTCATATAAACTCAAACGCATGGCGAACCCCAGCACCATCCAGGAGAAATAATAGGCGGCAATAGAATGGGATGAAGCGATTCCTGCACAGCCTAAGGCAAGCAAGATAGAACCGATGGACATGACAATGCTCCCGCCATAGCGATCGATTAATCGGCCGGTCAGCGGAGATGTGATTGCCATGATCACCAATGAAGCTGAAAATCCACCGTAGACAATGGCGTCAGTCCAGCCGAGGTCTTCGGCAATCCGCGCACCGAAAGCTGCTATCAGATAATAGGAAATCCCCCAGCAAACCAATTGCGATATACCGAGAGAAATGACCGTACGGCGGGTGATCATCACAGATTCCCCCTTAATGGATTAATATAGAAATTCCTGCTGTATGGTTTTAACTTGATAAAACTATACTATACCAAAAATCAAAGAAAATTTTATCTGAAATAAAAAAATAGCCCCTAACTCACTGCTCCTGTAAGTAAGAGCATGTGTGCCAGGGGCTATCCTGTTTAAAGACTTGAAAGATTCGACTGCTATTCTTTCAGCCCTTTACTCCAAGTGGTTGGACTTATAGAGGAAAATTGCGAATTCCCCACGTTTTAAAGAACCACTTGTTCCAAATTGTGTATCTGTTTTCCCTTTGGTTATGCCATATTCCAAGAGAGCTGCGACCGATTCTTCGTATCTTTCGGATACATCAGTAAAAGGTACATCGTGGTGAGTCGCTTGTAAATCGTAGGCATTGGCCAACATGATTGCCACTTCGCCTCGTGTAATCTCTGCTTCGGATCCGAATTTTGTAGTGGTTTTACCATTAATGATAGAAGCTGCCTTAAGGGCGTTTACGTATTTCACGGCTCTTTCGGGAACATCTGTGAACCCTGCGCTCTTCACGTTTTCAGTATCGAGCTCTAATGCTTTAGCCAGCATGACAGCTGCATCGACCCGTTTAATGGTCTGATCCGTTCCGAATTTTGTCGGTGTCAACCCTTTTGTAATCCCTCTTGATAGAAGGTAGTTCACTGATGTGAAGTATCGATCTGAAACATCTGTAAATACGATTGGATCTGGATTAGGTGACGGGTCTGGATCCGGTGTTGGTGATGGTTCAGGCTTCGGATCTGGACTAGGTGTCGGATTCGGGTCAGGTGTTGGATCTGGACTAGGTGTTGGGTCTGGATCCGGTGTTGGTGCAGGTTCTGTCGATCCAGTAGTAAATTGATAGACGGGAGATTTTTCACTTTCGTCCGCATTATTGGTCATATTCATGTACCAGTGATATTTAGTATTTTTGCTGAGGCCTTTCCATTCGACCGAAGCGGTTTCTCCTGACTTAAGATCCTTGTCCTGGCCGATCAATTGGTCGGTAAAGATATTGACAGCCATATAATCCGTTTCGATCTGTCTAGGGTTTACTTTCGCTTGTACATCCGCTAAATCAAAGTTTGCTGTAAAGCTTTCTTTAGCCTGTTCGAATTGATCAAAGTCATAGTCTTTAAGGAATGGAGAATACGAAACAAAGTCCAATGTTTCATCTGTTGGATCGAATGTCAGCATCTTCAGATACCCTTGTCCGCGGTCTTTAGGGGTATTGCCTTGATGATTTGCCAATACTTCCAGTACTTCACGTTCTGAACCATCTTCATTGGTGACTTGCTTCACACGATAGTTCGCGCCGTGATGGTGCCCGCTGAGTACCATCTTGACGTTTTCGTTAGGCTCAACGATTTCTCTATTAACAACTCGTGCTTCAGCTGTCACGTATTGTGCCAATGAGTTGATGTTTTCATGCATCCCGACAATTGCGTTGCGGTCTGAATGCTGTTTCAGAACTTTGTTTGCCCATGCTACGGTTTCAGCTGATCCGTCTCTCCCGAATCCAAGGTAAAGGAATATGAAATCGTGGTCGCCGAATGAAAATAGGTCGTAATGGTTTTGATTTTCATCATTCATCGCTTCTCCGAACCAAGGCTTGTCTTCAAAGCGGTCGACTCCTGCATATCTTTTGAAAATGCTATAGTCATAGGTTTTGTTGAGCTTGTCGATGACAACATCGTGGTTCCCTGCAAGGACGCCGTATGGGATATTGGCTTCATCCATGCGGTCCAGATTCTTCTCTGCAACTTTCCATTGTGACTCATCAAGTACTTCGTTGACAAGGTCACCTGTATGCATCGCATATTCATAACTGCCTTTTTTGAATTCATCGATCATCCAATCAGTCATAGACGTCCAGACTTCCGGGTAATCCTGTGCGTAGTATTGCGTATCCGTAAACCAGACCATTGAGAAGTCCTGATCTTTGGAATCTGTCAAGGTCCCTGAATCATGGACCATAGCTTGAACTTTCCCATCTTTGACGAATCTTTCTTTGTCAATTTCTGCTTTGAGTACAATTTCTTCACCTTTAGCATTTCCTTGCATCTGGCTCAAAGCTACCCAATTTCCTGCTTTATAGTCCCAGGCGGATAAATTGGCCAATCCGCTTGCCAGGGTTTTTCCTTCCCAATAAAGTTCAATGGCATTGCCTGCTGCTAAATCTTTGGAAACATCGACTACAAAGCGCTGGGAAGGGAAGCCGTTGCTGCTTTTCGTAACTGCGGTCTTGCCATCGTCAATTGCCATAGCAGCTACCTGTTCTTTTGTTAATGGAGTGGTATTCGTTTGAATCGGTACAGAGATTGGGTTATCGGAAGAATCATTTACGAAGCCGGAGATACTATTACTGCCGGCAAAATCGTATGTAAATCCTTTTTTAAAATCAACCGTCTTGATTCCTGCTCCAGTGGAGTCTTTGACGACTGCTTCCAATATAGGATTTAAATTGACATCTTTAGCATAGTTGGCCGGCTTAACATTAGACGGTTCTTCCAAGCTGGTTGCTGCCAGCGGAGCCAAGGAAACTGTCGATAATGTTAAAGCAAGCACAGCTGTCGTGGTAAAAATTTTCTTGATCATTTTTCGTCCTCCTTTGATGGATGGTGCATGTAATATATAAAAATTCTCAGGTCACCCTGAAAAGTGAGCATAATATCCTATTAGGATAGGAATAAATATTCCCTCTGAATATAAATGCTGAACCTATTTATCCATAATAACAAAAATAAAATAAAAAACAACTTAATTTTCCATATATTTAGAATATTTAATATTTGTAACAAGGACATTCAGCTCATAACCGCCTTAGCTAGGGTTTTATGGTTATAAAGTTATCTCATTTTTTAATAAAAAGGAAAAGCAGAGGTTTTGTGATGATGTAGTTCCACGGTTACAATAAGTAAAGATTCAATTATTACCATTAATTAACTTGAAAGAGGCGAAGTGAATTGAACCAAGAGAAGATGGCGGCCTTAGGATTTTATAAACCCGGCTTGAAAACAGAAGCGCCTGATTTTGAAAAGGTTGAGATCGAGCGTCCAAAAGCATCAGGCAAAAACCTCTTAGTGGAAATACGGGCAATATCGGTGAACCCGACGGATTTACGGACCCGTGATGGTAAGAGTGAAGACGATCAGTCATTCACGATTGTCGGACGTGACGCAGCTGGAGTCGTTTTGGAAGTCGGAGAGGACTGCAGTTTATTCGAAGTTGGAGATGAGGTTTTCTATGCGGGAACGAGCAACGTTCCGGGAAGCCTCAGTGATGTCCATCTCGTCGATGAGCGGATTGTCGGGAGGAAGCCAAAAAGCATCGGCTTTCCGGAAGCAGCAGCCTTGCCTTTGACGAGCGTCACAGCCTGTGAAGCACTTTTTGATCGGCTTGGTGTTTCGAAAGAAGCTGCTGATAACAAAGACAAAGTGATTCTCATCATTGGAGCAGCTGGAGGAGTAGGATCCATTGCGACTCAAATTGCCAAGCTTGCTGGACTTAAGGTAGTGGGCACAGCCTCTCGTACTGAATCCAGGGAATGGGCACTTGACCATGGAGCCGATCATATCATTAATCATCACGAAGATTTCAAAACGCAATTGGAAGCATTAGGAATTCAAGGAGCCCATTATATTTTTTGTTTGACAAACGTGGATGATCACATGGAAAGCATGGCGGAAATCATCTTTCCACAAGGCAAGATCTGTTCGATTCTGCCAGCTTTTAAGCCGCTTCATCTCGCGTTGTTCTCAAAATCTGTAACGTTCGCTTATGAACTTATGTATACACGTTCAGTCTTCCAAACAGAGGATTTGATTGCGCAGCATCATATTTTGACGCAATTGGCAGACTGGGTGGAAGAAGGGAAAGTCCGCTCGACCATGACTAAGCATTTGTCACCTCTCTCACCGGAGACTTTAAAGGAAGCTTACGAAAACTTACTGACCGGGCGGACAATCGGGAAAATCGTTGTGGAAGGGCCAATTCGTCCATAAAGCCACTCTCAAGTTTTTTCTGTTTTGAATAATCAGAAAAATAGTGATATGTTAATTATGTATAGATCCACATTTCTATTCGATGGAAATTACCAATGTAATCTGATTGGCAAATCATTAAAAGGAGGAATTTCTATGGCAGATGAAAAAAAACCGGAAGAGACTTATACAAGCAGGGCTGAAAGGGAGCGGATCGGCCGTGAAACGAATGCAGGGTTTGCACGTGTGGAACGTGCGGAAAGAGAAGACAGTTCCACTGATATTCCGACAGGGCCCATCGGCAGAAAATTAACTGAAGATGAAATCCGCCAAAGGGTTGGCCAAGGGAATTTTGATTCTGCAAAAGACGACAATCAAACAAATTCAATCAATAGCTGAGCAAACTAAGAGGCTGCACCTTCTATTACAGAAGGTGCAGCCTCTTTTTTTATTTATTCAGTTATCGATTGCTTCGAATCCAACTTATCGATTCTCAAGAGTCGGTGCCAAAAACGTCCAGATCAGTCCTGCTTCTTCAGGAGAGCGGGGAGTGATGACAGCCGATTTCGGATAAGGAAAAGCGGCAATCCGTTGTTCAATATATTTTTTTACATATGGATTTTGATCGATGGCTTCTATATACCTCGTTTGAGAAATTTGAGAAATTTTACCTTTCTGCCGCTCTATAGACCATCTGAACCAAGCATAGAATGCATTATCGCTGAGTTCTTCTTCGTAATGGCTGATGAGGCTTTCCGCTTCTTCCAGGCGCCCCAGGGAAATTAACGCTGAAACCGCTAAATAGCGTACGCCCTGGTGATCGCCGGGGTTCAAGCGCAGTACTTCATAATAGATAGGGAAAGCCTCTTCGAAACGGGCTTGCTCCCAATAGAAATTTCCAAGCAAAAACAGGGATCGCAAATATGGACGGTTTGGCACATACAGCCAAGCTACATCCATTTCTGGTTCAAAGCGTTCTTTTCCGCTGGAGATTGCCTTTTGAAGCAATTGTTCTTTTAATGACGAATCTGTTGCCATTTCAGCTGCCAGTAGGAAAGCATCTGTATTTTGGGGGTCCAGCCCCTGTATCTGTTCCAGCTGGGTGGCCCGGTCCGTATTTGTATAGGCACTATAGGCAAGGAGCTGAGCTTTCTCAACTTTGGTTTTCGGTTCATAGGATTTGCTGTGATAGTACTCCATTTGGCGTTTCAATTCATTTTCACTTGTAATGGTCGCATTTTTCAAATGCATATACAATTGCCAATTCTGCAGTTCGTTGCCTTTGGGATCTGTTCCGACTTCAAAAGCATAAACGGCTTCTTTCTCTGGGTCTTCCTTGCTTTTGGCGGTGTGATAAAAAGAACCGAGATCATTTTTGAAAAGAGCCAGCCCTTCTGTATCCACGCCAAAATGCTGCGCTGTTTCGTCGATCTTCCAGTCTAGCTTCACCAGCCGATGATCGATGGCAAACTGGACTGCACCAGCGACCGCTTCTTTGGGAATCAACGCCAAGGGTTCTGCGTAATGAAAGAAGGCTTCGATCAATTCGTCGCTCTTCAAATCATGGGCAATCAGGAAATTCTCCAATTCTTCCACAGTTTCAAGAACGGCAGAAGAGACTTGCTCGGTACTCCGAAGGCCGCTGCTAAGGATCTGGTAAACGGCTAGCATGTTCCGGCTGTAAAATTCTTTAGTGCTTGCCGTTTCGGATGACCGATACATCTCCTGGAGCTTTTGGATACTTTCCTGGTTTACTTCAACCGCGACCGTCAGGCTGTTAAGAACCATCATGAAATTGTCTCCGTTCCGGATATCAGGCAGATAGAAGCCGGTCGCAATATTCCCTGCTTCGACTGGGAAAGATTCATTGACTTCAATTTCTGTAACTTTTTGAGACAGCAAATCGCGGACTTGAGCACGGTAATCGGAAACGGAAAGAATTTCGCCGGCCATAAACAACGGGTCAAGCCAAGAGCTGAGAATCTCTCTGATTTGTACTCTTTCCTCTTTGGCGATCTTTTCTTCGATAAAAGCATTCCATACATCGACGCGTTCAGAAAAGAAGAAGAGATCCCCGATAATACCATTCGATTTATTCTCACCGTAAAGTGGAACGAGAAGATTTTCGACTTTATCTTTCCATTTCACCAATTCTTTCTGTTGGGACGGACGGGGATGATTTTCAAAAAAGTCCCGAAGCGTTCCTTGGAGTGCTTTGTTTTGTTCTTCGAACATCAGCTTGGAGGATTTGTCCGCTCCACAGCACTTTTTGTATTTTTTGCCGCTTTCACAATGGCAAAGCTCGTTTCTTCCAATTGCTTTTATCATATTGAAGGCCCGTGTAGCAACAGCCGTTCTTCTTCGCGGCTATGGATGGCATTTACAACCAGCAGCGCATGAAATTGCTTCATAACTTCATAACTGACGCCTTCTTCTACAAGCAATTTTTTGATGTCAGCTGCAATGATGCGCAAGATGTCATGATCACGCGTCAAATCGGCTACTGTTTCCTTAAGTTCAGGTTGCTGGTCAATCATTTCCTGGTAAAATCCTTCTTCTTCCGCATCGGCATGGCTGATGATCCGCGTTTCCCAATACTCCAGCAAATGATCTGCCGCCTGACGGGCGACTTCATATTCTTTGGCTCTCAATAGGTCTTCGACTTCTTCGGTTTTGGTTAACGCTCCAGATAAGGCGCCTTCGTGAATCGCATGATGGGCATGCAGCTGGCGCAAAGATGGTCCTGACATAATCATTCATTCCCCTCATTTTTTTTCAGTATAACATGCCGAAAACCATTGATTTTCCTGCTAGGGCATTTCCTTTGGCGAAAGAGGGAACTCCCTTATCCAATGAGAAACAGGGAGTTCGGAAGCGTAGAAAATAGATGGAAATCGGCGTTTTCTAATCGGTTTTTCATTGGGGGAAACTTGTGAGCGGCTGAAATTGACTGTCTTAGGACATCCTAAAGTAAAAATCCTACAGTTTTTTTGGGCAGCTTATCTGAAACCCCCGAAAAATAATAGGATGAGGATGTTTTGTAGTATACAGGAGTTTTAGAGTTTTCAGTGAACAAGGGAATTCCAGTGCTTCTATAGGACATTCCCTAATGGGAACTTTTATGGGGGACTAACATAATAAGGCTATACGAATGAATTTGTAATTGATTCCCTTCAATAGTTTTCATTCATGAGAAGGAGTGGGTATAGGCGATGAAGAAAAGATTTGGATTGAATTTCTTTAAACCAGTCGAGAGTTATTCGGGCAGTTGGTCCATCCTGGAGGAAAAAAGCCGGGATTGGGAAAATATGTACCGCCAAAGATGGTCGCACGATAAAGTAGTCCGCACCACACACGGAGTAAACTGTACAGGATCATGCAGCTGGAAAGTATTCGTGAAGAACGGGATCATCACGTGGGAAAATCAGCAGATCGATTACCCGTCCTGTGGACCTGATATGCCGGAATTTGAACCGCGCGGCTGTCCAAGGGGCGCCACATTCTCTTGGTATGAATACAGCCCGTTGCGCGTGAAATACCCTTATATGCGCGGTAAGCTTTGGCGGCTCTGGAAAGCGGCGCGCGCCAGCCATCCGAATCCAGTGGATGCTTGGGCGAGTATAGTGGAAGATCCTGAGAAAGCCATGTTCTATAAATCGGCCCGCGGAAAAGGCGGACACATTCGTGTCAATTGGGAAGATGCTTTAGAACTGATTGCAGCCCAATTGATCTACACTATCCGGAAATACGGGCCGGACCGTGTCGCTGGCTTCACGCCGATCCCGGCAATGTCGATGGTCAGCTACGCTTCAGGAGCACGTTTCATTTCGCTTCTCGGCGGGCAGATGCTGAGCTTTTACGACTGGTATGCCGATCTTCCTCCTGCTTCTCCACAGATTTGGGGCGAGCAGACGGATGTACCGGAATCGTCGGATTGGTATAACGCTGGTTATTTGATGATGTGGGGCTCAAACGTACCAATGACCCGTACACCGGATGCACATTTCATGACAGAAGTTCGCTATAAAGGGACAAAAGTAGTGTCTGTAGCTCCTGACTACGCAGAAAACGTGAAGTTCGCCGATAATTGGCTGGCTCCTCATCCTGGAACAGATGCTGCATTGGCACAGGCCATGACGCACGTCATTCTAGATGAGTTCTACCAAAAACGACAAGAACCGATGTTCATCAATTATGCGAAACAATTTACGGATATGCCATTTATGATTCTTTTGGATCCGCATGAAGATACACTTAAAGGCGGCCGATTCCTTCGCGCCAGTGATTTGGGCGACACTTCAGAGCATGCAGAATGGAAGCCGGTCATCTTTGACGAGGCAGCAGATAAATTGATGGTGCCGAATGGCACAATGGGGCAGCGTTGGGAAGAGGATAAAAAATGGAACTTGATTCTTGAAAATGAAGATGGTTCCAAAGTGGACCCGGCGATGAGTGTTGTCGGCCACCAGGAAGAATGGAAGGAAATCGTTTTCCCATATTTCGATAATCAGGGAAATGGCGTCTTTAAACGTGTGATTCCAGCAAGGAAAGTCACACTGGCAGATGGTACAGAACGCTACGCCGCAACTGTTTATGATCTGATGATGAGCCAATACGGAATTATCCGTACGGAAAGTGAATATAATGCAAAAGGCTACGACGATGAAACCTCATTTTATACTCCTGCATGGCAGGAAAAAGTGACATCCGTCAAAGCATCGATCGTTACGCAGATTGCACGTGAATTTGCACAAAACTCGATTGATACGGGCGGACGCTCAATGATTATCATGGGCGCCGGCATCAACCATTGGTTCAACAGCGATACAATTTACCGCGCAATTTTGAATCTGGTCATCCTTACAGCTTCCCAAGGCGTCAACGGTGGTGGATGGGCGCATTATGTCGGACAGGAAAAATGCCGTCCGATTGAAGGATGGTCGACTGTCGCTTTCGCAAAAGATTGGCAAGGACCTGCAAGACTGCAGAATGCAACTTCTTTCTTCTATTTTGCAACTGAACAATGGCGGTACGAGGAAAGCGGCACAGATGCACTGAAATCGCCTCTGGCAGACGATGTCGCTTATCAGCATCCGGCTGACTATAATGTGCTGGCAGCACGATTAGGTTGGCTTCCCTCTTATCCACAATTCAATAAAAACAGTTTATTGTTTGCAGAAGAAGCTGCAGAAAAAGGCGGAAAGACCAATAAAGAAATTATCGATCATGCAGTGGAAGAGGTTATTTCCCGTAAAACGAAATTTGCGGTGGAAGATCCAGGTGCACCTGAAAACTTCCCAAGAACACTGTTCATCTGGCGCTCAAACTTGATCTCAAGTTCTGCTAAAGGCCAGGAATATTTCATGAAACATCTACTAGGCGCATCGGATGGCTTGTTGGCTGAACCGAATGTCGATGAAAAACCGGAAGAAATCGTTTGGCGGGAAGATGTCGAAGGCAAGCTGGACCTTATGGTTGCGCTTGATTTCCGGATGACTTCGACTCCGCTGTACGCGGATATCGTCTTACCGGCAGCCACTTGGTATGAAAAGACCGACTTGTCTTCGACTGATATGCATCCTTTTGTGCATCCATTCAATCCGGCGGTCAACCCGCTTTGGGAATCGCGCTCGGATTGGGATATTTACGCTAAATTGGCTGAAAGGTTCTCAGAGATGGCAAAAACGCATTTGCCTGGCGTCTATAAAGATGTGGTCATCACCCCTCTTGCGCATGATACAAAAAGTGAAATTTCACAGCCTATGGGTGTCGTCAAGGATTGGACTAAAGGGGAAATCGAAGCAATCCCTGGCAAAACAATGCCGAATTTCAGTATCGTGGAGCGGGATTACACCAAAATACATGACAAATACATTACCTTGGGACCGAATTTGGCAGTCGGTAAAACCGGAGCGCATGGCGTCAGTTTCTCTGTAGCGGAAGAGTATGAGGAATTGAAGCACATCAACGGGACATTCTTTGATGAAACCATCAAAAATGGCTTACCGAAAATCCAGACAGCGCGACAAGTGGCTGATGCCATGCTGAATCTATCGTCTGCGACGAACGGACGCGTTTCACAAAAAGCATATATTGAAGCAGAAAAAGATACAGGAGTCGAATTGAAGGACATATCTGCGGATCGTGCAGCCGAAAAAATCACTTTCCAAAGCATTACCGTCCAGCCGCGTGAAGTCATTCCGACACCGGTGTTCAGCGGATCCAATAAAATGGGTCGACGTTACTCTCCGTTCACAACGAATATTGAACGTCTAGTACCGTTCCGGACATTGACAGGCAGACAACATTTCTATATTGACCATGAAATTTTCCAACAGTTCGGTGAAGCCTTGCCGATCTATAAACCGACATTGCCGCCGATGGTGTTCGGCAAGAAGGATAAAAAGATCAAAGGCGGTGTCGATTCGCTGGTGCTTCGTTATTTGACGCCGCACGGCAAATGGAATATCCACTCAACCTACCAGGATAACCAGCATATGCTGACCTTATTCCGTGGTGGTCCGACAGTTTGGATCAATAACGAAGACGCGAAAGCACATGATATCGATGATAATGCATGGCTTGAAGTCTATAACCGAAACGGTGTCGTTACGGCTCGTGCAGTCGTCAGCCACCGTATGCCAAGAGGCACGATGTTCATGTACCACGCCCAGGATAAACACATCCAGGTACCGGGTTCTGAAATTACGGATACACGAGGCGGCAGCCATAATGCGCCAACCCGTATCCACCTGAAACCGACGCAAATGGTCGGTGGATATGCTCAACTCAGCTATGGCTTCAACTACTACGGGCCTATCGGCAATCAGCGTGATGAATACGTAGCAGTCCGCAAAATGAAGGAGGTTGACTGGCTTGAAGATTAAAGCACAAGTAGCAATGGTGATGAATCTGGATAAATGTATCGGTTGCCATACCTGCAGTGTCACGTGCAAGACGACTTGGACCAACCGTAAAGGCGCAGAATATATGTGGTTCAACAATGTGGAAACTAAACCTGGCATCGGATATCCGAAGCGTTGGGAAGATCAGGAGCTTTATAAAGGCGGCTGGCAGCTCCGCAAGGGGAAATTGGAACTGAAGTCCGGAAATAAATTATCGAAAGTCGCCTTGGGGAAAATCTTTTACAACCCGGATATGCCGGAAATGAAGGATTATTACGAACCTTGGACATATAATTATGAACACTTGACCAATGCCGGTGAATTGGAGCATTCACCGGTCGCACGTGCTCATTCAGCCATCACTGGCAAAAAAATGGACCTTGAATGGGGCCCGAACTGGGAAGATGATCTGGCGGGAGCACATATTACCGGACCGTTGGATCCCAATATCCAAAAAATCGAAGAAGAAATCAAATTCAATTTCGATAAAGCATTTATGGTTTATTTGCCGAGGCTTTGCGAACACTGCCTGAACCCAAGCTGTGTAGCCTCATGTCCTTCTGGCGCAATCTACAAACGTGAAGAAGACGGCATCGTCCTGGTCGACCAGGAAGCTTGCCGGGGCTGGCGCTATTGCATGACAGGCTGTCCTTATAAGAAAGTTTACTTTAACTGGCAGACCAATAAAGCAGAGAAATGCACATTCTGCTTCCCACGGATCGAAGCAGGGCTGCCGACGGTTTGTTCGGAAACTTGTACGGGCCGCATCCGTTATCTAGGAGTTCTTCTATATGATGCAGACCGCGTACTGGAAGTGGCTTCCACTCCAGATGAGAAAGATCTATACAAAGCACAATGTGACTTATTCATCGACCCGTTTGACCCTGAAATGATTGCTTTAGCACGAAAAGACGGCATATCAGAGGACTGGATAGAAGCGGCGCAGAATTCGCCCGTTTATAAGCTGGCGATTGAGCATCAACTCGCTTTCCCACTCCATCCGGAATACCGCACCTTGCCGATGGTCTGGTACGTGCCGCCGCTCAGCCCGATCATGAATTATTTCGAAGGCAAAGATTCCATTAAAAATCCCGATATGATTTTTCCGGCGATCGAAGAAATGCGGACGCCGATCCAGTATTTGGCGAATATGCTGACTGCCGGTGATACGGAAACAGTTAAGAAATCACTACAGCGCATGGCGATGATGCGTTCATATATGCGCGCCAAAACAACCGGCAAGGAATTTGACGAAAGCCGCCTGGAACGGATTGGCATGACAGCCCATCAGACCGAGAAAATGTACCGTCTATTGGCAATCGCCAAATACGAAGACCGTTTTGTCATTCCAAGTACGCATAGAGAGGGACGAGTCAATCCGTACCGTGCGCAAGGAATGGAAGGCTTCGATACAGAAGGTATGGGAGGATGGGGAACCGATTCCGGTGGATCCTGCGACAGTTGCGGTCCAGCAACGCCAAGCCCAACTGGGACAGCTACGAAAACAGGGAAAGAAATTTATGAAGAAAACTTCTACGGAGGTATATGGCGTGATTAATTTAGAGAAACTATATCGTTATAAAGTATCATTCGGTTTTTATGCTCATCACCTGACCTATCCGCAAAAACTGGATTTTCATCCATCGCTTATTGAAGAATCATTTGAAGAGGATCATCCGGCACATGAATATGTTCAGCGGTACTGGGAACTGATGCATGAATTGAGTTTGGATCAAATACAGGAAATGTATACGGACATTTTTGATTTTGACAAAGACAGCACCTTGTTCATGACGTATTTCAAGTTTGAGGATGCCAAAGAGCGGGGCCAGATGCTTGCCAAGCTGAAGGTCTCGTATGAAATGTTCGGACTTGAAATGCCGGATACGGAATTGTCCGATTTCCTGCCGCTCATCTGCGAGTTTCTCTACGCAGCTGAGTGGCTGGGAGATCCCCGGGCGCCCCAGAGTTTCCAGATGCTGATTGCCGTTCTGGAGGATGGAACTTATCATCTGCTGAAATCGCTTGAGAAAAAAGACAGTCCCTATTTCCATCTTGTCAAAGGTTTGCGTGAAACGTTTAAGGCCTGTATCGAGCAGGAGGTGCCTGTAGATGGAAACGCTGGATAGATTAATTTGGGTTGTCTTTCCTTATCTGTGCATGGCGATCTTCATTTTTGGCCATATCTATAGATATCGCGTCGATAAATTTCATTGGACTGCAAAATCCAGTGAATTTATCGAAAAAAAGCAATTGATGATGGGCAGCCTATTGTTCCATCTGGGCATTATTCCAGTGATCTTTGGCCATATCGGTGGTTTGGCAATCCCGATTGCCTGGATGAATGCAGTAGGAGTCAATGATCATTTATATCATATTGGAGCCATATACATCGGTGGGATTTTTGGTTTCATGACATTGATCGGTATGATCATCCTTACATTCCGGCGCTTTTCCATCTCAAGCGTCCGGAAATTGAGTTCTTTTTCTGATCTGGCAGTCAATGCTCTTCTTTTATTCATTGTTTTCGTCGGTATGTATGCCACGTTGGTAACGAATGTGGTACAGCCGGATTTTGATTATCGGATGACTGTCTCCATATGGTTCCGTGACCTCTTTCTTTTTAAAGCTAACCCAGCAATCATGGCAGAAGTGCCTTTATCTTTTAAAATCCATGTTTTAACCGGTTTCGCGATATTCGCTTTTTGGCCATTTTCTCGTCTCGTGCATGTTTGGAGTGTACCGTTGAATTATGTAGGCAGAAGTTATATCCTGTACAGGAGACATAAACCAACAAATTAAAGAGGGTCTCTCTTTTTAGTTTGATAGGAGACAAAAGCATGGATTATACAAAAGAATACCAATTGCAGATTGAGAAAATCCGGGAAGCTCTTGGTTGTGACATTATTGCGCTTGCTTTAGTCGAGCCGGCGGAAAACCTGCATGTATTAAAATGGCAATACATTTCAGGCAATATAAGTGAACGCATAAAAAAAGTAGTGCTGCAATCAGGCAAAGGAATTGCGGGAGGCGTTTTTAAGAATGGCAAACCTATACTGGTGGCAGACGTGGAAAAATTTGCAGCAAAGGCAGATTTATTCAACTATCCTATCTTAAAACTTGAAAACTTAAAGAGTATTGGCGCTGCTCCGTTATGGCATAGTGGAAGAGTGGTAGGAGTGCTTTTGGGCGGATTCAGGGAACCCCATTTGATGACACCGGAAAGATTGCAGTTGCTGATCAGCATGTCTAAATCCGATATAGGAACGCTGGACGGGAAGGAATTGATGTGGAATTGATTTCGGAAGAAAAAGATCAATTAATTGACCTCATGCTGAAGATGTACGAAAACAGCACAGAAGCGATTTTCTTTTTTACAAGCGAAGGCAGTACCATTTCAATGAACCCGGCAGCAGAAAATATAATGGATGACCATGTGCTGGAACAGCTGAAAAAAGGAGCCGAAAATGCCTTGTGCAACGCATGCAGGGGGTATACAAGCGATAGTGATCTGACAACCTGCAAAGACTGTTATTTCACAAGTTCCAATCACGAGGACTTCTCCTCTTTTCAGGTTTTTTTGGAAACAGTTGGAAAAGGTGTTGTTCCGTACGCAGCAACCTTCCATGTCATCGATGCGGAAAAAGGTACGAGGGTCTTCATCTTAAGGGATTTGTCGATGCAATTTGAAACACAAAACAAACTGCAGCAAAACAAAATGATGAAAAATGTCATCAAAGCCCAGGAAAATGAACGTAAACGGATTTCAAGAGAGCTGCATGACAGCGTCGCGCAGGAACTTTTAAGTGCGGTCGTTGACTTGCGGGCACTCAAATATATGACAAATGATACAGAAGTCTTGAAGAAAACAAGTGAAAGTACGGCAACATTGATCCGGTTGATGGACGATATCCGTAATTTGTCTGTAGAACTGCGTCCCTCAGCACTTGATGACTTTGGACTGGAGGCGGCTTTCCGTTCCCACTTTAAACGGGTGGAGGAAAGTTTCGGCTTAACTATTGAGTTTAAGTCGACAGTCAAACAGACCCGTTATGAAAATGAAGTCGAAACCGTATTGTATCGGATCTGCCAGGAAGCTGTTTTGAATGCGATAAAATATGCGCAAGTTGAAACTATCCAAGTTCATCTGTTCGAGGAAGGGGATAGCCTGCAGTTGAATGTAAAAGACGAAGGTGCCGGTTTTATCGTTGGAGACCATCCGATGGGCACGGGGCTTGGCCTCTATGGTATGAATGAACGAGCTGAATTGGTATTGGGGAATGTTACCATCGATTCTGAAATCGGTAAAGGAACATCTGTGCATTTGCGTGTGCCTTTAGACGAAAAGCGGGAGGTGGCGAAATGAAGATAATCATAGCGGATGACCACGCGATTGTACGCAGCGGGTTTTCGATGATCCTCAATTTTCAGGAGGATATGGAAGTGATCGCCATGGCAGCTGACGGAATTGAAGCTTATCAGATGGTAGCTAAGCATCAGCCGGATGTGCTGCTGCTGGATTTGAGCATGCCGCCTGGCGAGAGCGGATTAGTGGCGACGGGGAAGATCAAGGAAGATTTTCCTGAAACCAAGATACTTGTGCTGACGATGCATGATGACGAAGAGTATTTGTTCCATGTATTAAAGAATGGCGCTTCAGGTTATATGCTGAAAAGTGCGCCGGATGAAGAATTGCTTCAGGCTATTCGCGTCATCTATAGTGGCGGAACTTACATCCACCCAAAAATGGCTACTTCATTGGTCCGCGAATTAGTCAATAAAGACCATAAAGTAAAAGAATCGGATCCTTTTGAATTATTGTCCAAACGGGAGATTGAAGTTCTGCCGTTGGTTGCAAAAGGCTACGGCAATAAGGAAATTGCCCAGAAGCTGTTTATTTCTGTGAAAACGGTCGAAGCGCATAAAGCAAAAATTATGGAAAAGCTCCAGTTGAAGAGCAGACCTGAATTAGTGGAATACGTATTGAAGAAAAAACTATTGAATTTTTGACGAAAAGCTGGGAGTTGGTCTTTTGATGACGGAAAAATCAGAGCTTCGTTTTAAGGAACCCGGTATGAGGCTATTGGAAAATGAACATGCTTATTTAACGTTCTTGATGAATGAATGGCATGCGCTGGTCCTGTCTTTTGAAGGTGAAGGACTTAGTCTGGAAGCTGGCCGTGAAAACATGAAGATTTTACGCCAAAAACTTTTTGAGTTTATTGAGCCTTTTAAAAATCATACCGACAAAGAAGAAGAATTCTTTTTTCCAGCATTAGGGAATTATATCGGATTCGAGCAGGGTCCTCTTGTCGGTATTCAAGACGAGCATCAAGAGATTGATGCTTATATCGGTCATTTCTTTCACCATACCCGTGACAATATCGATTTGTTGACATTGGAACAGATGAAGACAGTCGCTCAGGATGCTGCAGAGGCATTTGAAGTCTTGACGGTCCATTTCATGAAAGAGGAAACCGTGTTGTTCCCGATGGCTGAAAAAGCCATGAAAGCAGTCGATCAGGATGAATTATATAAAAAACTGAATACCCTTATCACCTGAAAAGATCGAGGGGCTGTCCTAAAAATCATGGAAAATGATTGTGGGGCGGCCTTTTTTTATTGGTCAAGAAATTGGGCGCTTCCACTTTTCTTGATTGTCCAGACTCCAGCTCCAGCGCTTGCCAGGACTAAACGGACGCTTCCGCTTTTCTGAAATTTAAGGGTTTCCCCTCCCAGTAGAAGGGCTCTCCCTTATTAAAATGCAGATACGCTCGGGATACAATGAAGGCAGGGAATCAATATGAAAAAATCGTAAAGAAAATTCAGTGGAAAAGGTGATTTTGATGATTAAGAAACTGCAATTGCCCCTTCAAACAATGAATCTCGTGGTCGGTTTTATGGTGTGGGTGATTATATCTTCCCTGATTCCATTTATCAGCGAAGATATAGCCATAGCTCCGGAAAGATTGGCTATAGTAACGGCTGTGCCTGTTGTCCTGGGTTCCATTCTGCGGATTCCACTTGGCTATTACGCCAATGTCTTTGGAGCGCGAATTATTTTTCTAGTAAGTTTTATCCTGCTTTTGTTTCCGGTCTTTTACTTAAGTGAAGCCTCCAGTTTTTCAGACCTCATCATCAGTGGATTATTCCTGGGCATCGGGGGAGCAGTCTTTTCAGTAGGGGTAACCTCACTTCCGAAATACTATCCGAAGGAAAGACACGGATTCGTCAACGGAATTTATGGTGCCGGTAACATCGGTACAGCGGTCACTACATTTTCAGCTCCATTGATTGCCACACAGATTGGTTGGTCAAACACTGTCAAGATCTACCTGATCCTGTTGCTGATTTTTGCCGCATTGAATTTCTTCTTTGGTGACCGCCATGAACCGAAAGTGAAAACCCCTATTATTGAACAGATTAAAGGCGTTTATAAAAATGAAAAACTTTGGTTCTTTTCCTTGTTCTATTTCATCACATTCGGTTCTTTTGTAGCATTTACGATTTATCTGCCCAACTTCCTAGTCAGTAATTTCGGGCTGGATAAAGTGGATGCCGGTATGCGGACTGCCGGTTTTATCGCACTTGCGACTTTTCTCCGGCCGGTAGGCGGATGGCTTGCCGATAAACTGCAGCCTTTGCTGCTGTTAATGGGTACGTTCTTCGTCTATACCATCGCAGCCATTGTGCTGGCGTTCTCTCCGACAATCGGGATCTATACAGTCGGTAGTTTGGCTATTGCAGTAAGTGCCGGTATCGGCAACGGCGTCATCTTTAAACTAGTGCCGTTTTACTTCAATAAGCAGGCAGGTATTGCAAACGGCATCGTATCCATGATGGGCGGCCTCGGCGGATTTTTCCCACCGATCATGCTGTCGATTATCTTTTCCGTCACGGGCCAATATTCAATCGGATTTATGCTCCTCTCCCAAGTTGCACTGGCGAGTCTCGTGCTGGTTGTCTGGATGTACTACCAGGATCGCCTGCAGCTGGCAGCCGAAGTTTTCAAGTCAACCGGACAGGGCATTTTAGTGACAGATATTTCCGGGAAAATAAAAACGGTGAATCCGGCTTTCACTAAATTGACTGGCTTTGAAGAAGAGGATGTCATCGGCCAAAACCCAAGCATCATGAAATCCGATAGACAGCCAAAAGACTTCTACAAAGAAATGTGGCAGGAAATAGAGCAGAAGGGAATGTGGCAAGGGGAAATTTGGAACCGGCGCAAAAATGGAGAGGAATATCTTCAATGGTTGAATATCAGTGCAGTAAAGGATGACACAGGTGAGGTCGTCCGTTACGTTGGTACATTCACGGATATCACTTCTGAATACCAGAAAAAAACCGGCGCCATTCCAGTGATGACTACATGAACAAGAGACCGAAAAAAACTCTTTTAACTGAATGAAGTGTTTAAGAAAGGTGGATACGAAGATGATGGAACCATTGACCGATCGGCTGGGACGTCCAATGAGGGATTTGCGCATTTCTGTTACAGACCGCTGCAACTTCCGGTGTTCTTACTGCATGCCAAAAGAGGTGTTCGGTGACGACTATGCATTTTTGCCTAAACAGGAATTGCTGACTTTTGAGGAAATCCAAAGACTCACCAGATTATTTGTGTCGATGGGGGTTAAAAAAATTCGATTAACGGGCGGAGAACCTTTATTGCGCAAGGGATTGCCGGAATTGATCAAAATAATCTTTTCGGTTGAAGGGGTAGAAGATGTCGGATTGACCACCAATGGCTTGCTGCTTAAAAAGCACGGCCTGGCTTTATACGATGCAGGACTCAGAAGACTGAACATCAGCCTTGACGCACTGGATCCGGAATTATTCGGAAGCTTGAACGGTCGAGGGGTCAGCTCAGAAAATATTTTGGAACAGATAGATTACGCAAAAGCTCTTGGATTTGAAATCAAAGTGAATATGGTGGTCCAAAAAAATGTCAATGAGGCTGAAATACTTCCTATGGCTGCCTATTTCAAAGAACGGGAAATCACATTGCGTTTTATTGAGTTTATGGATGTCGGAAATGACAATAATTGGAGCTTTGAAAAAGTCGTAACCAAGCACGAAATCCTCCGGAAACTGGAATCGGTTTATACATTAACGGCTGTCGACGAAGATTATTTTGGGGAAGTTGCCAAACGGTACCGTTATGAAGGCAGCGAAGCTCAAGTTGGTTTCATCACATCCGTTTCAGAATCGTTCTGTTCATCGTGTACAAGGTCCAGGTTATCGTCCGACGGAAAATTCTATACCTGCCTTTTCGCTACGGAAGGATTCGATATCCGTAAACTTCTTCGGGGTGATTGGGATGATCGGCAGCTTCTTGATGCAATCGGTGCAGTCTGGAGCGGGAGAAAAGATCGTTATTCCGATGAACGGACTGAAGAAAGTGCCAAAAGCCGAAAGAAAATCGGGATGTCTTATATAGGCGGTTGATCTTTCGGGTATAGGTAAGGGAGAGATCTAACGATATGGATCAATACAGGAGGGAAAGTATGGAGAACAATGGGGTAAAGCAACCATCTTCGTCACATGAACATCTATGTGTATCCATCGTTCCAATTTTTAACCATCTTGAACCAGCCGAACTGAAAGAAGTCGCCGCTACAACCAAAGGTCGGAATTTGTCAAAAGGCGAAATTCTCTACAGGGCTGGCGAAAAATCCAATTCTTTGTACATTATCCATAAAGGGAAATTGAAAGTATATCGTTTGACTGAAAGTGGCAAAGAGCAGGTGATCCGGATTTTGCAACCGGGTGATTTCACAGGTGAACTGGCTCTTTTTACTGACAATGTACACGATTCTTATGCAGAAGCAATGGAAGCTACGGAACTGTGCACGATCAGCAGTGAAGATATTAACGAATTATTTTTGAAATATCCGCAAATATCATTGAAGATCATCAAGGAATTCTCGTTAAGACTGGATCAGGTAGAACATCAAGTGACCAGTTTTACGACAGAAGACACGGAGACGAGAGTCGCGTTGTATTTGGTTCAGCAAGCTGAATCCAGCCAGAGTAAAGAGATCCGATTGCCGATGTCGCGAAAAGACCTTGCCTCTTTTCTCGGAACTACACCGGAAACGATCAGCCGGAAATTGGCTAAGTTTGAAGATAAAGGATGGATCCAGCAATACGATCAACGAGCCATACGGATACTGGATATCGAGAACTTATCGATTTATAAATAGAAAACCAGCAGCAAACCGTTTTTTATTGACGGCATTGCTGCTGGTTTTTTATTGTTAAGATTAGGTTATTCTCGATGATCCTGATAGATATCCTGGCGAGTCAGTTCTTTAGCCTCTTTAATTTGCTCGGGTGAAACCGGCATATCGTAAGCTTTGATGGTCGCTTTGAGCTGATCTGCTGAACTGGCACCAGCGACGACTGAGCTGACTGTGTCGTGCTGCAATACGCTCTGTAATGCCAAGGCATGCAAATTGTCGTGGACTGCCGATAATTTCTGGAGAGTGGTTTTCAATTCCTCTGCCCCATACCCCATATAGCCGTCCATTTTTCCTGCCCGCTGAAGCCCTTCCCCGGTTAATAGGCCTTTCGCAAGCGACCCGCGTGTAACAACGGATTTTCCAGCTTGTCCGATGCTGTCAAGAAGTTCTTCCGGCCGGCGGTCCAGTAGGCTGTATTGCATCATGATGGAAGAAATATCACTTTTTTCGAGAAAGCGTCTGATGACGTTCGGCCGGATGGAAGAAATGCCATACGCACGAATCAGCCCTTCTTCTTTTAATTCTTCAAAAGCCTCAATGGTTTCTTCGGCATCATCGGTGATCATGCCACCATGCAATTGGTACAGATCGATATAGTCCGTCTGGAGCCGTTTTAAGCTCGCATGGATCTGCTTTTTGATGTACGCTTTCGTCGGATTCCACTTGACCTCATCTGTTTGGGCGCTCCATTCATTGCCGACTTTGGTAGCTAAGACGATGTCTTTTCGGTGCTCTTTTAATGCTTTTCCGACAACTTCTTCGTTAACTCCTTTGTTATACAGATCGGCAGTATCAAAATAGTTGATGCCCTGTGCAATTGCTTCATCAACAATGATGCTTGTTTCTTTTGCATCTGTTGGCAGGGACATGCAGCCCAACCCGATTTCACTGACTTCAATCTCGCTGCTACCTAAAAAGTTTTTCTTCATTTCTGCACCTCATTTAGTCTGTCCTACCTTATATGGTATACTTTTCCTCAGAGAAACCACAAATGAAAAGAGGATTCCAAATGAAAAAGTTTGAAGAAAAGACCATTCATTCAAATCGTTTATACGAAGGGAAAATCATTAATTTGAAAGTTGATGATGTGTCGCTTCCCAATGGCCACACATCGAAACGTGAATTGATCGAGCATCCAGGAGCGGTTGCCATCATCGCCATTACTCCTGAAAATAAAATCATACTGGTGGAACAATACCGAAAAGCATTGGAACGTTCCCTTGTGGAGATTCCTGCAGGGAAGCTTGAACCCGGAGAAGCTCCCGAATATACCGCAATGCGTGAGTTGGAAGAAGAAACAGGGTATACAGCAGAGAAGCTTGTTAAAATACAAACGTTCGCCACATCTCCTGGATTTGCGGACGAAGTTGTCCATTTGTTTGCGGCGGAAGGATTAAGCAAAGCGACAAATGGTGCGGTACTTGATGACGACGAATTCGTGGAATTGATGGAAGTAACCATTGAAGAAGCGGAAAAAATGGTTGTAGATGAAAGAATCTATGATGCAAAAACTGCGTTTGCCGTGCTATGGGCAAAGCAACGAATCTCAATTGAGAATTGAAACTATTATTACTTTGTAACGATTATCATTAAAGAGTGGATAGTATTGTTGTAATTGAGAACTCCCTTTTGATATAATAGAGGCAGTTTGAGGGAGGGCGTCGCATGGAAACCAGGATTGATCGGATTAAAAAGCAATTACACGCTGCGAGTTACAAATTGACGCCACAGCGTGAAGCGACAGTTCGAGTTTTGTTAGATCATGAGGAAGACCATCTAAGTGCGGAAGACGTCTATCTTTTAGTGAAAGACATTGCACCGGAAATCGGATTGGCAACGGTGTACCGAACATTAGAGCTTTTAACAGAATTGAAAATTGTCGACAAAATAAATTTCGGTGATGGTGTGTCGCGCTACGATTTGCGTCAGGAAGGCGCAGCACATTTCCATCATCACCTTGTGTGTTTGGAATGTGGAGCAGTGGATGAAATTCAGGAAGACCTTCTGGAAGATGTGGAGAACATAGTAGAGAAACGTTGGAATTTCCAAATTAAAGACCACCGTCTTACTTTCCATGGCATCTGCTGGCGCTGCAACGACAGCAATTCCCAAAATCCATCAGAATAACTGATGCCAAAAGGACGGCCCATACAGGCCGTCCTTTTTTTATGGGAAAACAGAAATGTTTGTATGGAGGGATTGGCTAGTTTAAATGTAAAATATAGAGGAGGCAGACGCATGAATTTTGGCAAAGATGCACTCGACGATTACGTGCATTTTCTGCGTGTCGAAAGACAGCTTGCGGATAATACACTGTCGTCATACGAACGGGATCTGAAAGCCTATCTGCAGTATTTAAAAGAAGTGGAACAATTGGAGTCCCTAAGCAAAGTCGAACGCGTACATATATTGAATCATTTGCGCCATCTGAAGGAATCGACGAAAACTCCACGGACAGTAGCCCGCCATATTTCATCAATCCGTTCATTTCATCAATTCCTGATTCGTGAACGAATTGTAGAAACAGATCCAACTGTTCATTTAGAGATGCCCCAAATGGACAAGAAACTTCCGAATATCCTCTCTATTGAGGAAGTGGATGCTCTGATACAGGCACCAGCCACCAATAAAGCGAACGGTTTACGGGATCAGGCCATGCTAGAATTATTATATGCCAGTGGAATGCGGGTCAGTGAATGCATCAATCTGGATGTAGAAGACGTCCATTTAACGATGGGGTTTGTCCGCTGTACTGGTAAAGGCGGGAAAGAACGAATCATTCCTTTAGGGAAATCGGCGCTGAAATCCTGTCAAACCTATCTTGAACAGGGACGATTGGACCTAATGAAAAGTGGGGAAAAAACGGATGCGATGTTCATCAATCAGCGCGGTAAACGACTGACCCGCCAAGGGTTTTGGAAACTGCTGAAGCAGCATGCCCAAAAAGCGGGCATCCAAAAGGAATTGACACCACATACGCTGCGCCATTCCTTCGCTACACACCTTTTGGAGAATGGAGCAGATATCCGCGCAGTTCAGGAAATGCTGGGCCACGCAGACATCTCGACCACACAAATTTATACACATGTCAGCAAAACACGCTTAAAAGATGTTTATTCTCAATTTCATCCTCGCGCTTAAAAGAGGTCTGACTTCCGACAAGAGTTCGGAATGTGGTAAAATAAAAACGAAAATAAGGAGGAAGACTTATGACAATCAAACCATTTAAACGCGTACACTTAGTAGTATTGGATTCAGTGGGCATCGGTGAAGCACCTGACGCTGAAGCCTTTGGAGATAAAGGATCAAACACACTTGGCCACATTGCGGAAGCGATGGGCGGATTGAACATGCCGAATATGGAGAAACTCGGCCTTGCCAACATCGTCCCGGTGAAAGGGCTTGCAGCATCTGATGCTCCGGCAGCCTATTACGGCAAATTGCAGGAGGCTTCAGTCGGCAAAGACACTATGACTGGCCATTGGGAAATTATGGGTTTGAATATCGACACACCTTTCAAAGTCTATCCAGACGGATTTCCAGAAGAGTTGATCCGACAGCTGGAAGAAAAGACAGGCCGCAAAGTTCTTGGCAACAAACCGGCGAGCGGTACTGAAATTCTGGACGAACTTGGCCAGCAACATATGGAAACGGGCGCAATCATCGTCTATACATCTGCTGACCCAGTCTTGCAGATTGCGGCTCACGAGGAAATCATTCCACTTGATGAGCTTTACCGCATTTGTGAAATCGCCCGCGAATTGACACTGGAACCGGAATACCTGGTAGGCCGTGTCATTGCACGCCCGTTCCTTGGACAACCCGGAGCTTTTAAACGGACATCGAACCGACATGACTATGCTTTGGCGCCATTTGAACGCACGGTAATGAATGAGTTGAAAGATGGCGGCAAAGACGTGATCGCCATCGGCAAAATTGATGATATCTACAATGGCGCAGGCGTCACGAAAGCCTTGCGTACAAAAGACAACATGGACGGCATGGATAAATTGGTTCAAGTCGTGGGAGAAGAATTTCACGGATTGAGTTTCCTGAACCTGGTGGACTTTGATGCGCTTTACGGACATCGCAGAGATCCGAAAGGGTACGGAGATGCACTGGAAGCATTTGATGTCCGATTGGCCGAAGTACTGGAAAAAATGCAAGAAGACGACCTGTTGATTCTTACAGCCGATCACGGCAATGACCCGACGTTCCCTGGTACGGATCATACGCGCGAATATGTTCCGCTTCTCGCTTATTCTCCGCGCTTCAAAAGCGGCGAGCAGCTGGAAACCGGAAAGACGTTTTCTGACATCGGTGCTACTATCGCTGAGAACTTCTCAGTGGCGATGCCTAAATTCGGCAAGAGCTTTTTGTCCCGTCTAAATGGGTAATCATCTAAAGTGAATTAATTAATTATATTGCGTACTCTACTGTTGCCGAAAAACAACAAATACTCCAATAAGCTTTTGGTTCACAGTTCGAAAACTAAACTAAGAAGGCGGTAGAATTCATGAGAATGGTAGATTTGATTGAAAAGAAAAGAGACGGCAATGAGCTGTCGACCGAAGAAATCAAGTTCGTCATCACCGGCTATACAAATGGCGATATCGAGGATTATCAGATGAGTGCATTTCTGATGGCTGTCTATTTTCAAAACATGACAGAACGCGAGCGCGCAGACCTGACGTTGGCAATGGCTGAATCAGGAGACCAAATCGACTTGTCGGCGATTGAAGGCATAAAAGTAGATAAGCATTCCACGGGCGGAGTCGGTGATACGACTACACTTGTTCTTGGTCCTTTAGTGGCGGCATGCGGCGTTCCGGTTGCAAAAATGAGTGGGCGCGGCCTTGGCCACACCGGCGGAACGATTGACAAATTAGAAGCGATTGACGGCTTTCATGTGGAGCTTTCAACAGAAGATTTCATCAAACAGGTAAATGACCATAAATTGGCGGTTATCGGCCAAAGCGGCAATCTGACTCCTGCCGATAAAAAATTGTATGCATTGCGTGATGTGACAGGTACTGTCAATAGCATCCCGTTGATTGCTAGCTCAATTATGAGCAAAAAAATTGCAGCTGGAGCAGACGCAATCGTCCTTGACGTTAAAACAGGCGAAGGCGCATTTATGAAGACTCCTGAAGATGCCAAGGAATTGGCACATGCTATGGTGGGGATCGGCAATGCAACAGGCAGAAAAACAATGGCCATCATTTCTGATATGAGCCAGCCACTTGGCTTTGCGATCGGCAACGCATTGGAAGTCAAAGAAGCGATTGAAACACTGCAAGGCAAAGGGCCGGAAGATCTGACGGAATTGTGCATGGTACTCGGCAGCCAGATGGTTGTTGTTGGAGGCAAAGCAGAAACATTGGAAGAAGCCCGCACTATGCTGGAAAACGTGATTGAAAATGGACAGGCTTTGGAAATCTTCAAGCAATTCATCGCAGATCAAGGTGGAAATCCGGCAGTGGTGGATGATGTCACATTATTGCCACAAGCTGAATTTGTTACAGAAGTCCCTTCCAAAGAAGAAGGCTATGTGTCATTTATGGAAGCTGACGAAATTGGTACAGCCGCAATGGTACTGGGAGCAGGCAGAGCAACGAAGGAATCCGAAATCGATTTAGCTGTCGGCATTGTCCTCCACAAGAAAGTTGGAGACTTCGTCAAAGAGGGAGAGTCGATCGCTACGATCTATTCCAACACAGAAGAAGTCGCAGAATGTTCTAAAATGATATATAATAGTATCGAATATACTAGTGAACCGGTTGAAAAAATCAAGTTGATCTCAGCTTTGATAACCGATTGACAAAAAATCTTGCTGGGTAGTCGCTCAGCAAGATTTTTCACATACATACATCATCAGGAGGGGCTTTTATTGCATTTATACGGCACACAATCAATCAATGAGCAGAATCATTTGACCATAGGTGGAACGGATTCCTTGGATTTGGTGAAAACCTATGGAACGCCGCTTTACGTCTACGATATCCAATTATTCCGAGATCGAGCCAGAGCGTTTCAACAGACTTTTGAAGAGGCAGACATCGGCTACCAGGTCGCTTATGCGAGCAAAGCATTTTCGACTATCGCCATTTACCAGGTAGCTGCAGAAGAGAACCTGTCTTTGGATGTGGTTTCCGCTGGGGAATTATATACAGCCGTTAAAGCCGGGTTCCCGGTCGAAAAGATCCATTTCCACGGCAATAACAAAAGCTTGGAAGAATTGCAGATGGCGTTTGAAGTGGGGATCGGCTGCATCGTGGTCGATAATTTCCACGAAATTGACTTATTGAAGAAACTTTCTGAGCAGTCCGAACGACCAATGAATATCCTGTTGCGTGTGACACCTGGAATTGAAGCCCATACACATGACTACATCACGACCGGGCAGGAAGATTCGAAATTCGGTTTTGATTTGAAGAACGGCCAAGCGGACAAGGCATTCCAGCAAACATATGATCATGAATATTTGAAGCTGATGGGTCTTCATTGCCACATCGGTTCTCAGATTTTTGATACAGGTGCATTCCAGCTGGCTGCAGAAAAACTGCTGCAGAAAATGGCTGGCTGGAAAGAGGATTTCGGTTATACGTGTCCGGTATTGAACTTGGGCGGAGGCTTTGGAATTCGTTATACAGAAGATGACAAGCCGCTTGAACCTGCGGTCTACGTGAGGCAGATGATTGAAACTGTCAAACAGACATCTGAAGCTGCGGGTTATCCGATTCCGGAAATTTGGATCGAACCGGGCCGTTCATTGATCGGCGATGCCGGAACGACGCTTTATACCATCGGCTCGATGAAGGAAGTGCCCGGCACACGCAAATATGCGGCGGTTGACGGAGGCATGTCGGATAATATCCGTCCTGCACTGTACGGAGCAAAATACAGTTCATTGATAGCCAATAAGGCAAATGCGGCATTGACAGAACAATACACCATTGCAGGGAAATGCTGTGAATCAGGAGACAAACTGATCGAGAAAGCCGAGCTTCCTATGGTTGAACCGGGAGATATTTTAAGCGTTTTCTGTACAGGTGCCTATGGCTATTCAATGGCAAGCAATTATAATCGCATCGCCCGTCCAGCTGTTGTTTTCGTGGAAAATGGTGTACACCAGCTGGTTGTAAAACGTGAAACAAATGATGATCTGATTAAACAGGATCTGAGTTATTCCCAAAAGGCTGTCAAAAAATGAAAAAGGGAAACTTGGTCTTGTTGCTTTTTATCCTCGCGATGGCCATCGCATGGGGAATCGTCTATTGGGTCTTTTTTGCAGAAAATGTCGTTAGCGGCTAAAGAATGCTCTCTTGAGTTATCCAGAGATCTATAGTAGTATGGTAAAAGCCGCTTTTAGACGAAAATGAGGGATTTAATTATGTTATTCAGATATAAAAAATCATTCGAGAAAATCGCTATGGGGCTGATGTCATTCATGCCGAAAGAGCGAGAGTTGAAAAAATTGCAGCAAACCATGCATATCTATGAAGAAAATCCGGATTGGCAATTATTCCTTTGGAAAAAAGGGGATGATTTTGTCGGGTTATTAGGTGTGGAAGTCGGCGAGGAATCCTATACGATCCATCATTTGTCAGTGAATCCTTCGCATCGCGGAGACGGAATCGGCCATGAAATGGTGGACAAGATCCAAGATATTATGCAAGATCGAAAAATGCTGGCGACGGAAGAAACCGAAGCATTTCTAAAAAAATGCCCAGTAAAAAAAGGCGACCTTTAAGTTAAAGGTTCCGCCTTTTTTTTTGTTCACGTAAGCTGATGATGGAAGTACGGTCACGAAGCCTATGCTTATGCATAAGAAAGTAAGGATCCTGTTGCGTTAGAGGGTGTTCAGAGTAATAGGCTTCGACAGCCTGTTTCAGCTCTTCGGAAATGATCGGGATTTGCTGGTCGAAAAAAGGTTTGCGTTCTGTGACAGCTTCAATCGATTCCGTTAAGATACCGATCAGCTTTTCATGATCAAATCCTTCCACCCAAACGCCGCCTGAAGCCAATTTGACCTTTGCACGGATAAACGAGCGCAAAGCTCCCGGATAATTGCTTCTTCGCCAATGGTACATGCCGACTGCCAACTGGATCCAGCCGGTAAGTGGATGCATCTTATCTTTGGGGGCGATGGACTTCCAGTATTCTTCGCCAACTTCGTGGCATTCGAAAAAATCTTTTTCTTGATTAAAATTGATGATGTATTGGATAAACAGCGGATGTTGAAGTGGATGCATTTTGATCCCCTTTCTACTATAATAAAGGTTAATTGCCCATTAATCGGGAACAATGAGTATTTTAACAGTCAGGTGGTAAAATCATGTCTTACGAAGTAAAAGTAGAGGCGTTTGAAGGTCCTCTAGATTTATTATTGCATTTAATCCACCGTTTGGAAATTGATATTTACGATATTCCTGTTTCACAGATTACTTCACAGTATATGGAACACATACGTGCGATGCAAGTCCTGGAATTAAATGAAGCAAGCGAGTACCTTGTTATGGCGGCAACTTTGCTGGCGATAAAAAGCAAGACGCTGCTGCCTGTCCATGAAGGGGAACTGGATGAAGTAGAATATGAATTCGATGAACAGGATCCCCGTGAAGAGTTGGTATCACGGCTTGTCGAATACCGCAAATTCAAGGATGCTTCTGAGAAGTTGAAAGAGTTGGAAAGTAAACGCTCATTCATTTTTACGAAAGCCCCCATGGATTTATCGGAAATACAGGCAGCCATTCCGTACGAACAGGTCGATCTCGAAGTGAATGCTTATGACATGCTCGGGGCATTTCAGAAGATGCTTCGCCGTAAGCAATTGAAAGCACCATTATCTGCGCGGATCGCAAGACAGGAAATTTCCATCAAACATCAAATGACTTCAATCGTCAACCAATTGAAGTTATCAAAAGGACGTACGTCATTCAGTAATCTGTTTCCATCTGATGACAAAACCGTTTTAGTGGTATCATTCTTGTCCATTCTGGAATTGATGAAGCGGCAAGTAGTTGGGGTTGAGCAGGAAACCAATTTCACGGACTTGATGGTGGAACTGAGAAAGGACAAGTGGGAATATGAAGACGAATCTTTCGAGTAAAATAGAGGCTTTGCTGTTTGTGGCAGGAGATGATGGCCTGACGATGAAACAGCTCCATTTTTTGACGGAAGCGGAGATTGAAGAATTACAAGCAGGAATCGTGGAGTTGGAGATACGTTACGCTGAATCTGTCAGCGGCATCTGCCTTAAAGAACTGGCAGGAGTTTTTCAGCTGGTAACCAAGCAGGAAGTAGCTGAAACGATTCAAAAACTGGTGGAGAATCCCACTGTCCAAGCATTGTCTCAAGCTTCTTTGGAAGTTTTGGCAATCATTGCCTACAAGCAGCCGATTACGCGGGTGGAGGTAGAGGATCTGCGCGGAGTAAAAAGCGAGAAAGCGCTGCACACCCTTGCGGCGAAAGGATTGGTTCAGGAAGCGGGTCGGGTTGAAGGGACAGGACGCGCCATTTTATATGGCACAACCAACGAATTTTTGAATTATTTCGGGTTGAAGAACTTGGATGAACTGCCTCCGCTGCCTAAGGAAGCGATGAATGATCTGGATGAAGACGCAGATCTTTTTATGACAAATTTTCAACAGACTTTTAAAGAAGAAGTGAAAGTATAGAGATTCTCTGAAGGCTGAGCCATTGACAGTCTTCTTTTCTTTTGAGCTTAGCGCTTCCGCTTTTTTGTGAAATGTGACATAATTCCGAGAGGAACGAACGGCATATCGAGTTATTGTAAACCATTTGCAGTACTTGGCAGGGATGTCTGGAAATGTGCAATTGCATACTCCAGTCTATTCTGTTGCAGCGTTTATCCCAGTAGGGTGAGCGAGCACGTAGGCTTTTCGAAAAAAATACTAATGAGGTGAACTTATTTATGGAAAGATTACAGAAAGTACTAGCACATGCAGGAGTGGCGTCACGACGTAAGTCGGAACAATTGATCTTGGATGGAAAAGTAAGAGTCAATGGAAAAACGATCAAAGAATTGGGAGTCAAAGTTTCAAGCACGGATAAGATCGAAGTGGAAGGCGTTCAGCTTGAAAAAGAGCAGAAAGTCTATTATTTATTGTATAAGCCACGCGGTGTCATTTCTGCTGTTTCTGATGATAAAAACCGGAAAGTTGTCACGGACTTTTTTGGGGATATCGAAAAACGGATTTATCCGGTCGGGCGTCTGGATTATGATACATCCGGCTTGCTGATTATGACAAATGACGGTGAATTCGCCAATATGCTGACCCATCCGAAATTTGAAATTGACAAAACTTATGTAGCCCGCTTAAAAGGGATCCCGGAAAGAGACGATTTGAAAAAATTGGAACGTGGCATCAAACTCGAGGATGGCATGACAGCCCCTGCAAGAGTGAAGCTTTTGTCTGGAGATAAAAAGACGGGCAAAGCGATTGTGCAGATCACTATTCATGAAGGCAGAAACCGCCAAGTCCGCAGAATGTTCGAAGCAATCGGTTACCCGGTTCAGAAATTGAGCCGTGAACAATTCGCTTTCCTGACACTGCATGGCTTGAACGCGGGTGAATCGCGCGAGCTTTCTGCGCATGAAGTCAAACTTTTGCGCGTTTTGGCTGAAACGGGCAAGCGCGTCTAACGTTCACAAACACTTCAAAACTCCAGACTTGTGACTGTTTAAACTTTGTTATAATTAAGTTTGCATAATATCCCTCGAAGGAGGAACAAGTATGGGTGAACAGGTCAAACAAAAAAAGAACAGCAAGAAGCAAAGAAGAGCTGTGATGAGAACAGCCATCCTGGCGATACTGGTTGCCGCGATCGGCTACACCATCTATAACAGTGCAACGGCCAAGGATGTCAGCTTGCTTGAAGTCGGTGACAAAGCGCCTGATTTTGCCTTAGTGGATCTTGAAGGCAATGACCATAAATTATCGGATTATGAAGGCCAAGGAGTCTTTTTGAATTTCTGGGGTACTTGGTGCAAACCATGTGCAAAAGAAATGCCAGCCATGGATCGGCAATATGAAGCTTTCTCAAATGATGGCGTTCAAGTGCTCGCAGTAAACATTGCTCAATCAGATTTTGAAGTCCAATCTTTCGCTGATCAATACGGTTTGTCTTTTCCAGTAGTGATTGATAAAACAAAAAGTGTGATGACGGCCTATAACATCAGGCCATTGCCAACCACAGTGCTTGTTAATCCGGAAGGAAATATTCAGCGCATCATTACAGGTGAAATGACTGAAGAGGATATTGAAGGGTTTATGGAAGAAATCAAACCTGAATAAGGAGATTTTTTGGATGGAAAATTTACAATGTCAATGTGGTCATGTAAATCCGCCCGGCACGAAGCTCTGTGAATCGTGCGGGCGGTCTTTGACTGAAAAAGATCAAAACAGCAAGCTGGTGGATATGCGCTACGAAGGAACAGCCAGACGTTCCCAAACCTACAATAAATCCATTATCGACAAAATCTGGAACTTTTTTTCAAGCGTAAAAGTAGGCGTCAGCATTATTGTCATTCTATTGATAGCTGCAGCCATCGGTACGATCTTGCCACAGCAGGCGTTTGTACCTGCGACTACAGAAACTGCGATTCAGGAATATTATGCAGATACTTATGGCAGTATTGGCCGCGTCTATCATTTTCTTGGTTTTCATGACCTCTACAGCTCCTATTGGTTTATCGCGTTAGTTGGGATGTTGGCAATTTCGTTGGTGATTGCCAGTTTAGACCGTTTCGTCCCTCTTTATAAATCGTTGAAAAATCAGAGGGTGCTGCGCCATCCAAGCTTTATGGACAAACAGCGTATTTATGCTGAAGGTCCTGGAGCAGAAGATACGCTGCAAAAAGCTGAGACGAAATTGAAGGAATTGAAATACAATGTCCGCACGGATAAAAATGGGCTTTTAGCTGAAAAAGGGCGTTTTTCCCGATGGGGTCCCTACGTCAATCACATCGGCCTGATTATTTTCTTGTTTGGCGTCATGCTGCGTATGATTCCCGGTTTCTATATAGACGAAAGCCTGTGGCTGCGTGAAGGTGAAACCAGAGCCATTCCTGAAGTGCCTGGATACTATCTGGAAAGCAAGAACTTCGAATTGGAAAATTACTCAGGTGAAGGCGAAGAAGAAGTGTTCGGCGAAGCTCTGGATCGTGTCGGCACGGTAGCGAAAAATTATCAGACAGATGTTGTGTTGTATCAGAAACCGGAAGATGCGTTGCCGGGTGCTGATGACAGCCAGGAAGTGGTAAAAGAATTTCCAATCCGAGTCAACCAACCGTTGAAATTTGATGGCTACGCTATTTACCAGATGGATTATCGTTTGGATGAGCTGAAAGCGATGACCTTCGCTTTGACCAATAAAGAAACGGACGAATCGCTTGGTGAACTGACCATCGATTTGATTGATCCGGAAGATACCTATGAGCTTGAAAGTGGTTCAACTGTTGAATTACTTGGCTATTACCCGGATTTTTCAGGGTTTGAAGACGGAGAACCACAAACCGCAACCCCGTTGCCGAACAATCCTGGATTCCTGGTGGAACTGACTACTCCTGAAACACCTGAAGGAGAAACGAGCTTTATTACGATTCAAAACACGGTGGAACCTTTAGGTGAAAATGACTATAAATTAGCTTTCCAGAGTGTAGAAACACGGGATGTTTCAGGTCTGACAGTTCGAAAAGACAGCACGCTGCCGATTCTCGGACTTGGCGGTCTAATCTTTATGATCGGTGTAGCGCAAGGGATGTATTTTAACCATCGCCGTTTCTGGATTCAGCAAAAGGCTGATGGCACAATCTTGCTTGCTGGACATACCAATAAGAATTGGTTCGGTTTGAAGAAAGATCTTGATCAAGTTGTTGAACATGCGTCACTGCCCGCTTACACAGACCAGCAGGATGAAATCGACAAAGCAGAGAAAGCGGAAAAGGAAGGTGAAGCATTGTCATGAATTTAGCCGATTTAAGCTCAAATTTATTATACGTTGCCTTTATTGCCTATTTAATTGCGACATTTGTTTTCGGAGGAGCAGTAAAAGGCAATAAAGAAGGAACGTTCAAATCAGAAAAACGGTGGGGCAGAGTTGCCATCACCATCACTGTAATTGGCTTCATCGCCAATCTGGGTTATTTCTTTACAAGGTGGGGTGCAACCGGACATGCACCACTCAGCAATATGTTCGAATTTACCACGGCTTTCGGCATGACATTGGTCGGCGGATTCATTATTTTGTATATCCTATACAAAACGCCGGTTCTTGGCATGATTGTATTGCCTGTCGCATTATTGATCATCGCATTTGCAAGTATGTTCCCAAGCGAAGTCAGCCCGCTCATTCCAGCACTGCAAACAAACTGGTTGGCGATCCATGTCAGTACAGTAGTTATTGCAGAAGGAATTCTTGCCATCAGTGCTGCTGCCGGGCTTATCTATCTATTGAAAGTAGTGGACCTTACCAAAAGATCCAAGCAGCGTTTCTGGCTTGAAGCCATCATGTACTCACTGGTACTGGTTCTCGGTTTTGTAGTAGCCAGCACGTTCTTCTCGGCCACAGGCTACGAAGCAGAGTTTACCTACGTGGATAAAGAAGGCGCAGATGCTGCCATCACTTACTCAATGCCGCCGATTTTTGGTATGAACGAATATGTGGCTTTGACGGATGAAGCGATGACACCTCTTATCGAAACACCTGCACTTGTTCATGCCGGCAAACTTACGACTGTGTTTTGGTCTGTCATTGTCGGAACAGTTCTTTATTGGTTGATTCGTCTGATTTCAAGAAAACGCATTGCAGCTCTCCTGAAACCATTCGTCAAAAATGTGAATCTGCAATTGATGGATGAAATCGGCTATCGCGCCATTATTATCGGATTCCCGGTCTTCACACTGGGCGCATTGATTTTTGCCATGATTTGGGCACAAATCGCCTGGTCCCGTTTCTGGGGCTGGGACCCGAAAGAAGTATGGGCTCTGATCACCTGGTTATTCTATGCAGCATACCTTCATTTGCGTTTAGGCAAAGGCTGGCAAGGTGAAAAATCCGCATGGCTGGCTGTTATCGGCTTTGTGATCATCATGTTCAATCTGGTTGCTGTTAATTTAATCATTGCCGGATTGCATTCTTACGCGTAAAGCAGGATGGATAAAAGCCTTTTCCGGAAACGGAAAAGGCTTTTTGTTTAGTGCAGGTGTTTCGGCCTCTGGATTTGGCCGGCGCTTGCGCTTTTCTTTATTTTTGACATAGTTATCGGTACAATGATACATAACAGAAGAAAGTTGGAGGGGTTAGCATGTCTGAAGAGATTACGGTATTGGTAGTGGACGATGAGGAACGGATTCGGCGATTGCTGAAGATGTATCTGGAGCGTGAAGGATATTTGGTGGAAGAAGCTGAGAATGGTGTCCAGGCGCTGGAAATGGCGACGGAAAAAGATTACCATTGCATTCTGCTCGATCTTATAATGCCTGAAAAAGATGGTATTGAAGTTGCTACGGAATTGCGTGAAACGAAAATGACACCGATCATCATGCTTACCGCAAAAGGCGAAGAAGCCAACCGTGTGGAAGGCTTTGAATCCGGAGCGGATGATTATATTGTCAAACCCTTCAGTCCAAGAGAAGTGGTGTTGCGTGTCAAAGCGATATTACGGCGTTCATCCGCCTATTCGCCGATTTCCAATTCAACAGTCTCAAAAGACTTGGTTGTCTTTCCCCATCTGACGATAGACCATGACGCGCACCGGGTCACTGCTGATGGCGTAGAAGTGAACTTAACACCAAAAGAATATGAATTACTATACTTTTTAGCAAAAGCACCGGATAAGGTATTTGACCGGGAGCATTTGCTGAAAGAAGTTTGGCATTACGACTTTTTCGGCGATTTGCGGACTGTCGATACACATGTCAAGCGCTTACGTGAAAAACTGAACCGCGTGTCGGAGTCTGCAGCGAAGATGATCGTCACCGTTTGGGGCGTAGGCTATAAGTTTGAGGTAGGAAATGAATAGAATATGGAATAGTGTCGTCGGGAAGCTCTGGATTACGATCCTGCTTCTCGTTTCCTTTGTCCTTTTTATAGTGACAGTTCTGCTTTTGGAGTTTCTTGGAAACTACCACAGTGAAACAGTGGAAGAAGCGTTGAACAGCGAAGCGAATATGATTGCGAATATTTTCAACGACCATGAAGAAGTGTCCGGTGCGCTGGGGATCATTGAAGATGTCATCGGTCCAGAAACCAATGCGGTTATCGCTGAAGAGCCATATGACAGCAGCTATTATATTCATGATGGCTTAAATGGCGCGGAAACGCGTGAAAAAATATTGAATGAACCTACTTTTCAAAAGGTATTTGAAACTAGTGAAACAGTGATGAAGGAAATGCTTTTGCCTTCATTGACGGAACAGAACCGTCTGGAGTCCTATATTGTCCTGGCAAGTCCATTGCAGACTGGAGAAGAGCAGCATGGGGTCGTATTTATCTATCAATCATTGGAAGTGATGGACCGTACTGCAGAACGGACGACCAATATCGTTTTCCTGTCGGCATTCATCGCTCTTTTGCTGACGACGTTTTTTGCGTTCTTTTTGTCTTCCCGAATTACATCGCCTCTACGGAAAATGAGGGAAGGTGCATTTGAATTGGCGAAAGGCAATTTTGACACTAAAGTAAGAGCTACTTCAAGCGACGAAATCGGTCAATTGGCTACGGCATTCAATCAAATGGGCCGACAACTAAAGCATCATGTCGAAGTGATCAATCAGGAAAAAGAACAATTATCCAGTATTTTGACATCGATGGCTGATGCAGTCATCACTTTTAATCAGGATAAAACCATCTTATTGAGTAATCCGCCAGCAGAGAAATTATTGCAGCAGTGGGTCTTTAAAAAGGGCGCTACTGAAGCGCAGCCGCTGCCGCCGGAAATGCTTCATATGCTCGATCATGTACTCGGCTTTGAAGAGGAGATCGAGGAGGAGCTGGAGATTGAAGGTGCTTATTACGCCATTAATTTCAGCCCCTTATACAGTGGTGAAACCATACGGGGAGCTGTTGCCGTTTTGCATAATATGACGGAGCAGCACCGTTTGGAAAAACTCAGAGAAGATTTTATTGCCAATGTATCCCATGAGTTACGGACTCCGATAGCCATGCTTCAGGGATATAGTGAAGCGATTCTTGACGATGTCGGGGCTACAGAGGAAGAACGACGTGAAATGACCAAAATCATTTATGAAGAATCGCAGCGGATGGGGCGTTTAGTCACCGATCTATTGAATTTGGCACGAATGGAATCCGGTCATATGAGGCTCTACAAAGAAATTGTCCAATTGAATGGTGCAATCGAGCGCATGACACTCAAATTCTCGCAAATTGCTAAAGAGAACGGAGTCCAGCTGTCGTTCGAAACGACAATCGACGATTGGTCAGCCAGTGAAATCGATCAAGATCGAATTGAACAGGTTATGACCAATCTGATAGATAATGCGATCCGCCACACACCCGAAGGAGGGCAAGTGGTGGTTCGTGTCGAACAACAACAGGAGTATGCGAAAATATCCATTAATGATAATGGGGTAGGAATTTCAGAAAAAGATCTGGAGTTCGTCTTTGAACGTTTTTATAAAGCGAATAAGGCCAGAACACTCGGCAAAGGCGGAACTGGCCTTGGACTGGCGATTGCCAGTAATATCATCCAGGCGCATGAGGGCAAAATCTATGCGGAGAGTAAAATGGGACAGGGAACTTCATTTGTCTTTTTACTTCCTTTGAAGAATATGTAACTTTCTATAGACAGAGACGACTAATCTTAAGAACGGGGGGAGTATATTGAATGACTCCGTTTTCCATCGGCTGTATGAACAATATCACCAGGACGTTTTTCAATTCTTGATTTATCTGGTGAAAAACAGGCATCTTTCAGAAGACTTGATGCATGAAGTGTACATCCGTGTTTTTCGGGCATATGACCGTTTTGAAGGGAAAAGCTCTGAGAAAACATGGCTTTTTTCGATTGCCAAAAACGTAGCGATCGATCATTTCCGAAAAACAGCAGTACGTAAAAAACACTCGATGGAGTTTTTTGATTGGGAAACACAGCAATTGGTTTCGTCTGACCGGATTCCTGAAGAAGTATCATTATTGAACGAAGATAAAATCCTTCTGTATAAGGCATTGGATACCTGTACGGGAGACCAGAAAATGGTTATCATCATGCGGTTCTTCCAAGATTTGTCGATAGCAGAGACTGCTGATGTTCTGGGGTGGACTGAAGGGAAAGTAAAGACCACACAGCACCGCGCAATCAAATCCTTGCGCGAAAAATTAATAGCCAGGGAAGGGGGAGAAGAAAATGCCGAATAGCAAATGGACCGATGAGACTATCGAAGATTTGTTAAAGGATTTCCCCACTATAAAAGATGACCGGACAAAAGAAGAAGTTTATAATCGTCTCCTCCAAAAAGAGAAGGTCCAAAAAAGGCCGAAAAGATGGCTTCCATTATTGGTAGCGGCATTGGCATTTATAACCATTGGCATAATGGTGGCTTCCATCATCAGCCAAAACGGAGCGGATAGCGCTCAAAATCCAGAAAATTCAAGTGGCGAATCAGAAGAGTCCACGGCTGTAACTGAGGGAAATGGACAAGAAGGGGCTGCTGATATGGCTGCTGATGAAGAATCCGGAACAGAAGAACCGGGTCAATTTTCAACATCGCAGGTAGAAGTTCCATTGCGCACAGCAGTTTATGAAGAGTCGATCGGTGATCAGGTACTCATGACACTTGGAATGACTGATAATGCGTTCGTAATACCGGTCTCTTTCTTGATCCCGCGTGACCAGGTTGATGCAGCTTTTGATGACATCGCACCCTCCTCCGTTGATTTGTATAAGGAATACGCCGATGATATTGATGAAACGCAGCTAGGATTCGACGAATATCATCCTTATGTCGGAACGTTGGAAAAAACATCTTCTGGCATCCGTCATATGTTGCCTCAGGACCATCAATATGACATGGCATCTGCCAGTATCGGTGTCTATCTCAATACACTTTCAGAGACATTTACAGAGGTACCTGTAATAGAAGTGGTCAATGATGATGGATCACCCGCGGAGTTTTCTGAAATTGGGCAAATGGAGCCACTCGTTCCAGACCAAAACAATATTGCCTATTATTCATTTTCAGCTGGAAATGGTCAGATTTACCTTGTGCCTGGCTATGATATGCCGTTTGAAGAAGTGAGTGAAGCAATTAAAGCACTTGCAGACAGCCCGAACGATTTCTATCAGCCCACCATTCCAGCAGACCTGGATTTTCAGGTGGCAGAGACGGCAGACTTGGTAGAGATTGAGTTCGAAGGTACAGTCGACCTGAGTTTGATGGACCAGTTGGAAGCGGTCCGGATGATTGAAAGCCTAGTCATGACGGCTGATGCTTTTGATAAAGAAGTGAAAGTGAAAGGCTTGAAACCGGAAATCTGGAATGGATTTGACTTTAGCCAACCATTGCCGATTCCAGTAGCGCCAAACCTGCTGGACTGGCCGGTGCAGTAATAAGAGGGGGTGTAAACAAATCTGTTTACAATGCCTCTTTTTTATACTAAGATTAGGCCATAACAAAATATCGATTCATCTTCGGGGCAGGGTGCGATTCCCTACCGGCGGTAATTGAACTCTGTTCATAAGCCCGCGAGCCGTAAAACGCAGGATTTGGTGAGACTCCAAAGCCGACAGTATAGTCTGGATGGGAGAAGGTGAAGGTGCGGACGTTTGTCGTTTACATGTAGACGGAACGCTTATTAAGTGTGCCTTTTCTCCTTTAAGTGCTTGTTGCTTAAGGGTTTTTATATGTAGATGCTGGGTCCAAGCCTTTCTTCTGGTGAATCACGACAAGGAGAGAGGAATATGAAGAACAAGAAGTTACAAACGATGATCGTCATTGGGATGTTGAGCAGTATTTCTTTTATTTTGATGCTTTTCAACTTTCCGCTACCCGCTTTACCTGCTTTTTTGAAAGTGGATTTCAGTGATGTGCCTGCATTGATTGCAGCCGTTACAATGGGTCCGGTCGCAGGGATTTTAGTCGCATTCTTTAAAAACGCATTGGATTGGTTATTTGCAGGAAGTCCAACAGGCGTTCCGGTTGGGCACATGGCGAATTTTGTGACGAGTCTGCTGTTCATTTTGCCGGTTTATTTTATCTATCACAAAGTAGCAACCAAAAAAGGCATGGCTTTCGGATTGGCAGTCGGTACATTATCCATGGCGATTGGTATGAGTATTTTAAATTACCTGGTCTTTCTGCCGATGTACACGTATTTCCTTAACATGCCAGCTGAAACAGGCAGTGTATTGTTCGGAACCATCGTTTTGGGGATTTTACCGTTTAACTTAATAAAAGGCCTGCTCTTGACTGCGGTCGTCCTACTGATGTTCAGCAGCATGCACACGTGGATCGAAAAGCAGCGTTCCTATTATTTATCTATAGATAGAAAAGAGTAAGCGCCCATGTAGCTCTGCCGGGCATAAGACAGACCAGCAGAGTGGCGCTCTTTGCCACGGCGCTGGGTTGACTTATGACCCAAAGAGCTGGGCGCTGAAGCCTGGACAGAGAAAAGCCAAAACACTTTACATTAAAATCAAAAAAGAAGGCGTTCGGGAGGTTAACCTCCCGAACGCCTTTTCTAGTTGAATCAGTCTTCGTATTTTAAAGGGTCGCCTTCGAAAGATGAATCTGCAACTTTGATGGAATCTGTTGGACATCCTTCAAATGCATCTTCCATGTCTTCCTCGAGTTCGTCTGGAACTTGTTCTGTTCCCATGTTATTATCTAAAATAACAAAAGCGATTCCTTCGTCATCGTAATCATAAATATCAGGTGCAGCAGCACCACAAGCACCACAAGCGATACAAGTATCCTTGTCGACAATGGTATACTTAGCCATATTGTTTTCCTCTCCTTTATCTCCGAACAAGTTCAGTTATGCTATCGTATTTATTCTAAAGGTGTTTGAGGAGTTTTTCAACCCAAAACCGCTAGGGGGCACAAGCTTGTTATTTACCGAACTCATTTTGGCCATTATGAAGGCCGTTAATCGGCAGCGGACCATCTCTTCCCCTTATCATTTGATAAAAGGAAAGAAGTCTGGGCAAACGATACAGGATATCGGCTATTTCGGCCTTTATCCTTATTTCGGTGTGCTGCCAAAACTAGATAAGAAAGCCTATGACGGAGCGATTCAGAGCTTGTTTTCACAAGGTTATTTGTTGGCCAATGATCAAGTGGTCGATCTATCCGAAAAAGCGTTGGACTTGGATATTGGAGCGTCGCCATTGAACGGTTGGAAATACAGGGGCAATGAAAATCTTTTCTTTAGCCGTTTGTCACTAATTGTTCAAACTTTCTCCCATTTCAGCCAACGGGCAAATACCTTTGATCCAATTGTCAGCAATGAAGAAATACAAAGCTGGGTAAAAATCTATCTAAACCGGATCCGTTTTCGTGATTTGACAGTGGCTCAAAGCTTTAAAGAAGAACTTGTAATTACATTAACCGATACGGCTGTATCTGAAACACATAAAATGATCGTTATGGAGCGTTTATCCGGATTCGGATTGAGCGGTATGACGTGGCAGCAAATTGCAGCTTCCAAAAACCTGTCCGTCATGGATGTCCAATTGATGGCTGTAGAAACACTGCATGGTTGGATGGCGGTGATTGAACGTTCCAAGCTACCACTCTTGACCGGACTTATGGAAGGCATCATTCAGCAATCTTCGTTAACCGAGTCTGCACAGCGCACAGAAAAACTTTTTGAGAGGGGCTTTTCTTTGGAACAGATCGCTTCTCTTCGCCAATTGAAATCCAGTACCATCGAAGATCATTTCGTGGAGTTGGCTATGAATGATCCATATTTCAATTACACGCCATTCGTGGATGCCGGATTATTTAAGGCGATTATTGCCGAAAGCCGACGTCAGAAAACAAAAAGATTGCGTGAAATCAAAGAACATTTACCGGAGGCGAGCTATTTTCAAATACGTCTGGCTCTGGCGATTAAGGAGGAACAAGGATGACTCTGGATGACTTATTATATTCCACCTATGGTTTCTCTTCATTCCGACCAGGTCAACGGGAAATCATTGAGCGGGTATTGGCCGGCGATGATGTCATCGCCTTGTTGCCGACCGGAATGGGGAAATCAATCTGTTACCAGTTGCCAGCAAAACTTTTGCCGGGCAGTGTCTTGATCGTATCCCCATTGCTGTCGCTGATGCAGGATCAAGTCGCCCAACTGAAAAAAATGGGTGAGAAATCAGTTGTCGCCATCAACTCATTTCTAAAGCCGGAAGATAAAGAGAAGATTTGGAGCAGCCTGAGCTCTTATAAGTTTATTTTCATATCACCGGAGATGCTGGTTCAGCCTTTTGTTAAAAGACAGCTTCAACAGCTCCAGATTTCCTTGCTGGTAGCCGATGAGGCCCATTGCATCTCACAATGGGGTTTTGACTTCAGACCGGATTACCTGCGGATTTCAGAAATCCTGCCCACCTTAAAATTCCCCCAGGTACTGGCATTGACTGCCACAGCTACGGACAAAGTTACGGAAGAAATAAAGAAATACCTTGAATTGAAACAACCTTATATTTACTGCCATCCTATGGACAGGGAAAATATTGTCTACGATATAAAAAAGTTTGAGGATAGCCGCGAAAAGCTGGATTTTCTGAAGGGTTTTATTCGAAAATTCAATGGTCCCGGAATTATTTATGCAGGCACTAGAAAAAAGTCCCAAGAACTGTCGATGCTTTTAACAGAACAAGGTATTTCCTCTGCTTTCTACCATGGAGGAATGGAGCATCAGGATCGGGTTTTTGTCCAACAGCAATTCCAGAATGGTGAATTGCAATGGATCTGCTCCACGAATGCTTTTGGGATGGGTGTCCATATCCCGAATATTCGCCATGTCATCCATTTTCAATTGCCGACTTCCATAGAAGGATATGTCCAGGAAGTGGGAAGAGCCGGAAGAGATGGCCAACCGGCTTTGGCTACGCTGCTTTATGCGCAAGGTGACGAAGCATTGCTCGAAAGCCTGGTCATGGACGATTTGCCGACTCAGCATGAAATCGAAGCGGTTTACCGCGAGGGCAGTGCGGCGACGTACTTAATCGACCAGGGGATTGTCCGGGAAACTGCGTTTCGTGTACTCTCTTATTGGATCACAAAATTGCCCTTGGAAGGTGTCATCAGGCAAATGGAACTGTTGAGAAGCGGCAAGAGGCAGCAAGCTGCGAAAATCCGTGAGTTTCTATCCCATGAAGACTGTCTGCGGAGTTATATTATCGAATGCTTTGATCAGGAGCTCTTAGACAAACCGGTTAATTGTTGTGTGAACGATGGAATTGATTACACTGTCTTTGAAGCTTATTCAGATTCAAAAGAAAAGCAATTACCCCTTGAATGGCAAGACCGTTTACGTGTAATATTACCTATATAAGAATCTCATTAACTAACATTTACAAATGAGCCTTTTTTCGTCATAATAGATATATTAGTACAGATAGGGGTAGTCATGTATGGGGAATAATAGTTATCATGAGTCGATTGAGAAGAATCGACAGGAAATATCGGTGGACAAAAATTCGGCATTGTCGAGAGCAGCTCAACGGCAGGCACAAAAGCCTAAGACCAAAAAAAGCAAAAGTCTCTTGATGCCTGCATTATTTTTTATCTTTATATTAATTCCGGTTTCTTTGCTGATTTATGTGGCTTTCTTATTCGAACCCGACGATACACTGACAGCTAAACCCGCAGAAAATGAAGTAAGCTTTGAGATGAATACCCAACCGTCAGCTGCTTCTGTTGCTGCGGCAGATGAAGAAAAAGAAGCAAAAGAGAAAGCTGAAAAAGACAAGGCAGCTGCAGAAAAAGAAGCAGCTGCTGCAAAAGCGGCTGAAAAAGAAGAGGCTGATGCTGCCGCGAAAGCAGAAGCAAAGGCCAAAGAAGAAGCTGCCGTGAAAGCCGATGCTGAAGCGAAGGCGAAAGCTGCAGAAGCGGAAGTTCAGGCAAACGCTGAAGCCAAAGCGAAAGCCGATGCTGAAGCGAAGGCCGTAGCAGAAGCCCAGGCAAAGAAAGAAGCAGAAGCAGAAGCAGAAGCGAAAGCAAAAGCTGAAGCTGATAAAGAAGAGGAAGCTCCTAGTGCAAACGGTAAAACCTATGTCGTTCAATCCAGCGAAACCTTGTATCGAATCGCCGTCAATAATTACGGGGCAGCAGGAGCGGCTGCAGCAGTGGAAAAAATCAAACAGGCTAATGGGTTGAGTTCGAACAGCATCAGCCCTGGACAAACCCTTATTTTGCCGTGAGCAGGCGGTTGATTAAAAGCAGCCGGATAGGGAATAATGAGTAGAGAATAGAGAGTGGGGCGAGCAGATGTTTGTTAAAAGTGCAATGGTCAAACGAGAAAAATGCCATACAGTAAAGTTAAATGACTCCGTACAAGTAGGTTTCGATCTATTGGAGAAGTATTCAATCGATGCTTTACCGGTAGTTGAAGGAACAGAGTACAAAGGGATTTTCACATGGTATCATGCATACCGCGCCTTTTTCTATTCCGGAAAATCGAAAGAAGAGTTCAATAGCACAACTAAAGTTAGCGATGTAATCGTTAATGAAGATGTTTATCTGAATATCAATGATGTGTATGAAAAAGCATTGGTTGAATTGAATGATTTCCCAATTATTGCAGTAGTTGAAGACCAGCAATTTTTGGGGATCGTGACCCGTTTCGACATCGTCAACCAATTGCAAAGTGCTTTTGGGATGAACAAACCAGGTTACCGCATTACATTTACATCGGTGGAATCGGAAGGCCGGATTGGCCGACTTGGAGAGATCATTGAAAAATACAAGGAATCCGTCATTTCCCTCGTCACTTTTGATGAGACCAATAAAATGGTACGTCGCATTGTCTTGAAGATTAAAAAGAAGGATAATGTCGATCGCTTTGTAAAGGAACTGGAAAAATCCGGTTTCCGTGTATTGGACATCGCAGAAGATTAATAGCAGAATAAGAAGAAAAAACATAAGCCCCGCTTATGTTTTTTCTTCTTTTTGGAAGGAAGCCCGACATGAAATATTTGATTCGTATAGTTCTGGCAGCTCTGGTGCTGCTTCTTTTTATGGTGCGAAATGCTTTCTCGGAAAAATTGGTGAAAAAAACAGTTGAATTGCGTGCCGTCAAACCTTTTGAGCCGTTTAAACTTCTTTTTATCGCCGATGTCCACAGGAGAGTCATTCAATCCGATATAATCGATTTCCCGATAGATCTCATCATAATCGGGGGCGACTTGGTGGAGAAAGGTGTTCCGCTGGAGCGGGTTGCTGAAAACATAAAAACCTTAACGGACCGTGCTCCCGTTTATTTTGTTTGGGGCAATAATGACCGGGAAGTCGACGAAACTTCGCTCAGAAAAATTTTCGATCATTATGGAGTGAATGTACTGGATGACCGATCGATGACACTGTTCGGCAACGACCGGCTGAAGCTGGTTGGATTTGACCATTTTGCCTATAAACCTGATGGGTTGGAAAATGCTTTCAAAGAGATTGATGATCAGGACACGGTCCTGTTTGTTTCGCATACCCCTTTTGATTTCTGGAAAATCAAAGGGGAATATTCAGCGGATCTGCTGCTTGCCGGCCATACCCATGGTGGGCAAATACGTATCGGACCATTTGGTTTGTTCAGGAATGGTTCTATGAAGATGAAGAAGGACCGGGTTGAGTTGATCAGCAACGGTTTCGGAACGACGACTTTGCATCTGCGGTTAGGTGCACAAGCGGAATATCATCTATTGACTGTTAAGCCTAAAGTAGAGATGTCCGAATAAAAGTTTGTCACAAACCAGCTGCATCCATTATGCTTAGAAAAGGATTAAATACAGGAGATGTTCAGATATGGAATATGTAGATGCCCTAATTATCGGAGGCGGGCCGTGCGGCTTATCGGCCGCCATTGAATTGAAAAAAAACGGCCTTCAGCCGCTAGTCATCGAAAAAGGCAATATCGTCAATGCCATTTTCAATTACCCAACCCATCAAACCTTTTTCAGTACCAGTGAAAAATTATCGATTGGGGATGTGCCATTCATCATCGAAGGACGTAAACCCAAACGCAATCAGGCGCTGGTCTATTACCGGGAAGTCGTTAAGCGGAGCGGTATCAAAGTGCGTTCGTTTGAGACGGTGGAACAGGTGGAAAAAGACGGCTTGTTTACCGTGACCACTTCAAAAGGCCGCTATCAGGCAAAATATGTGATTGCTGCCACCGGCTATTACGATCAGCCCAATGAACTTGAAGTGGAAGGTGCGGATCTTCCTAAAGTGATGCATTACTTTAAGGAGGGCCATCCTTATTTTGATCAGGATGTTTTGATTATCGGAGGGAAAAACTCCGCTGTTGATGCAGCCCTTGCTTTGCACAAGGCCGGAAGCCGAGTAACTGTTTCCTATCATGGCACCAGCTACTCGAAAAGCATTAAGCCCTGGATTCTGCCGGAATTTGATGGTTTGGTACGAAAAGGCGAAATTACGATGCTGTTCGACTCGATGGTCGACAAAATTACAGACAACAGTGTGGAGTTGACCGTCAATGATCAAAAGGAAACGATTCCCAATCAATTCGTTTTTGCGATGATCGGCTATCATCCCGATCATCAATTCCTAAGATCGATGGGCATTTCCATCGATCCGGTTTCCGGACGCCCAAGCTTCGATGAAAACTCGATGGAGACCGAAGTGGAAAATCTGTACATTGCCGGAGTCATCGCGGCAGGGAATAATGCCAATGAAATCTTTATTGAAAATGGACGCTTTCATGGACAGCAAATTGCGGAAGCTATTGCAAAAAAAGAAAGCACAGTTTGATTGTGCTTTCTTTTTATGGTCCTGAAAATTGAGGCCGATTAACCGCAACAGGAAAGGGAGTTGGAATATGAAGAAGAAAGTATCATTGATTACGACAGGCGGGACAATTGCCAGCAGGGAGATTTCCAACGGACTTTTAAAATCCGGTGCGATTTCAGGGAAGGAATTAGCTGAGCTATGCCAGCTGCCGGAAGAAATCGAAGTTAAAGTAATCGACGTATTCCAGTTGCCGAGCATGCATATCGGCTTCGATGAGATGTTGACAGTAAGAGAAGCAGTCCTTAAAGAACTGCAGGATCCTGAAGTTGAAGGGATCGTTGTGACACATGGTACGGATACTTTAGAGGAAACCTCTTATTTCTTGGATCTGACAATTGACGATGAACGGACTGTGGTCATCACAGGCTCACAGCGTTCTCCTGAGGAAGTTGGAACCGACGTCTACTCCAACCTCCGCAACTCCATTTATGTGGCGGTGGACCACAGCCTGAGAGGGATAGGAGCTGTTGTTGTATTCAATGAGCGGATATACAGCGCCAAATATGTTAAAAAAGTCCATTCCAGCAATCTGCAGGGCTTTGATTCGTTTGGTCATGGTTATCTTGGCATCATTGACAACGATACAGTAAGGGTCTATCAGAAGCCGGTGCTGCATGAAGTTCACTCTGTACATGGCCCATTGCCTCGGGTGGATATCATCAAATGCCACTCAGGGCAGGATGGCTATTTGATTGATATGCTGGTTGCCGGACCTTCTAAAGGTATTGTTTTGGAAGCGGCTGGAAGAGGGCAGGTGTCGCCTCATATGGTGGAGGCGATCGACCATGCGGTCAGGCAGGGGATTCCGGTGGTTCTGACGACTGGCGCTGAAGAAGGAAATGCCTATCCTGCATACAGCTATCCAGGAAGCGCGCATGACCTGTTGACGCGTGGCGTTATTTTGGGAAGTGACTACGACAGCAAAAAAGCACGTATTAAGCTTGCGGTTTTATTGTCAGCTAAAAGCGATATACAGGCTGATGTTTTTGAACGATAGCCAATTGGTAAAAACTATCCAGCTAAGATGAAAATTATGTTGCAAAACATGGTACACTAGATGTAATCCAAACAAAGGGGTACGCGTATGTTCATCTTACTAACTGTAGCAATAGCCCCAAGTCTAGCGCTTTTCAGTTATTTGTATTTGCGCGATCAATTTGCAAGTGAACCGTCGAAGCTGCTGTTTCAAAGTTTTTTATATGGAGCTGTTCTGACGTTCCCGATACTTTTTGTCCAATACGTGTTTAATGCTGAAGGCGTCTTTACCAATGATTTTACCCGGAATATCCTGTTTTCCAGTGTGATTGAAGAGTTTTTCAAATGGCTGGTTTTATTGATAGCGGTCTATCGCCATGTCGATTTTGAAGATCCTTACGACGGAATTCTTTATGGAGCCAGTGTTTCTCTCGGGTTCGCAACAGTCGAGAATATTTTATATCTGCTGGAGTTCGGCCTTCAGACCGCATTTATCCGTGCATTCCTGCCGGTATCTAGCCATGCATTGTTCGGAGTTGTGATGGGCTATTATTTCGGCAAGGCGAAGTTCACCAGGAGCAGTAAACGCTGGCGTTGGATCGGTTGGGCGTTTATAAGTTCTGTAATTCTTCATTTGGCTTATAACACCAGCCTGTACGTTTATGACAACATCATTTACGGAGCCATTCCGTTCATGCTGTTCCTCTGGTGGTTCGGCCTCCGAAAAGTCAAACAGGCCCACCAACTTTCCCTGACGCATTACCATGACCATAATTCATCAGCGCAATCAGGCGAGCTAAAATGAATTTCTAAAGAAAAGTCTTATACATGAAGACTTTTTTTTTATGTTAAAATATGATGAATACATAGGATGAGGTGACTATTTTGACGAAACCGATACAAATAGCGATTGATGGGCCAGCTGCTGCAGGCAAAAGTACAATAGCGAAAATTGTGGCAGAGAAATTAGGCTATGTATACATCGATACCGGTGCTATGTACCGTGCTATTACATTGAAAGCTCTTACAGAAGGAATCAATATGGCCAGCAACGAAGAGGCAGGCAAATTATTATCTAAAACAGAAATCGACCTGCAGCCAACAGATGACGGCCAATTGGTATTCCTAGATAAAAAAGATGTAACAGAAGCGATTCGTTCCCAGCACGTAACGAAAGCTGTTTCTGAAATGGCTGCCCATGAACTGGTCCGCCTGCGGATGGTTGAACTGCAGCAGCAATTGGCTGAAGGGCGGGGAGTGGTCATGGATGGACGGGATATCGGGACCCATGTCCTACCGGACGCAGCATTGAAAGTGTTCATGTCGGCATCTGTCGAAGAACGTGCAAGAAGAAGGTTCGAGGAAAATAAGAAAAGGGACATCCTGACGCCCCTTGAAGATCTGCAGGCTGAAATTGCCGAAAGGGATAAAATGGACAGCGAACGCGAAGTGGCACCGCTGCGCCAGGCGGAAGACGCAATCTATCTCGATACAACCGCTCTGACGATTGATCAGGCGGCTCAGGAAATATTGAAACTGGCTGAAGAGAGGTTGGGGTAAAGTGAATTTATATGCAGTCGGCAAAGGCCTGGTAAAAACCGTATTAAGTCCTTTATATCGTTTTGAAGTGATCGGAGCTGAGAATTTTCCAAAAGAAGGCGGTATTCTCCTGTGTTCCAACCATATCCATGCGCTTGACCCGCCCGTTGTCGGAATGACGGCTCCAAGAACTGTGCATTTCATGGCAAAAGAAGAACTCTTCAAGGCACCTATTCTGGGGCCGATTCTTCCGAAGGTGAACGCTTTCCCGGTCAAACGGGGGATGAGTGATCGTGAAGCTCTCCGTACAGCACTGAAGATTTTGAAAAGCGGTGAAGTTGTAGGGCTATTTCCTGAAGGCACCCGTTCAACGGATGGCGTATTGAAAAAAGGGTTGAGCGGCGCTGGATTTTTCGCGCTCCGCGGCAATGCAGACGTAATGCCCTGTGCGATCATCGGACCTTATAAAGCATTCCGCAAAGTCAGAGTGGTATACGGAGAACCGATCCGGATGGACCCATTCCGCGAGCGGAAAGCTTCAGTTGATGAAGTGACCGAAGCCATTATGGGCAGTATACAGAAGATTTTGGATGAGTATGCCGACAATAAGTGATAATTTTTGTTTTTATTAGAGAATTCGAATAAAATAGAAGGTGGATAGTTTGTGAAGGAGGGCTACTTATGTCAGAGGAAACGAACATGATGGAAAACCGTGACTTCCAAACAGGAGATCGCGTAAAAGGGATAGTGGCAAAAATAGAAGAAAAAGCAGTGACCGTTACAATTGAAGGGGCGCCTTTTGACGGCATCATACCTATTAGTGAGTTATCAAGCCTTCATATCGAAAAGGCATCGGATTCCGTTGAAGTAGGTGACGAGCTGAATCTGATCATAACGAAAGTGGAAGATGAGAATTTTGTTTTATCCAAACGCAAAGTCGATGCCGAACAGGCATGGGATGAATTGGAGAAAAAATTCGAATCAGGCGAGATTATAGAAGCTGAAGTAAAAGACGTCGTAAAAGGCGGTCTGGTAGTTGATTTGGGTGTGCGCGGATTTGTTCCCGCTTCCTTGGTGGAAGATTACTTTGTTGAGTCTTTTGAAGACTATAAAGGCAAGACATTGACCTTTAAAATCGTCGAAATGGAAAAGGAAAATAACCGTCTGATCCTTTCCCATCGGGCAGTCATCGAGAAGGAAAAAGAGTCGCAGAAAGAACAGGTGATGGAGCAGATCCATGCCGGAGACGAGCTGAAAGGGAAAGTGCAGCGCATTGCATCCTTTGGCGCATTTGTCGATATAGGTGGAGTGGACGGCTTGGTCCATATCTCCCAATTGTCTCATGAACATGTGGAAAAGGTTTCTGATGTGGTCACGGAAGGGCAGGAAGTTACTGTTAAAGTACTGTCCGTCGACCGCGATTCAGAACGCATTTCGCTGTCCATCAAGGATACGCTTCCTGGGCCGTGGGATTCCATCGACGAAAAAGCGCCAAAAGGTTCCGTCCATACCGGTACGGTCAAACGTCTTGTCAGCTACGGAGCATTTGTGGAAGTTCTCCCTGGAGTTGAAGGGTTGGTCCACATTTCTCAAATTGCACACAAGCATATCGCAACACCGAACGAAGTGTTGACGGAAGGCGAAGAAGTTCAAGTTAAAGTGCTGGAAGTCAATAAAGCAGATAAACGCCTGTCGCTCAGCATCAAAGAACTGCAGGAAAAAGAAGGCGAACAGGATTTCTCAAGTTATGATATGCCTGAAGAGTCTACTGGATTCTCCATCAGTGATGTAATCGGTGATAAATTAAAAGGATTTAAGTCCGAATAATATGTCGAGAGCCGAACGGAAAATGGATCATATACAATACGCTTTATCGACAGGGCAGAGCAGAAAAAACATGTTCGATGATATCCGGTTTGTTCATCAGGCTTTGCCTGATTCGGCGGTCGCCGATATTAGTATAAAACCCAAAACAGGTGATTTGAACTTGAAATCACCTGTTTTTATTAATGCCATGACGGGCGGCGGAGGCAGGGACACCGAACAATTGAACGGTCTTTTAGCTCGGGTTGCCAGAGAGACTGGAGTTGCGATGGCTGTTGGGTCGCAGATGGCAGCACTCAAAGACAGCAGTGAACGGCAGTCCTATGCAATTGTCAGAAAGCAAAACCCCGAAGGCATCCTGTTCGCGAACCTTGGCAGTGAAGCAACTGTGCAACAGGCAGCGCAAGCGGTTGAAATGATCGAAGCAAACGCATTGCAGATCCATTTGAATGTCGTGCAGGAGTTGACCATGCCTGAAGGAGATCGTGATTTCCGGGGAGCGCTGGAACGCATACAGGCAATTGCTGAGCATCTTTCCGTCCCTGTAATCATCAAAGAGACGGGCTTTGGCGTATCGCGCGAAGCTGCAGAAAAATTGAAGGATACCGGTATATCGGCAATTGATGTCAGCGGTTTTGGCGGAACGAATTTTGCGCTCATTGAAAATGAGCGGCGCCGAAGAAAGCTTTCCTATTTTGAAGATTGGGGCATCCCAACAGCTGCAGCTATTGTGGAAGTGAAGAGCGTCTTTAAAAAAACGGTCCTTGCTTCCGGCGGCATACAGGATGCACAGGACATGATTAAAGCTTTTCTACTGGGAGCAGATGCAATAGGTCTCGCAGGTTCTTTCCTGAAGACCGCAATACAAGATGGCGAAACTCAGCTCATCAATGATATAGAAGCGCTGTATGAAGATTTGGCGATGATAATGACGGCCCTTGGAGCAGAAAACCTGACAGAGCTGCAGAAATGTCCGGCAGTCATCAGCGGGGAACTGGCACAGTATCTCAGTGCCAGAGGCTTTAGTCCGGCATCTTATGCAAACCCGGAGAAAAACTGAATATTGCACATTTTAAGGGGATGGACATTTAACAGATGCCATCGCCTTTTTCGTGTATAATAGGCATATCAGAAGTGGAAGGATGAATTTATTATGTCTAAACCGGTAGTAGCAATAGTAGGCCGGCCGAACGTTGGTAAGTCCACGATATTCAATCGCGTGGTAGGAGAACGGGTTTCCATAGTGGAAGATATTCCAGGAGTGACGCGTGACCGTATTTACAGCTCGGCAGATTGGCTGACACATGAATTTAACATTATAGACACAGGAGGCATCGATCTACGTGACGAGCCATTCCTTGAACAGATCCGCCAGCAGGCAGAAATCGCCATGGACGAAGCGGATGTCATCATTTTCCTTGTCAACGGACGCGATGGCGTTACAGCACAGGACGAGCAGGTAGCCAAAATTTTATACCGTACAAAAAAACCGGTCATTTTGGCCGTCAATAAAATCGATAATCCTGATATGCGCCACATGATCTATGATTTCTACACGCTCGGAATGGGCGAACCTTTTCCGCTTTCAGGATCACACGGATTGGGATTAGGGGATCTTTTGGACGAAGTAGCCAAAAACTTCCCGACAGACGATGAAGAAGAGTATCCGGATGACGTCATCAAATTCTCATTGATCGGCCGTCCGAATGTCGGCAAATCATCTCTTGTGAATTCATTCCTGGGTGAAGAACGCGTTATCGTCAGTGAAGTCGCAGGAACCACGCGCGACGCTATTGATACTCAATATGAATACAATGACCAGCCATACGTTATTATCGATACGGCTGGAATGCGCAAAAAAGGGAAAGTTTATGAGACGACTGAGAAATACAGTGTATTGCGTGCTTTGCGCGCCATTGAACGCTCGGACGTTGTTTTAGTGGTCTTGAACGCAGAAGAAGGCATTCAGGAACAGGATAAAAAAATCGCCGGATATGCACACGAAGCCGGTAAAGCTATCATTATTATCGTCAACAAATGGGATGCCATCGAAAAAGATGAAAAAACCATGAATGTCATGACACGCAAAATCCGTGAGCATTTCCTATTCCTGGATTATGCACCGATCATGTTTGTCTCCGCAATCAGCGGCAAGCGTGTCCATAGTATTTTGGAAATCGTCAACAAAGTGAACGATAACCATTCGAGACGCATCCAGTCGAGTATCTTGAACGAAGTAATTGAAGACGCAGTTGCCATGAATCCGGCACCAACGGATAAAGGCCGTCGTCTGCGTGTTTATTATGCAACTCAAGTGGCCATCAAGCCGCCGACATTCGTCGTCTTTGTCAACGAACCGGATCTGATGCATTTCAGCTATGAACGCTTCCTGCAGAACCGGATCCGCGAAAGCTTCGATTTTGAAGGAACTCCTCTTCGTCTGATAACGAGAGCGCGTACTTAAGGTAAAAGGTGGTTTTAGCTTATGGAAAAAGTTTCTGTTTTTGGAGCAGGAAGCTGGGGGACCGCATTGAGTTATGTATTGGCTCAAAACGGCCATGATTTATTGCTATGGACACATCGCCAGGAACAGGCTGATGAGATCAACCAGCATACAAACAAACGGTATTTAAAAGAAACGCAATTACCGGAGAGCCTGAAGGCGACGAGCGATTTGGCTGCAGCTGTCGAGCACGCGGATATTTTTGTCCTCGCTGTTCCGACGAAAGCCATCCGGGAAGTCTGCCAGGATATCAAAAGGAATCTGGATCGTAAAATTCTATTCGTCCACGTTTCCAAAGGAATTGAACCGGATTCACTAAAGCGGATTAGTGAAATGATCCGTGAGGAAATACCGGAACAATGGATTGAAGATGTGGTTGTATTGTCCGGTCCAAGCCATGCGGAAGAAGTGGTTCAGGAGCATCCGACCACCGTTACAGCGGCTTGCGAGAACACCGCAGCAGCTAATCGGATCCAGGATCTGTTCATGAACCATTATTTCCGTGTCTATACCAATACTGACGTTATTGGCGTTGAAATCGGCGGTGCTTTGAAGAACATCATTGCCTTGGCAGTGGGGATCACTGACGGTTTAGGTTTCGGCGATAATGCGAAAGCGGCCATCATGACACGCGGACTGGCTGAAATCGCCCGTCTCGGCGTAAAAATGGGAGCAACCCCCCTCACGTTCTCTGGATTGACCGGAGTGGGTGACTTAATCGTGACCTGTACGAGTGTACATTCGCGTAATTGGCGGGCAGGAAATATGCTCGGCAAAGGCAAGTCCCTCGACGAAGTGCTGGAAGAAATGGGCATGGTCGTCGAAGGGATCCGCACCACAAAAGCGGCTTATCAATTGTCTAAAGCATATGATGTACCGATGCCGATCACAGCGGCGCTTTATGCTGTTCTTTTTGATAATGTGTCGACTGACGATGCGGTTGGAAAGTTGATGGGACGCATGAAGAAGAACGAAATGGAAGATTTGATCAACTTGCTTTAATTGTCACAAAAGAAGAGGATGCTACAAGCTGACTCTTCTTTTTTTATGCTATACTATTGACTGAAACACTATGAAAGGCGGGCAATTATGAGTGCTTTAGATAAAATGTGGGTATCATTTGCTGGGATTGCTTTTTTGATGATTTCAATGGGCTTTATCTATTTAAGCAGATACAAACTGAAAAACGGCATCCTTAAATTTATTTTCGCGCTAGTTGCATACATCTTGCTGATTCTTGGATTCTTCATCATGATATTCACGGTATTCAGCGGCCCTACCGGCGGCGCATGAGGTGAGAAAAATGAAAAAAACATCAATGCTCATTCTGCTTCTGCTGATTTCTGCATTTCTGACAGCCTGCGGATATCCTCAAAGCGAAAGAGCTGAAAATCAGATTCCGTATGAGGATCAACTGATTACAGTTCAAAATGCAGTAAATCAATACAGGGGAGCGACAGGTGGTTTGCTGCCGATCAAGACTCGGGAAATGGATGTTGATCAGTTCATCAAATACCCTGTCGATTTCTCGAAAATCGTTCCTGATTATACAGCAGAAGTGCCGACAAACGCATTTGAAACCGGCGGTATTTTTCAGTACGTACTTATGAATGTTGAAGAAAATCCAACAGTGAAGTTGGTCGATCTGCAGTCCGCGGAAGCGATAAGATCCGTCAATGTGCGGAAAAGTGCCAACGGAGGACAAGCTCCGATATCCGATATCCTTGCAGATAATGTCTATAAGTTCAACCACAAAGCGATGGGTTTTTCTGAGGAACCGACAGCCGTGAGCCCTTACAGCGGCCGTAATTTGCCGATGGTGATCACAGGCAGCGGGGATGTTTACATCGATTATTCGATGGATCTTTATTCTGCTCTTCAGGAATATGAAGGGGAGCTGGAACCAGGCCAGGATATCCGTTTCATCCTTTATGAGGACCATCCAGTGGTCCCTGCCTATTCACTTCCCTACACTATAAACGAAGAAAATGAACCGGTATTTTTAAGCGAGTGAAAACATTGATTTGACGCGTTTTTGATAGAAATGACCGCTTTTTAGAAAGTTTTGTTAGTATTTGGTGGTTTTATTGAAAAAGCGGGCTGTTTGTTGTTGCTATGCGATTTTCGATGTGATACTCTTTTTACAGGATTGATGATTGCATCCCCTTTGAGAGGAGGTGAATAGCATGAACAAAACAGAATTAGTGAACTCTGTTGCTGAAGCAGCTGAACTTTCTCGTAAAGACGCTGCCAAAGCAGTTGACGCTGCATTTGAGACGATTCAAGACGCTCTAACTAAAGGTGAAAAAGTTCAGTTGATCGGATTCGGTAACTTTGAAGTACGCGAACGCGCGGCCCGCAAAGGACGTAACCCGCAGACTGGCGCTGAAATCGAGATCGCTGCAAGCAAAGTTCCTGCATTTAAGCCAGGTAAAGCGCTTAAAGATGCAGTGAAGTAAGCTTTAGCCTCTGTACATAGGATGACTTTTGCGAGACACAATCTTGCAAAAGTCATTCTTTTTTTGAGTCAACAGTTTTGCGAAACACCTGTGCGTATGCTACGATTCATGTGAGAAAAGCGGAAGCGGCCGTTCTGCTCTGACAGGCATAAGACGATCTGGCGAAGCGGCGTCCTTTGCCGCATAGCCAGAGTGGCTTATGACCCGAGGAGCAGGCCGTTGGAGCTGGACAATGAGAAAAGCGGAGGGAACCGTTTAGACCCGACAGGCATAAGGCAGACCAGCAGAGTGGCGTCCTTTGCCACGCAGCTGGGTTGCCTTATGACCCCGAGGGTCTGGCTCCCGGAGCTAGACAGTGAGAAAAGCGGAAGCGGCTTAAGGAAGGTAACCTAAAATCGCGGCTTCCTGCCGCAACGGTTACCTGACCCACATCCTGTGGGCCTCCGACAGGCATAAGACGGGCTGCCGAAGTGGCGCCCTTTGCCACACAGGCGGAACGGCTTATGATCCCGAGGGTTTGATCGCCGAAGCCATTGATGAGAAAAGCAAAAGCATTCCAGGAAAAGCACAGTTAAAAACATATCCGCCGGTAGCCATCCTGCTGCCATCCAAATAACGATTCGTCTTCAACAGGAGGAAACAGAATGATAGATGTGAAAACACAGAAGGTAGACCTTGATAAAATAGAACAAGCTGTCTCGATGATTTTAGAGGCGGTTGGGGAAGACGTAAACCGAGAAGGATTAAAGGATACGCCTAAAAGGGTAGCTAAGATGTATGCGGAAGTATTTTCTGGATTAAAGGAAGATCCGAAAGAATATTTCAAAACCGTTTTTCATGAAGGCCATGAAGAACTGGTGCTCGTCAAAGATATTCCTTTCTACTCGATGTGCGAACATCACCTCGTTCCGTTTTTCGGAAAAGCGCATATCGCCTATATTCCTCGCGATGGGGTTGTGACTGGGTTAAGCAAATTGGCCCGTGCGGTAGAGACAGTTGCGAAACGTCCACAGCTCCAGGAACGCATCACTTCGACGATTGCAGATTCATTGATGGAAACATTAAATCCGCATGGCGTTTACGTCATGATTGAAGCCGAGCATATGTGCATGACCATGAGAGGCATCAAGAAGCCGGGCTCGAAGACAGTGACAGCAGTATCCCGTGGGATACTGGAAACCGATGACATCAAACGTTCGGAAGTCATCACTTATATCAATATGGACTAATACGGAAAAGCAGGTGTGAAAATGGCTCAGACAGAATATATTATTATCCGCGCCCAGGAAGACGGTGTGAATGTCATCGGATTGACGCGCGGCAACGACACAAAATTTCACCATACTGAAAAATTGGATAAAGGCGAAGTGATGATTGCCCAGTTTACGGAGCACACTTCAGCTATGAAAATCCGCGGTAAAGCGGAAATTCATTCTGCCCATGGTATCGTCGAAAGCGAAGCTAAAAAATAAACGATATTGGATGAAGGCAAGGCTTTGCCTGTGATATACTATTGTAGTATGGCTAAATCATGAATGGAGCAAGCAGTATGAAGGGACATCAAATACAATCGAAAATTATTTCCATGGAAATCGAGGTCTTGAATGCTGTGCGCCAGCGGACACTCGACCAGTTTACAGATGGTCCATCCGTCAAAGAATCCCGTTTGTTTTTTTTGTTATTGCCTTTTTTCGACGGGAAAACTTGGTCGGCAGATATCGAGTCCTCTGCAAAAACGGTTTCCATCGTCTATGCCGCTTTGCATGCCCATGATCAAATCAGAGAAGATGCACCTATCATCAAAGAACAGCAATTGACCGTGCTTGCTGGTGATCTGTACAGTGGAATCTATTATCAGATGCTGGTGAATGCCGAGAATATTGCCATGGTCCAGCACCTGGCGTCCGCCATTATTCAAGTGAGTGAAAAGAAAACTTCGTTCTTTGAAGACGAGATCCGGCCGATTGAAGAAATAGAAGAAGCGATTACTATTATTGAAACTGAACTTTTAATGTCATTTTATAGATTCTATGGCTATACCGAATACGCTCCAATCGCTGAACAGGCGTTGCTGTATATACGCTACACAGACGAGCTGAAGCGGTTGCAATCCAAAAATTATACCCTTTTCCTTCGTGAACTGAACGCCAATCTTGTTCATGAAATTTATACCGAACATTGGTTGCTGGAAAAGCTGGATAGCCTGCATGGACGGATATTAGCATCCATCGCTGATTGTTCACTGGATTATGAACTGGCACAATTTTTGCTCCATCAAATAACCCCGCACCAGCATAGAGCTGAGCAGCTGACCCGAGAAGGATGACTGATATGCCTAAAACAAAAGAACAAAGAGTCCACGAAGTATTTGAAAAGATTTCAGAGAACTATGACCAGATGAATTCAGTCATCAGTTTTCAGCAGCATAACAAATGGCGTGAAGATACCATGTATAAAATGCAGGTTCCCAAAGGTGCTGCAGCTATCGATGTTTGCTGTGGAACTGCTGATTGGACCATTGCGCTTGGAAAAGCTGTCGGTGAAACCGGTCAGGTCGTCGGCCTGGACTTCAGCCAGAACATGCTGAATGTCGGACATGAGAAAACCAAGGAAATGCCTCAAATCAAATTGATACAGGGAAATGCCATGTCACTGCCATATCCCGATAATTCATTTGACTTTGCGACAATCGGTTTCGGTCTTCGTAATGTTCCGGATTACCGCCAGGTCCTTTCTGAAATGCACCGCGTACTGAAGCCGGGTGGAATGATTGCCTGTCTAGAAACATCACAGCCTGAGAACATTCTCTTCAAACCATTTTTCAGAGTGTATTTCCGTTTCATCATGCCAGTCTTCGGCAAGCTTTTCGCTAAAAGCTATAAAGAGTATTCATGGTTGCAGGAATCGGCAAAAACTTTCCCGGGCATGAAACAGCTGGCGAAACTGTTCACGGAAGTCGGATTTGAAAAAGTGAAGTACAAACCGTATACAGGAGGCGCCGCAGCCCTCCACCTAGGAATAAAAAAGTAAATTAGCGGGAGAAGGATTTTAAGTGGAAAAGATGAAGTTGAAATTGCTCTATTCCGACCTTAGACCGGAACTGGAAATGATCGAGAAGGAATTGGAACAGGCAGTGGATTCCAAATCTCTCCTTTTAAATGATGCGTCTCTTCATTTATTGCAGGCCGGAGGGAAAAGAATCCGACCTGTTTTTGTTTTGCTTGCAGGAAAATTCGGCGATTATGATATTGATGTCATGAAACGCGTAGCCGTGCCGCTGGAACTGATCCACATGGCTTCATTGGTCCATGATGACGTCATTGATGACTCGGAGATCCGGAGAGGCCAACCGACTGTCAAGGCGCAGTGGAACAACAGTGTTGCGATGTATACAGGAGATTTTATTTTGGCGCGTGCATTGGAACGGATAACTGAAATTGAATCTCCACGTGTCCATGAGATCCTCTCGAAGACTTTGATTGAAGTTTGCCGTGGTGAAATTATTCAGATCAAAGATAAATACAAATTGGATCAAAATTTGCGGGATTATTTCCGCCGCATCAAACGGAAGACGGCTTTGTTGATTTCTTCGAGCTGTGAATTGGGCGCGCTTGTTTCGGGAACTGATGAAAAAACTGCAGCTCATCTTCGCCGTTTCGGCTATTTTATCGGGATGTCCTTCCAGATTATCGATGATATTCTCGATTTCACATCAACTGATGAAGAACTGGGAAAACCGGCGGGCAGCGATTTTATCCAAGGAAATATCACTTTGCCTATTTTGTGTGCGCGAAAGGATCCCGAAATCTATGCCATGTTGAAAGAAAATTTAAATAAGGAATTATCCACTGAAGAACGGTTGCGGATTGTCGAGACAATCCGCAAGAGTTCTGCTATCGAGGAAGCAAAAGCGATGAGCGAACGGTATTTGGAAAAAGCTTTGCGTGAACTTACATTCCTGCCAAAAGGGCGAGCGGTGAAAACAATGCGGAAAATTGCATTCTTTATCGGGAAACGGAATTTTTAAGTTGCCGGTTGACAAATGACTCGACAATGATAGTATTTTTTAAGGTGGGCAATAAGCCTGAGCTTTTAATAGAGGAGTGTTTACAATGGAAAAAACATTTTTAATGGTTAAACCAGACGGCGTTCAACGTAACGTAATCGGAGAAATCGTCGCACGTTTCGAGAAAAAAGGATATCATTTAGCAGGTGCTAAATTGATGCAGATCCCTACTGAATTGGCAGAAGAACATTACGGCGAGCACAAAGAACGTCCATTCTTCGGCGAATTGGTTGAATTCATCACTTCAGGTCCTGTATTCGCAATGGTTTGGGAAGGCGAAAACGTTATTTTGACTGCACGTCAAATGATGGGCGCTACAAACCCTAAAGATGCAGCTCCAGGAACGATCCGCGGCGACTTCGCAGTTACTGTCGGCAAAAACATGATCCACGGTTCGGATTCTGCTGAAAGCGCAGAACGCGAAATCGGCTTGTTCTTCAAAGAAGAAGAATTGGTTTCATACGAAAAAACAATGAACAGCTGGGTTAACTAATCCAATCTGATGAAAAGCAGCTCAGCTGCTTTTTTTTATATTTACTGATAGAGCCGTCCGGTTTTCGGGCGGCTCTATTTCATTTTGGAAATGAACAAATATTGAAGGTAAAAATTCTCAATTGATTGAAGTTTCACTTTATCTGATTTTCATATAGAATTGAAGAAATGCCTTATGGTATAGTGATACATAAATACTTTAGCACGTTGAAGGGAGAAAGCGTAAATGCGTTATTTAACAGCAGGAGAATCACACGGTCCGCAATTGACTGCCATCATAGAGGGGTTGCCGGCGCAATTGCCTTTGACGGCAGAAATGATCAATAAAGAGTTGAAAAGACGCCAAGGCGGACATGGACGCGGAAGACGGATGCAAATCGAGAAAGATACGGTTGAAATTGTTTCCGGCGTTCGGCATGGCAAAACATTGGGCTCTCCTGTAGCTTTAGTCGTTGCGAATGACGATTGGAAACATTGGACTTCCATTATGGGTATCGAACCGATCGAAGAGACAGAAGAAGTGAAGCGCCAAATATCGCGCCCACGTCCCGGACATGCGGATTTGAACGGTGGCATGAAGTATGGGCACCGGGATCTAAGAAACGTCCTGGAGCGGTCGTCAGCGCGTGAAACGACGGTCCGTGTAGCAGTTGGGGCAGTAGCCAAGCAGTTGCTCGCAGAACTGGGCATCAATATCGTCTCTCATGTAACCGAAATCGGTGGCATTAAGGTGAACCCAGAAAGTTATCTTGGAAAGTCGGCTGACGAAATCCGTGATATCGTTGAAAATGATGCAGTATATTGTGCAGATCCTTCCGTCACCAAACAAATGACGGATTTAATTGACCAAACCAAGAAGAATGGCGATTCCATCGGAGGAACAGTGGAAGTGATAGTAGAAGGCATGCCGGCAGGGATCGGAAGCTATGTCCATTATGACCGGAAACTGGATGCTAAATTGGCAGCAGCGATTATGAGCATCAATGCCTTTAAAGGCGTGGAATTTGGTTTGGGATTTGAAATGGCCCGTAAACCCGGCAGTGAAGTGCATGATGAAATCCTATGGGATGAAGAACATGGCTATACGCGCAAAACCAATAATCTGGGTGGATTCGAAGGCGGCATGACAACCGGAATGCCGATTATTGTCAGAGGGGTCATGAAACCGATCCCGACCTTATACAAACCGTTAAACAGTGTGGACATCGAAACAAAAGAGCCGTTTCAGGCAAGCATTGAGCGATCTGACAGCTGTGCGGTTCCGGCAGCATCCATTGTTGCCGAGCATGTAGTGGCCTGGGAAGTTGCGAACGCATTGCTGGATCAATTTGATGCGGATCAAATGCCGCGTTTGGTCGATAACCTGAAAAATTACATGAATTACACGAAGGAGTTTTAAGCATGAAGCAATTGCGGGTCGAAGCTGATCAACCATATACAGTCCACATCGGTTCTGGGGTATTCGATTTGTTTGCTGATGCATATCGTCCTTTGCTCGATGCGGCAGACCGCATTGTCGTTATAGCGGATGAACGGGTTGCAGAGCTTCACTTGCAGTATTTAATGGGTTTTCTGGCAGACTGGGATATCCGTGTCATGACGGTCCCTGCCGGAGAAAATGCGAAGTCTGTGGAGACCTTCATGGCCTGCCATAGCTTTCTGTTATCCGAAAACTGTTCAAGAAATTCATTGTTGTTGGCATTTGGAGGAGGAGCGACAGGAGATGTGGCTGGATTTGTCGCTTCAACTTTTATGCGCGGCATTCCGTTCATCCAGCTTCCAACGACGATTTTAGCCCATGACAGTGCGGTAGGTGGAAAAACAGCCATCAATCACGAATTGGGTAAAAATATGATCGGTACGTTTTATCAGCCGAAAGCGGTTTTGTATGACAGCAAGCTGCTCACTACATTGCCACCGGGAGAAATTCGTTCTGGAATGGCTGAAGTGATCAAACATGCTTTCATATCCAATGAAGAGTGGCTGGCAGAACTCTTGTCAATCCGTGATTTCGCGGATATCTCCCAAGAGGATCTGAATCGGCATTTGGAAAAAGGCATTGCAGTAAAAGCTGCTATAGTCGAAGAAGATGAATTTGAAGGCGGCGTCCGCAAATACTTGAATTTCGGCCATACTTTGGCACACGCTTTAGAGGGGCACCTGGGTTACGGCAAAATTACGCATGGAGAAGCGGTGGTGTTGGGCATGTCCTACGCATTGTTGCTTTCAGGACACGAAAAATTGGATGAATTCATCCGATGGTCCAATGCAAATGGCTATCCACTTCATTTATTGCGGGAAATTCAATTTGAAGCCTTATTGCCTTATATGAAAAAAGATAAGAAGTCCTCGAAAGGTGCGTTGAATTTTGTGCTGCTGGAGCAGACGGGCAAGCCTTTTGTGGAAAAAGTGGAAGAACTGCACGCCAGTAAAGCATATGGAAAATTAGTTTTACAGATAGGAGAAGTGATTTAATGATACGTGGAGTAAGAGGTGCAATCACGGTTTCTGCAGATCAGCCGGAAGAAGTCCTGAAAGAAACAAGACGGCTGGTTTTGGAGATGGCCAAAGAAAACAAGATCGAACCGGATCATGTTGCTTCTGTCATCATTTCGACAACAACTGATATTTCTTCGGCTTTTCCTGCAAAGGCTGTCCGAACAATTGAAGATTGGAATTATGTACCGGTCATGTGCACGCATGAAATGGACGTTCCCGGAAGCATGCCTTTGTGCATACGAGTCATGATGCATGTCAATACAGAGCTTAGCCAACAGGAAATCCATCATATTTACTTAAATGAAGCGACGAAACTGCGCCCGGATCTGACGGCTAAAAGCCAGGTGAGTTCGACGTGACAACTCATATTTTAATCATCGGATTGGGCTTGATTGGCGGATCGCTGGCAAAAGCGCTTCAGCGCAATAGCGATGTCCATGTCGCCGGCTACGATGCTGATGCATTAACTGCAAGAAAAGCTTTTAAGATGGGCATAATACATAGTTCGCCTCCATCACTTGAACAAGCAGCTTCTGAAGCGGATCTCATCATTTTTGCTACGCCCGTAGGTGCCACGATTAAACTGATGGAGCAAAGCAGATACTGGAATTTAAAAGAAGATGTCATTTTAACGGATACAGGCAGTACGAAAATACAAATAATGGAAGCTTCAAAAAGTCTGGATCATATTTTTATAGGCGGTCATCCGATGGCTGGTTCCCATAAAAGCGGTGTAGAGGCTGCAAAAGACGTCTTATTTGAAAATGCCTTCTATATTTTAACGCCTGGTGATAAAACGGATGAAAAGAGTCTCCAGTTCCTAAAGAAATTATTGGCGGTGACAAAAGCGAAAATCGAAGTGCTGCCAGCTGAAGAACACGATCATATGACAGCGATCGTCAGTCATTTTCCGCATTTGATCGCTGCTTCGCTGGTCCATCAATTGGATCAGGAGGAGAAATTCCCTTTTGCCCGGCAGTTGGCAGCAGGCGGTTTCCGGGATACGACACGTATTGCTTCATCGAATCCGGAAATGTGGCGTGACATCACCACCCAAAACAACGCGATGATCGTCCAGCAATTAAGCAATTGGATGGAGCAGATGGATCAATTGAAAGATATGCTCGTGAAAAACGACCCTGAACCGATCGAGCAATTCTTTTCGCATGCCAAAACGGTACGCGACAAACTCCCGATAGCCGGACATGGAGCGATGTTTTCCGTATTTGACCTTTACATTGACATCCCCGATGTTCCCGGAAGTATATCGGAATTGACGGGCTATCTGGCAGAAGAACAGATCAGCATCGTCAATCTTCGGATTCTGGAAACGCGTGAGGATGTGTTCGGTATTCTCGTCATCAGTTTCCAAACTGCTGAAGACCGTGCCCGTGCACAGAAATGCATTTCGGCACGGACTGTCTATGATTCGTATATTTCCTGAAAGGACGGATAAGCCCATGGCAATATCGTTAACGTATAAAAAACCTTCCCTGACCGGCAGCATCAAAGTGCCAGGGGACAAATCCATCTCCCACCGTGCCATCATGTTCGGTTCGATGGCTACCGGGAAAACTACAGTTGAAGGCTTCCTGATGGGAGACGATTGTTTAAGCACCATATCCTGCTTCAAAAAATTAGGCGTCGAAATTGATATTGCAGATGACCTTGTTACCATCCAAAGCGAGGGGGAAGATTCCTGGAAAGAGCCTTCCGAGGTTCTGGACACAGGAAATTCAGGTACCACCACTCGCCTGATGCTTGGTTTATTGGCGGGAACATCCTTCCATTCGATTCTGGCAGGCGATGAATCGATCGCCAAACGTCCAATGAAGCGAATCATCAATCCGCTTCGTGAAATGGGAGCCGATATCCGTGGACGGATGGATGGACAATACACGCCTTTAGCAGTTCAAGGAACACAGTTGAAGGCAATTGACTATACATTGCCTGTTGCCAGTGCTCAAGTGAAATCCGCGATTCTCTTGGCAGCACTGAAAGCGGTTGGCAAGACAGTCATCCACGAACCGATTGCGTCACGCGACCATACGGAAATCATGCTGGAACATTTTGGGGCCACAATTACGCGTGAAGATCACCAGATCAAGCTGGAAGGCGGCCAGAAGCTGACGGCAGCCCATGTACAGGTGCCAGGTGACATATCATCGGCTGCGTTCATGATCGGAGCGGCTTTGATTACAGAAGACAGTAAAGTGATTTTGGAGAATGTCGGCATCAATCCGACTCGTACAGGCATTTTGGATGTGATTGAACAAATGGGCGCTTCTTTTAATCTGGAAGAAAACGATACACAGGGAGAGCGTTCCGCTGACCTGACCGTTTATTCCAGCAATTTGAAAGGGATTGAAATCGGCGGTGACTTGATTCCACGGCTGATTGATGAAATTCCTTTGATCGCCCTTATTGCGACGCAGGCAGAAGGAACGACCGTGATTAAAGACGCTGAAGAGCTGCGGGTCAAGGAAACCGACCGAATTGCAGCAGTCGTCAAGGAATTGTCGAAAATGGGTGCGGACATCGAAGCGACGGAAGATGGCATGATCATCCATGGACCTACGGCCTTGACCGGTGCTGAAATGACCTCTTACGGCGATCACCGCCTGGGCATGATGGCGGCAATCGGTGCTTTGGCGGCTTCCGGTGAAGTTGTGATCGATGATGCGGAATGTATCTCGATTTCCTATCCGAACTTCTTTGAACAATTGAATTTACTGACAAATTGACTCTCCTCCTGGAGAGTTTTTTTATTATGATAAAGCGGTTCTTTCGTGTAGGATGAGAGTAAGAACGTGAAGGAATAGGTGATAGTATGGCTAATATTGAAGAGATACAAAAAGCGGTGGAACAAGGGGATCCCGATCTCCTGAACACCTTACTGGATAAGTATTTGCTGCAGGGAGATCCTGATGAGCAATATGGTCTATCTGAATGGCTTGCAGAAATCGGCTTTGTGGAAGAAGCCATTAAGGTGCTGGAGCATCTGCAGTACATTTTTCCTGAAGAAGCACAGTTGATCATCGACCGGGCCAACCTGTTGATTGATGCCGATCGGGAAGACGATGCATTGAATGCCCTGATGGAGGTGCCGAAAGACGACGAGCTGTATGCACAGGCGCTCGTTACGCTGGCAGACCTGTTTCAGTTGCAGGGATTGCTTGAAGCAGCTGAGAACCGCTTGAACGAAGCGATAGAACTGATGCCGGATGAGCCGCTGCTGCAGCAGGCAAAAGCGGAATTGCTGCTGGATTCCGGACGTTATCTGGAATCGGCGAAGATCTATCAGGAACTCGAAGCGCAAAATATCGCAATTGAAGGCGTAAACTTTTCCGAACGGCTGGCTGAAGTATATAGTGCAGGAGCTGCCTACGAGGAGGCCTTGCCTCATTATGAAAAAGCGTTGGAGGATCAGACGACGCCGGATGTTCTGTTCGGTGCAGCATTTGCCGCCTTCCAGACACGCCAATATGAAATGGCCGTCCGCCGTCTTGACGAATTGATCGACATCGATCCCGATTACTTTTCAGCTTATTTATTGAAGGCGCAAAGCCTGAATATGACAGAAGATTACCCGGCAGCCTATCAGGCCATAAGTGAAGGCATAGCAAGGGACGAATTCGACAAGGAATTGTATCTATTTGCCGGCAAGCTGGCCATGAAACTCGGTAAGGCAGAGGAAGGTGTTGGACATCTGCGCCAGGCAATTGCATTGGATCCAGAGTATATGGAGGCCATCTACACGCTGGTGTCGTATTTCCATGCTGAAGAGTCGGATGACGATGTGCTCGAGCTTGCAGAGATGGTGATCGAAAGCGGCGACGATTGGGCGGGCCTTTACCCAATGATCGCTGAAGCCTATGAACGCGCTGAGAATTACGGGCAGGCAACTGTTTATTACGATAAGGCTTACCCATCTTTTAAAGAGGATGCAGGTTTTCTGAAAAAGTATGCCTTATTCCTGATAGAAGAAGGAAAAAGAGAGGGCGCCCTCGAAATTATTAAAGAGCTGCAGGTATTGGAACCTGAAAATCCGGAATGGTTCGATTGGCAGCAGTCATTTGATTGAAAGGAGGAAATTTCATGACCGCTTCAGTATCGATAGGTGAGAAAAAGCAATTCGTCCGTTGGTTTCTGCAATCCTACAAGATGAAAAGACGTGAATGCATTTGGATTCTTAATTATATGTTGAGCAACGAAGAGCTGCTTGAAAAAACCCATTTTGTTGAAGAAGCGCATTATTGTCCACGTGCAATGGTCATGTCCTCTACTGAATCGAAAGAAATTCCGTTTCGCTTCTATAAAGGAAATCTGATGACAGCAGATGCGGAAAAGTCGTTTCATGATCTGCGATTGAATCCTGATGATGATTTGTACGTTCAATTGAATTTCCCGAATATACCTCCACCAGCGTTGTATTTATCTGTGTTGGAAGAAAATCCGTATGTACCTAAAAACGCATCGGTCAATGAACAGGATCGCCTGATAGCGGAGAAGATTCTCGAAGAGAGTATGTCGATTTTTCAGGAAGAAACCATTCACAAACAAATTGATGAGGCACTGGATGCCAATGATCGTGACCGTTTCTTCGAACTGTCAGCGATGTTGCAGGCATTCAAAACCTTGAAAAAAGATGGAGAGTGAAAAAGTTTTATGCATTTTATCGGAAAAGAAATGGATCAATATTTAAGCCAACAGGACTATGTGGATACGGCTGTAGTGCCGCTCTTGCAATTGGATTTAAGCGCTGCAGGCATGAAGCCGAGTGCAGGCGCTTCTGAATACCTGCAAACCTTGACGGCATTATTGGAAAAGCAATTTAAAGGGCGGATCCTTTTGTTTCCGCCCGTTTCTTATGCCAAAATAGCGAATCGGCAGCGAATTGCCGATGAACTATCGGAAGAACTGGAGCATACCAAGTTCAAACATGTCTTTTATCTGACTACTGATTCGGAATGGCGGATGATCGACAGCCTGAAAAACGTTTTATGGCTGCCTGCAATTCCGATCGAAGATATGGACCAATCCTTCAAGAAATCGGTCATGGAAGACCAGCTGAGACAGGTATTGCCGCTATTTATGAAAGAATGGTCACATCATTCATGAAATGTTCACAAACTACTGGAATACGCTGAATGCGATATTGACCTAAAGATTTGATTGATATATCATTAGGTTGTCCTAGTAATTATATTTGAATGAGTATGTCCATTGGACTGACCTTGAATGTTAGAGGGGGGAAAAGGATGAGTAATAATCGTGTATCACGACGTCAATTTTTAGGCTACACATTAACTGGTGTAGGCGGTTTCATGGCAGCAGGAATGTTGATGCCAATGGTTCGTTTTGCGGTAGACCCGATACTTCAGCAACATGAAGGCGGAGATTTCGTTCTAACTGATCAAGCTGCAGCTGATATTACTGAAGAGCCAGTACGTGTCGACTTTGCTTTCGAACAAACGGATGCATGGTACGTATCTGAAGTAACGAATTCAGCTTGGGTGTATAAAGAAGGCGATAAGTTAATCGCGCTTTCACCTGTCTGCAAACATTTAGGATGTACAGTGAACTGGGCGGGAGATCCAGAAAACCCGACACAATTCTTCTGTCCATGCCACGCAGGCCGTTATGAGAAAAACGGACAGAACATCGCAGGAACACCACCGCTTGGGCCACTGGATGAGTACGAAGTACAAGAACAGGATGGCTTTGTAGCGATCGGTGCAGTAAGACAAAACACATTAGTTTAATAGTTAGGGGGTACGACACCAGTGCTAAACAAGTTATATGATTGGGTTGATGAGCGATTAGACATCACGCCTATCTGGCGTGATATTGCTGACCATGAAGTACCTGAGCACGTAAACCCCGCACACCACTTTTCAGCATTTGTATATTGTTTTGGAGGACTTACATTTTTCATTACAGTAATTCAAATCTTATCCGGTATGTTCTTAACCATGTATTATGTACCAGATATTGAAAATGCTTGGCAGTCGGTTTACTATCTTCAGAACGAAGTCGCTTTTGGAGAAATTGTGCGTGGGATGCACCACTGGGGAGCTTCTCTTGTAGTAGTTATGATATTCCTTCATACACTGCGGGTATTCTTTACAGGTTCTTATAAGAAACCTCGTGAGTTGAACTGGGTCGTGGGCGTTATGCTATTTGGCGTAATCCTTGGATTGAGTTTCACAGGTTACTTGCTTCCATGGGATATGAAAGCTCTATTTGCAACAAAAGTTGGGATTGAAATTGCAGCATCTGTACCGGTTATCGGACAATCAATCAAGATTCTATTGGCTGGGGATTCAACAATCCTTGGTGCACAGACTTTGACACGATTCTTCGCTATCCACGTCTTCTTCTTGCCTGCGGCTTTGCTTGGGTTGCTAGCTGCTCACTTTATCATGATCAGAAGACAGGGTATTTCAGGACCGCTATAATTCATTCTGCAACAAGGATTTATTAAGGAGGGAACACTATGCATCGCGGAAAAGGGATGAAATTTGTAGGGGATTCGCGTGTTCCGAGTATGGAATTCCGTAAGCCGAATGTTCCTAAAGATTACTCCGAATACCCTGGTAAAACAGAAGCTTTCTGGCCGAACTTCCTTTTGAAAGAATGGATGATCGGTGCAGTCTTCTTGATCGGTTATTTGCTTTTGACCGTCGCCCATCCGTCGCCTCTTGAAGGTCAGGCAGATCCGACCGATACAGCTTATATTCCTTTGCCAGACTGGTATTTCTTGTTCTTATATCAATTACTGAAATACGAATTCGCTTCCGGACCATTCAACGTGGTTGGTGCCATCATCGTTCCAGGACTTGCTTTTGGAGCTTTAATGCTGGCTCCATTCTTGGATCGCGGACCGGAAAGACGTCCTTCTAAACGTCCATTGCCAACAGGCTTCATGCTTCTTGGTATCGCTTCTATCATCTTCCTTACATGGGAGTCAGTAGCAAACCATGACTGGGAAGCTGCTGAAGCGCAAGGACAGATTACAGAGGAAGTCGAAATTGATACGGCTGACCCAGGATATGAAATCTACTCTGGAGCAGCATGCATCAGTTGCCATGGCGACAATCTGGAAGGGGCTGTTGGACCAACACTTGTTGGAACTGGCTTGTCTCCTGAAGAAATCGCTGACATCGCTGTCAATGGTATTGAAGAAGGCGGAGCACAAACGATGCCACCTTCGTGGGACGGAACAGATGAAGATCTGCAAGTCCTGGCTGAATTTATTTCAGGCCTTGAAGCTGAATAATAAAAAAGAAAAAAGAGCCGGGAAACCGGCTCTTTTTTTCTACCCTGAAAGGAAGAAATTGATGCTATCCTTTGCGATTAAGATATCTGCCTGGCTGATGTACCGGCCGTTTTTGATCCTGCTTTTCTTCATTAACTTGGGCGGTACGGTATACGGTTACATATGGTATGGCTGGCAACTGAAAATCACTGAGCCGATTTTTCTGATTTTTGTACCTGACAGTCCGACAGCGAGCCTGTTCTTTACGATTGTGCTGGGACTGTGGATAGTTGGCAAGCGGAGCAGGCTGTTTGAAGCGTTGGCCTTTGTCACATTGATCAAGTATGGCTTATGGGCAGTTGTCATGAACTTGCTGACATTATGGGAAACGGGTTCAATCGGATGGATCGGCTGGATGCTGGTCGCTTCCCATTTTGCAATGGCCCTCCAAGCGGTCCTGTATATTGAACATTACCGCTTTGGCTGGTTCACTGTTGCATTGACCGCCATTTGGACATTGCATAATGATGTCATCGATTATGTCTTTGGCCAAATGCCTATTTACAGTACCTTGAGTGCCTACAGCAGCCAAATTGGCTACTTCACTTTCTGGTTATCAATAGCTTGTGTCGGTTTTGCCTTTTATGTGGCTTATTTGAATAAATCACAATCCGTTTCAGTTGACCAATATTGACTATCCCAAGTAAAATAGGGGTATCAAGCAGAAAGAAAGAGGTGTCGGTTACACATGGGTGGATATATCCTATATTTTATCCTTTTACTGATCATCCCGATTTGGGCTCAATTTAAATTAAAAAGAACATATGGTAAATACTCGAAAATCCGTTCTACTTCCGGCCATACTGGAGCACAGGTGGCACGTACGATTCTGGATGCCAATAATCTTCAGGATATTAAAGTTGTGGAAAGCCGCGGTATGCTGAGTGACCATTATAATCCATTGACAAAAACTGTTGCTCTCAGCAGCCATAATTATCATGAAGCTTCCGTCGCTGGGACTGCAGTTGCGGCTCACGAAGTCGGACATGCCATCCAGGATGCAGAAGACTATTCGTTCTTGCGCCTACGCCATCGCCTGGTGCCGATCGTTAACATCTCATCGAATATGTCATGGGTCTTCATCATGATCGGTTTCTTCTCCGCTTGGAGCGGAGCGCTATTGATCGGGATCATCCTATTGGCAGCAGGTGTGGTTTTCCAATTGGTGACCTTGCCGGTGGAATTCAACGCCTCCAACCGGGCGATGGACCAGTTATTGTCGCATAATATCATCCGGAATGACGAAGAACGCCATGCGAAAAAAGTGTTGAGCGCCGCTGCGATGACCTATGTTGCAGCTACTGCAGTCGCAGTTCTTGAGCTTGCGCGATTGATCTTAATCTATACAAGCATGAACCGTTCATAAAAAAACGGCCCATAAAATGGGCCGTTTTTTCTATGTCCATCAGCCGATCGGCTGCTTTTCTTCATCGAGCGTAAAGCCTTCGCCCATAACGTCATGAACTTCCATCAAGGATACAAAGGCGTGGGGATCGACGGAGTTGATGATGTTCTTCAACCGGACAATTTCATTTCTGGCCACTACGCAGTACAGGACTTCTCGTTCTTCTTTGGTGAAATGGCCATAGCCGCGCAGGATTGTGATGCCCCGGTCCATTTCCACTGAAATCCGGGTGGCAATCTCTTCCTGTGAGTTTGAGATGATCAAAGCACCACGTCCAGCGTAGGCACCCTCCTGTACAAAATCAATGACGCGGGCGCCGACAAAAACAGCGACCAATGTGTACATCATGGAACGATGGTCGAGGAATGTCAGCCACGACAGCATGATGACGCCGGCATCAAATAGGAACATTGTTTTTCCCATGCTCCAGCCGATATATTTCTGCGCCAGGCGTGCGATAATATCAACACCGCCTGTTGTTCCGCCGAAACGGAAAATAATTCCGAGCCCCACTCCAACAAATACACCTGCAAACAATGCCGCCAGGAATAGATCATCCTGCAAGTTGATTTGGATTTCGTAGATCAGGAAAATTTTCAGAAATACGGAAACGGCTACTGTTCCGATAATGGTATACAGAAAAACTTTTCTGCCGAGAAGCTTCCAGCCGATAAAAAACAGGGGAATATTCAATAGCAGGTTCATCAATGCCGGGTCCCAATTGAATATAAAATACAAAATCAATGTAATTCCGGCAAAACCGCCTTCCCCCAATTCGTTTTGGATATTAAAGTGGACAAACCCAAAACTATAGATGGCGGCGCCGAGAAGGATGAAAAAGATGTTTTTTATTTTTAATTCGTTCAATTTAGATAAACCCCTTTCTTGCAAATCAACTTCTGTATTATCGTATAAATAATGTATTTTGACAACATCATCAGTTTTCTTTACGATTGACTGAGGAGTGTGATGAAATGAACGGAGAAAAAACCATGAAACAGCTGCAGCAGGACGTTGACAAGTACATTGGACAATATAAAGAAGGCTATTTTCAACCGATGGAAATGATGGCTCGGATGACAGAGGAGTTAGGTGAGCTTTCCAGAGAAGTCATGCATGAATATGGGCCTAAAAAGAAAAAGAGTACAGAAGAGGTTAATAGCATCGAAGAGGAAATGGGAGATGTTCTGTTCGTCTTGATTTGTATGGCAAACTCAATGGAAATCGACCTGGCACAAGCACACGACCGGGTAATGGAGAAATTCGCCAGCCGAGACAAAGACCGTTGGACTAGAAAGGATGAAGATAAATGAAGATTCGCGTGGCAATTGCAGGAGCAAGAGGGAAAATGGGCAAAGAAGCCGTACATACAGTAATGGACAATCCGGAAATGGAGCTGGTATCTGTTCTGGATTATAAAAATGTCGGAAAGACATTGGCAGACACGAATTTATTTCCTTCTGCTTATACCGTGCCGGTCTTTACGGACCTTAAAGAGCTCTACTTAAAAAGCGAACCGGATGTGCTGGTCGATTTGACCACTCCTGAATTTGTATACGAGCATACGAAACAGGCCTTGGAATTAAACATCCGTCCAGTTGTTGGAACGACTGGTTTTTCGGATGAGCAGCTAGAGGAATTGATGGCATTATCAAAAGATTCGAAAGTCGGCTGCATCATCGCACCGAACTTTGCGGTTGGCGCAGTTTTGATGATGAAGTTTGCAGAGCAGGCAGCCAAGTACTTGCCGGATATCGAGATAATTGAAATGCACCATGACCAAAAACTGGATGCCCCTTCCGGAACGGCGATGAAGACGGCTCATTTGATTTCGAAGGAACGCCCAATTCATGAGCAAGGGCATGTCCGCGAAAAAGAGACGATTGCCGGCGCACGGGGTGCCAAATATGATGGTATGCGGATCCACAGTGTCCGCTTGCCTGGATTGGTCGCCCATCAACAGGTTCTCCTCGGAGGGGATGGACAGCTGTTGACGCTTCGCCACGATTCGTTTAATCGTGGATCGTTTATGTCGGGCGTCGTGTTATCCATTAAAACGGTTATGGAAAAAGAAGAACTGATTTATGGCTTGGAACACATAATCGTTTAAGGGGGAAAAAATATGAAAATCGCTTTGATAGCCCATGATCGCAAAAAAGACGACTTAATCCAATTTGTTACCGCGTATCAGCCGATACTCGCTCAGCATACGCTATATGCTACCGGTACAACTGGACAACGGGTAATTGACGGAACCGGTCTTCCCGTCATCCGTTTCCAATCCGGACCTTTGGGAGGAGATCAGCAGATAGGGGCGATGATTGCCCAGAATGAAATGGATATGGTCATCTTCTTTCGAGATCCCTTGACTGCCCAGCCGCATGAGCCGGACGTAACTGCATTGATCCGTCTATGTGATGTCTACGGTATTCCGTTGGCAACCAATATGGGAACCGCTGAAGTGCTTCTGAAGGGGTTGGAGGAAGGGTTTGTCGACTGGCGCCTGCTAGGAGAACGAAGAGGATAGGAGAGAATACTGTGCGAAAAATGAAAATCGGCATCACCTGCTACCCGACAGTTGGGGGATCGGGTGTCATTGCCACGGAATTGGGAAAAATGCTGGCGGAAAAAGGGCATGAAGTGCATTTCATCACCTCCAGCACCCCTTTCCGCCTGAATAAAACATATGCAAATATCTACAGCCATCAAGTGGAAGTGAATACCTATTCGGTCTTCCAATATGCGCCGTATGATATCGCATTGGCGACAAAAATTGCAGAAGTGATCAAGAATGAGGAGCTGGACTTGATGCATGTCCACTATGCGATTCCCCATGCGGTTTGTGCCATTCTCGGACGGGATATGGCTGGCTCCAATATCGGGATTGTGACGACTCTGCATGGGACGGACATCACTGTATTGGGTTCAGATTCTTCATTAAAGGAATCGATCCGTTACGGCATCGAAAAATCGGATATCGTCACAGCCGTTTCAGATTCATTGAGGGATCAAACCTATAATCTGATCAACCCCGATAAAACCATCGAAACTGTCTATAATTTCGTAGATGAAAGGGAATACTTTCCTCAGGATTCCTCGAAGCTAAAAAATGAATTGGGCATTGATGCAGATGAAAAAGTGATGATTCATGTTTCGAACTTCCGAAATGTTAAGCGCGTACAAGATGTTGTCGAGACCTTTTCAAAGGTTCGCCAGAAGTTGGCATGTAAACTTCTGTTAGTGGGGGATGGACCTGAAATGGGCCGGATCATCCAGCAGGTGCGTGATCTCGGACTGGATGATGACGTATTGTTTCTTGGGAAACGGGAAGGCCTCGCCGAATTCTATAATATCAGCGACATCAAACTCCTGCTTTCTGAAAAAGAAGCATTCGGTCTGGTTCTGCTAGAAGCTATGGCGTGCGGTGTGCCGGTGATCGGCTCCAATATCGGCGGCATGCCCGAGATTATCGAGCCAGGCATAAACGGTTACCTTGTCGAATTGGGGGATACGCAGAAAGCTGCTGATTATGCAGTCCGGATGTTGAGTGATGCAGCGCAACTAGAGAAACTACGGCAAGGTGCTCTTAAAACAGTATCCGAGCGTTTCCATTCCTCCAAAATTCTGGAACAATACGAAGCTTTATATGAACAATTGCTGCCAAAGGATGAACAACAATGAAGACGGCGATCAAGGTCATTGGCGTTTTACAAAAAGCCGGTTTCGACGCCTATATGGTCGGTGGGGCTGTCCGGGATTTTCTGCTTGGAAAAACGCCGCACGATATTGATGTCGCTTCTTCAGCTTCACCACAAGAGGTGAAATCGCTCTTCAAACGGACAGTCGATACGGGCATCGAGCACGGCACTGTGCTGGTGCTGGTTGATGGAGAAGGTATCGAAGTGACGACATTCCGGACCGAAGGCGATTATTCCGATAACCGCAGACCGGATTCAGTTGAATTTGTCCAATCCCTTGATGAAGATTTGAAGCGCCGTGATTTCACCATCAATGCAATGGCGATGACGGAAAACCTCGACATCATTGACCCATTCGGTGGGAGAGATGATCTCGACAACCGGCTTATCCGAGCAGTTGGCGATCCGGATGCACGTTTTCAGGAAGATGCACTGCGTATGCTGAGAGCGGTTCGTTTTTCAGGACAACTGGATTTTGTTATCGACAGGGAGACTTTGGATTCCATCCAGCGCCATGCAGAATTGATCAAAGAGATTGCAGTCGAACGCCTGAAAGCGGAAATCGATAAAATTCTTGTCAATTCGTTCACCGATAAAAGTATGGCTTACCTTTCGGATACGCGGCTGACGGATTTTTTGCCAGCCGGCAATCTGTTCAAAGTGGATTGGAGCCTCTACCATTCCAGCGGCAAAGCGGTTTTTGGCTGGATTTATCTCTTGCATAAAAGCAATCGTCCATTTGCAGATATAAGGGATTACCGTTTCTCGAATGATGACAAACGGCTCATTCAAAAAAGCTTGGAAGTGGCCAGTTTAGACTTTTGGGATCAATGGACATTTTATCAGTATTCAACCGAACAATTGGAGATGGCTGCGCGGATAACCGGAAAACGGCTAGATCCTGCAGAAGCCAAAGAGCAACTGCCCATCCAAACAAAATCCGACCTTGCAGCGAGCGGCCGGGAGCTGATGGAATGGAGCGGAAGCAAATCAGGTCCCTGGCTGAAGGAATGGCTCGAAAAACTGGAAAAGCTCGTTGTTTATGGAGAATTAAAGAATGACAAAGAACTCATAAAGGACTGGTTTGTAAATGAATATCACCGTCACGCATAAGTTAGCGAAGCGATTGATCGAGTCGAACGGTGAAGCCGTGTCGGGACAGCAACTGGCAGATGAATTCGGCATTTCCAGAACAGCAATCTGGAAACACATCAAAGACCTTGAAGAAAAGGGCTATATGATTGAATCGGTTAAGAAAAAGGGCTACCGCATTGTTTCTATGCCGGATACACTGGAACCGCTTGCCATTCAAACAGGATTAAAGACCAAGCGAATCGGCCAAAAAATTGAATACATCGAAAGCTGTCCCTCCACTCAAATCATCGCCCATCAGCTGGCGCAAGAAGGCGCGCCAGACGGCACTGTGGTGCTTACGGAAGCCCAAACAGCCGGTCGGGGAAGATTGGCCCGTAAATGGGATTCAGCAGCAGGGAAAGGTGTCTGGATGAGTATTATCCTGCGTCCGGATGTAGTACCCCAAAAAGCCCCTCAATTTACACTTGTCACTGCAGTTGCAGTAGTCAGAGCCATCGAAGAAGTGACCAAGCTGCAGCCGAAAATCAAATGGCCGAATGACATTTTGATGAACGGTAAAAAATGCACAGGCATCCTGACTGAACTTCAATCGGATGTGGATGGCATTCAGGCATTGATCATCGGCATCGGATTGAACATCAATCAGGAAAAAGAGGATTTTGACCCGGAAGTGCAGGATATCGCTACTTCTCTGAAGATGGAAAGCGGAGAGTTCGTCAGCCGCCAAAAATTGGTCCAGTCCCTATTATATTATCTGGAAATCTATACGCAGATGTATATTGAAGAAGGCTTCGGAATGCTGAAAGTCATGTGGGAAAGCTACTCGACCACCATAGGCCACCCGGTTCGCGCGCGAATGACCAACCAGACGCTCGAAGGCATCGCAGAAGGCATCACCGATGACGGTGTCCTCCAGTTGCGGACAGCGGATGGCAAACTTCACGGCATCTATTCAGCGGATATCGAAATGGCCGATTAAAGGTGCTGGATTCATTCTAAATATGCGATGATGAGTTATTCAGCAAACCAGCTCCGCTTTCGGGCCCGCAGGATGTGGGTCGTCCGGCTGGAACGCTTTCTTCAACCTAAGATTCACATATTCCAACAAGCATGGAATATGTTTTTTTCTGGATTTCTGGTATAGTATTTTTAACGGGCAGTATCGCTTGCGAACTGCACCGAACAACCGCACTACATCCAAAATTCATAGTAAACAGTTCTGCCTTGATCACTTACACGACAGGGACGGAGGAAACCAAACGCACATTTACTGTCCTTCTGTCTTTTTTTCGGCGGAAGGGCTTTTTATATGGTTTTCTTCCCGAGAGGAGAGAAAAAATTGTTGATTCTACAGACGGTGGATGAGCTCAAAAACTGGGTTCGGGAAACTAAAAGAGCAGGCAATACCATTGGGCTTGTCCCGACTATGGGCTTTTTGCATGAAGGGCATCTGTCCCTAGTGAAAAAAGCCAAAGACGAAAATGATAAAGTGGTGATGAGTATTTTCGTGAACCCGGCTCAGTTCGGACCAAACGAGGATTTCGACCGCTACCCGAGAAATCTGGAGCGCGACCAGCAGCTGGCAGAAGGCGCGGGAACCGACGTCATTTTTGCGCCAAGCGTGGAAGAAATGTATCCACGCGAAAGCCAAATCAAAATTACAGCCGGTACACAGGCGGAAGTACTTTGTGGAGCAAAAAGACCCGGACATTTTGACGGCGTACTGAAAGTGGTCACGAAGCTGTTTCATTTAACTGAAGCGGACTTGGCGTACTTTGGCCAGAAGGATGCGCAGCAATTGGCGATCATTGAATCGCTGGTGAAGGATTTTGATTTTCCGATGGCGATTCGGAGAGGCCAGACGGTCCGGGAAGAAGATGGACTGGCGAAAAGCTCCCGCAATGTTTATTTGAGTGATGCAGAACGAAACGAAGCACCTCACTTGAAAAAAGCATTGGAAATGGGCAAGAACTTATTTCTGCAGGGACAGGATCCGATTGAACCCATGACTGCCTACTTGATTGAACATACATCCGGAAAGATCGATTATATCGAATTGCTCGATTACCCGACATTGACGGCAGATATCCAAAACGACGCGATTCTGGCACTGGCTGTCCAATTTGAGAAAGCGCGATTGATCGATAATATCATTTTCAACCCAAAGGAGAACTGATCTATGCTTAGAATGATGCTCAATTCAAAAATACACCGTGCGACGGTGACAGAAGCCGATTTAAATTATGTGGGAAGCATTACCATCGATCAGGACTTGTTGGATGCTGTCGGTATGCTGGCAAACGAAAAAGTCCATATCGTCAATAACAATAACGGTGCACGTTTCGAAACCTATATTATTGCCGGAGAGCGCGGCAGCGGTGTCATTTGCGTAAATGGAGCGGCAGCGCGTCTTGTGCAGCGCGGAGATATCGTCATCATCCTGTCGTATGCGTATGTTATGAACGAAAATGCACGCGATCATAAACCGACAGTCGCCATCATGGATGCCGATAACCAAGTCAAGGAAATCATCCATTACGAACCCGAAGCGACAATCATGTAAACCATGCAGCCCCCGAAAATTTTCGGAGGCTGTTTTTCTTTTGTATGCAAGGCAGGAAAGAATTTTGAATTTTCATCTTGAAAGCGGAAAACTGCAGGATATGTTACAATTTTTCTAGGCAATCACCTAAGAAAGAGGGGCTAAGATGAACACGCAAAAGTATGTCGTTGTCGATATTGAAACAACGGGCCATTCCCCTGCAAAAGGTGACCGGATTATTCAACTGGCAATGGTAACGATAGAAAATGAGGTAATCACTGATACATATACGAAATTCATCAATCCGGGACGAAGCATCCCATTATTTATACAGGATCTGACGAATATTGCAGACGCAGATGTGGCAGATGCCCATGATTTTGAATATTACGCACAAACTGTGTACGAAAAGATGCAAGATGCTATTTTTGTTGCACATAATACAAATTTCGACCTGCCTTTCCTGCAGGCAGAGCTAAAGCGCAGCGGCTTGCCGAAATGGCAGGGCATCACGATGGACACGGTCGAATTGGTTCGTCTGATGTACCCGACAGCATTCAGCTTTAAATTGCAGGACATCACGTCGGAGCTGGGGATTCCGTTGGAAAGCGCCCACCGTGCGGACGATGATGCAATGGCCACTGCCCTGTTGTTTTTGCGCGCCAAAAATGACTTGGAAGCACTGCCTTACGATACATTGGCATTTCTGCATAAACGGTCTTTCCAGTTGAAATCAGATTTATCCCGTCTGTTCTTTGAGCTGACGCAGAAAAAAAGAAATGCGCAGGCCGATCATTTCGACCGGTTCCAGGGAATCCCTTTAAAGCCGAGAACCTCATATGCGGAAAATGCGGATATGCAGGAATCACTTCCTCGGGATTGGCGGCAGGGACTTGAAACCGTTTTTCCGAATTTCGAAAAGCGGCCGAGCCAATACAATATGATGGCATCGATCGAGGATGCACTGACACAGAAAAAAGAGCTGGTTATCGAAGCTTCGACAGGCATGGGCAAGACAATTGCTTATCTGCTGCCGGCGGTAAATCATTCCCTTAAAACCGGCAAACAGGTTTTGATCAGCACCTATACGACGCATTTGCAGGACCAGCTGGTGCTGAAGGAAGGACGGATGGTCGAAGCCTTTATCGGTTCCCCTGTGCGGATTTCGTTGATCAAGGGCCTATCGCACTATATTGACCTTGCCCGCTTCGTAGAATTGCTGCAAGGCGATGATGAATCCTATGACGAAACCTTCACGATTATGCAGGTGCTGGTTTGGCTGACGGCCACAGAAACCGGAGACTTAAATGAAATCAATTCATCAAGCGGCGGCCAGTTTGTTCTGGATAAGATTCGCCGTTCCCATATACGAAAACTTTCGAAACAGGAAAAAAGAGCCGATTTCTATGAGTTCGCGCTGAAACAGGCACAGCATGCCCATATTATTGTCACGAACCATGCTTTTCTGCTGAATCAGCATTTGAGCAAGAAATCGATTCTGTCAAATGTTGATGCCTACATTTGGGATGAAGCGCACCAGGTTGTACAGGCGGCCGTTTCCCAGCATGAGAAAACTTTCGTTTATACGCAATGGAAATATATTTTCGGTCAGATTGGAACTCTGGACGATCGGCAGTTATTTGCAGCGCTTTTTGAGACAGCTGATCGGACTGGTTTTTCGACTGTTCCGGAATTGCTCAAGCTCGAATCACTGTTCCAGAAGTTCACAGCGCTGTTCGATGATGTTTCAAGCCTCATGGCAGTTGAGTTTGCATCGAAGTTTGCATCCAGCCGCCATAAGAAGAATGCGTCGCTCTTGCGTGAACTGCCACTCGAAGACAGCCGGTTTCTGGAAATGCTGCGTTATTTGAACGGATGGATCGATTTGTCGCAGCTCATTCTTCAGAAAGCTGAGCGATTGACGGAAAAAACCATTCAGGACCAGCTGACGATAGCGGATTGGCGCTATTGGACGGAAGAAATGATGGTCAAAGCAGTTGAATTCAGCGAAATTTTCGTTTTTCCTCTTACTGATGAAGTCAGCTGGATCGAAGGAGACCTCAGAAGTCTGCCGACCAGTTTGTCTCTGTACAAACGGCCGTTTGCCGTAGCATCCCTGGTGGACAAGGTAGTGGCGTCTGCTCGAGAAGACAAAGCGGTTATCTGGCTGTCCGGCACCATGACCGTTCCTGCCAATGAGCGTTTTATCGTCAATCAGATCGGCATCCCGCAGAATGTACCCATCCTGAAGTTCGAACCGCCGAAGGATTTTTATCAAGGGGCGCATGTATACATTGTGGAAGACATGCCGGACATCCAGCAAGTTTCTCAGCATGAGTACATCGAATCGGTGGCGGACGCGGTGATTCAGACGGTGATTGTGACGGAAGGCCGCTGTTTTGTGCTGTTTACGTCACAGGATATGCTCCGAAAAACCGTTGATTTGATTCAGGATACGGGTTTGCTCGATGATTACATGCTGTTTGCGCAAGGCATTTCATCAGGCAGCCGCATGAAATTGTTGAAATCATTCCAGCGTTTCCAGAAATCCGTGCTGTTTGGCACCAATAGTTTCTGGGAAGGCGTCGATGTGCCGGGGGATGCGCTTCGTGCCGTAGTGGTGGTGCGTTTGCCGTTCACTTCACCGGATGAGCCGATTTTCAAGGCTCGCTCTGAAATCATCACACGCGAAGGCATCAATCCATTTCTGCATTATGCATTACCGGAAGCAGTGCTCAGGCTACGGCAGGGATTCGGCAGGCTGATCCGTTCGAAAAACGATAAGGGACTGTTCATCGTACTGGACCGCAGAATCGAGACGAAATCGTATGGACATGAATTTATAAGCGCTTTGCCGAAAGTCAAAGTATCCAAAGTGTCTTTAGAAAAGATGGTAACGGATATTGAAGCTTGGTATAATAAGCAATGAACTAACGAAAGGAAGGGCACATACATGGAATCGAAAATTGAAGTGATCTCCACAGTGGAACTTACGTATCAATCAGATTTATATAAAGTGGTGGACGCCTTGAACCGCACCTTGAAAGACAAAAATTTAATGTTCGGGCTGGCGCTCGATAAGGAAGATTCTGAAAAAGCGATTTTTACAATTTATAAAACATAGGTGATGAAATGAGACAATGGATCACATTCATACTTGGTTTTTTATCTTTTTTGGCAGTAGCCATCATCATCCTGGTATTGTTTCTTGGCAATAAACCTTATTCGGAAACGGAAGGCCAGGCAATTGACCGTGCAAAAAGCGAGCAGTTGATCGAAGAGGTGGAACGGGCGTATGTCTATACCAATTCCTCTGCTTCTGTAACCGTGCTTGGAACAAACAGCAAAGGTGAATTGACCGCTGTTTTTGTGCCGGAAGGTGAAGGCAAGATGCAGACGATGCTATTGGATGACAAAATCACTGCTCAACAGGCACGTGAACTTGCCCTTGCAGAGATGGATGTCAAGAAAATCCTGCATACCAAACTCGGTATGGAAAGCGATGGGCCGGTATGGGAAATCGCTTTTTTGAATAAAGAGGACAGCTTAAATTATGTCTATTTAACAGCTGATGATGGAACATGGTGGAAACGCATATTGAATTTGTGAAAGGGCGGAAAAAATTTGATCAACTTAGCGAATCGTGTACAAACTCTAACACCCTCAACAACTTTGGCAATCACTGCAAAAGCAAATGAATTAAAAGCTCAAGGAGTCGATGTCATCGGTTTGGGAGCCGGGGAACCGGATTACAATACACCGGCAAATATTCTGGAAGCCGCTTATCAGTCGATGAAAGACGGCAAGACGAAATACACGCCAGCAGGCGGACTGCCCGCTTTGAAAGAAGCCATCATCAATAAGTTGCAGCGGGACCAGCAATTGAGCTACCAACCGAAAGAAGTCATGGTCGGCATCGGGGCAAAACATGTCCTTTACACTTTATTCCAGGTATTGCTGAATGAAGGCGATGAAGTGATCATTCCGATTCCTTATTGGGTCAGCTATCCGGAGCAAGTGAAATTGGCACAGGGCGTTCCGGTATACATAGAAGCGACAGCCAGCCAGGAATACAAGATCTCTCCGCAGCAATTGAGAGAAGCTGTGACTGATCGGACGAAAGCCGTCATCCTCAATACACCGAGCAATCCGACTGGCATGATCTATTCCAAAGAGGAATTGGAAGCGTTGGCCGAAGTTTGCCGGGAATTTGATATCCTTATCGTTTCGGATGAAATCTATGAAAAACTAATCTATGGGGATGTGGAGCACACATCCATCGCAACTCTTTCGGAAGATGCAAAAAACCGCACGATTTTGATCAATGGGGTTTCAAAATCCCATTCAATGACAGGATGGCGCATCGGTTATGCAGCAGGTGATGCTAAATTGATCAAAGCCATGACCGATTTGGCGAGCCATTCCACATCAAATCCGACAACTACTTCTCAATATGCAGCAATTGAAGCCTATAATGGACCACAGGACACCGTGGAAGAAATGCGTCAGGCGTTTGAAAGACGTTTGACTGCTATTTTTCCGAAACTGCAGGACATTCCAGGTTTCAACGTGATCCGTCCTCAAGGCGCGTTTTACTTATTGCCGGATGTTTCGGAAGCGGCCGCGAAAACCGGCTACGCTTCCGTCGACGATTTTGTAACAGCTCTATTGACGGAAGCGAACGTTGCGGTTATTCCCGGCTCGGGATTCGGAGCGCATTCGACGATCCGCCTATCCTATGCAACGTCACTTGAAACGTTGACGGAAGCTGTAGAGCGGATCCATCAATTTGTTACATCTAAATGGAAAGACTAAGATCACATTATTTTTTGGAGGCTATCGCTGGATGAAAAAAATTACCATTGCCGAAATGGCTAAATATAACGGACAAACAGTAAAACTGGGAGCTTGGATCGCCAATAAGCGTTCAAGCGGAAAAATTGCATTCCTGCAGCTGCGCGACGGTTCAGGATTTGTACAGGGTGTGGTCGTAAAAGCTGAAGTGGGCGATGATATCTTCGCAGCTGCTAAAGCCTTGACACAGGAAACGTCTCTGTATGTAATAGGGGAAGTAAAAGAAGATGAGCGGTCTGCATTCGGCTATGAGCTGGCTGTAACAGGCATCGAAGTGATCCACGAAGCGAAGGATTTCCCGATTACGCCAAAAGAGCATGGAACAGAATTCCTGATGGATAACCGCCATTTGTGGCTGCGTTCACGCAGACAGCATGCCATCATGAAAATCCGCAACGAAATCATCCGTGCGACATATGAATTTTTCAATGACAATGGCTTTGTGAAAGTGGATCCCCCAATTTTGACGGGTTCATCTCCAGAAGGAACATCTGAATTGTTCGCAACAAAATATTTTGACGAAGATGCGTATTTGTCGCAGTCAGGCCAGCTTTATATGGAAGCAGCTGCAATGGCGCTTGGAAAAGTATTCTCATTCGGACCTACTTTCCGTGCCGAGAAATCCAAAACACGCCGCCACTTGATCGAATTCTGGATGATCGAGCCTGAAATGGCCTTTGTGGAACACGGAGAAAGCCTGGAAGTACAGGAGCAATATGTTTCCCATATCGTCCAGTCTGTTTTGGACAACTGCAAATTGGAATTGGAACGTCTGGAAAGAGACGTATCGAAACTTGAAAAAATAAAAGCACCATTCCCGCGTGTATCTTACGATGATGCAATCAAATGGCTGAATAAAAACGGCTTTGACGACATCAAATGGGGTGAAGACTTTGGCGCGCCGCATGAAACGGCCTTGGCAGAAAGCTATGATATGCCGATTTTCATCACCAATTACCCGATCGGCATCAAGCCTTTCTATATGCAGCCGCATCCGGAACGCGATGATGTCGTATTATGTGCAGATATGATTGCACCGGAAGGATACGGAGAAATTATCGGCGGATCTGAACGGATCCATGATTATGAGCTGATGAAGCAGCGCATTCAAGAACATGGGTTGGATGAAGAAGCTTATGCCTGGTATTTGGATCTAAGCAAATTCGGCGCTGTTCCACATTCAGGGTTCGGCTTGGGCCTTGAACGCACAGTTGCTTGGATCAGCGGCGTGGAACATGTCAGAGAATCAATTCCGTTCCCACGACTATTGAACCGCTTATACCCATAAAAAATAATAAATGGAAAGGTGGTTGGGATATGAAACAACCTAATCGGCTGCAAACGTGGATTGAGCAGGGAAATGTTAACATTTCCCAGCTTTTTTTTCAGTTTTATAAAGAACTGAAGATCACAGACGAAGAAGCCATGCTGCTCATGCATATACAGGCATTTCAACAAACCGGGAACCAGTTTCCGACGCCTGATGAAATCGGTGCGCGCATGATGACTTCGCAAAAAAGCGTAACGACTATGCTGCAGAAATTAATGCAGCAAGGATATTTGGCAATTGAACAAACGACTGAAAACGATGTATTGACAGAAATCATTTCTTTGCAGCCTTTGTGGGATCGAGTGCTGGATTGTATTTACAAAGAACAGCATGAAGTGAAAGAAAACACCCAAAAAGAACTGGAAGGGGAAATCTTCCAATTATTCGAGCAGGAGTTCGGACGTTTTCTTTCTCCAATGGAAATCGAAACCATTTCGATGTGGATGGACCAGGATGGCCATACGCCGGAAGTGATCCGGATGGCATTGAAAGAAGCGGTCATTTCCCAAAAAATCAGTCTCCGTTATGTGGACCGGATCCTATTCGAATGGAAAAAGAAGAACATCAAAACCTCTACACAAGTCACTAAACACGCGAGCTCTTTCAGAGAGAAAAATATACGGATTCAGCCGACAGAGAACGTTGCAAAAAAAGTTCAGTTTTATAATTGGCTGGAAGACCGCAATTAGAAGGTGAAGTAGATGATGTCCAAAAAAGAATGGCTTGCTTGTCTAGATGAGATGGACCGAATGTTCCCGGATGCCCATTGTGAATTGGTCCACCGCAATCCTTTTGATTTGCTGATTGCGACGCTCTTGTCCGCTCAATGCACGGACAAGCTGGTGAACCGGGTAACGGCTGACTTATTCCAAAAATACCATACACCTGAGGATTATGTATCGGTATCCTTGGAAGAGCTGCAGCAGGATATCCGCTCCATCGGCCTGTTCCGCAATAAGGCTAAGAACATCCAGGCGCTGAGCCGGATTTTGATCGATGAATACGGCAGCATCGTACCAGCTGATCGGGATCTTCTGATGACGTTGCCGGGAGTGGGGCGCAAAACGGCAAATGTAGTTGTTTCAGTGGCTTTTGGAATTCCCGCTTTGGCGGTGGACACTCATGTCGAACGGGTCGCCAAACGTTTGGGGTTGAACCGCTGGAAAGACAATCCGCTTCAAGTGGAAGAAACGATCATGAAAAAAACACCCGCTGATGACTGGTCCAAAACGCATCACCAAATCATCTTTTTTGGCCGCTATCACTGTAAATCACAGAATCCGGGCTGCCATATCTGCCCGCTGTTCGATCGTTGCCGTGAAGGGCAGAAGCGTGAGAAAAAAGGACTTGTTAAACGTGAAATCGTCACAGAAATTAACTAAAGAACAACTAGAGCCTTTTTTTAAGGAATGGAATCAGCTATCAACAGAATTAGCCGATCTCCATCGCCAGCGAAACAGGGGAGCAAAAGCTGCCATGCAAGTCGGGCTTAAGGTATACAATTCCTTGTTGGCCCATTGCCGTGAAGCTTTGCAGGATGAGAGATTCGAACCCTTGAATGGCTTAGAGCGATTATTATTTATCGAGGCATCCCCGGGCACTTATGCTGCTTACCGCCAGATGGACGAGCTGTTTTCAGAATTGAAGAAGACACTTGCAAGAAAGCGGATCGAACTCAGCCGTTTAAAAGAATAGAACGAAAAACCCCCGAATGCTTGATTCGGGGGTTTTTGCTGTGTTAGTTAGTATCTTCACTGTCGGCTTCGCCGTCTTCGGAATCATTGTTCCCATTCCCGTTTCCGTTTTCATTGCCATTCCCGTTGCCATTATCAGCATTATTGTTCCCGCTGCTGTTGACAGAAGGCGTTTCGCCTTCCTCTTCTTCAGTCGGGTCTTCCGGTACATCAATTGGCTCATCTTCGGCTGGCTCTTCTTCTACGGGTTCTTCTTCGGCGGGTTCTTCTTCAGCCGGTTCTTCTTCAACCGGCTCTTCTTCGACCGGCTCTTCTTCGACTGGCTCTTCTTCAACCGGTTCTTCTTCAGCCAGTTCTTCTTCAACTGGCTCTTCTTCCGGTTCTTCAGGAGCAGCAGCAATTTCTACAACAGTCGAAGCAGGATCGCTTCGTTGGGTGCTGTTGACAGCCACAACACGGAAGGTATAGCTTTTACCTTCTTCAAGGCCATTGAAGGTATAGGACTGGCTTGATGAAGTGTTGAGTACGGTACGTGAACCATCAACCTCGACCGATACTTCAAAGGATACATCGTCGTCGCCGTGATTCCATGATAGCTGCGCTGCATCACCTTCCACATTTGCACGCAACCCGCTTGGAGCATCCAGGTCTTCAACGATATAGCGTTGCGAAACTGAATTCGGTTCTGTGCCGCGGGCGAATAATTCAGAGCTGCGCATGCTGTAAGGTGTAAAAGCACTGGCCAATTTTAATGGATCAGAGCCTACTTCTACCACTTGCTCAGTTACTGATTCTGGCTGTTCAAAACGGGCTGTCTCTGGAGAAGAAATCTCTGACATTACACTTTTGAACAATCGTTGGGATAACAGCCGTTCATCTGATGCTGTATCCATCGGTGTCTTCCGGCTAGGATAGCCACTCCAGACGGAAATGGAATAATCTGTTGTGTAACCCGCAAACCAAATATCCGGTGCGGAGCTGCTATCCAGTCCAAGATCTGTTATTTCATCAGTCGAATAGTTGGTTGTACCAGTTTTACCAGCCATATCAAGACCGTTGATGGCGGCTTCTTTGCCTGTAGATCCTGCAATATTCGTATCCACTACATCTCTCAGGATATCCGTGACCATATATGCAGTGCTGTCTTTCATCGCCTGCACTGGCTCGGGTTCGACGACTTGTTCGGTCGAACCATCACGGAAAACAATTTTCTTGATTGTATGCGGTTCAATGAACTCGCCTTTGTTTCCAAGGGCTGCAAAAGCACCTGCCATTTCGACAGTTGAAAACTCGGCGGATCCCAAGGCTGTCGATTCAAAGATACCTTCCATGTCGAGTCCGACATTCTTCATGAATTCACCGGCATTTTCAGAACCGACTTCCTTCAAGGTTTTAATGGCTGGAATATTACGTGAGCGGTAAAGTGCTTCACGGATCGTCATAGTTCCAAGGAACTGTCCATCTACATTCCGGACATCCTGGCCACCATCATCGTAAGAATAAGGCTCATCTACAATCGTCTGGCCGGTTGACCATCCAAGGTATTCGATAGCCGGACCATAATCCAGCAGGGGCTTAATGATCGATCCTACCTGGCGGCTTTTTGCGGTAGCATAATTATGGCGCACATCGCCGGTGTATTCGCGTGCGGCCCCAACTGCGCTGATTCCGCCTGTTTTCGTATCGACGACAGTAATGGCCGATTGGACATTTTCATCGAAGAACAAATCGGAAGCCATCGCTTCATTGACTTTTGTCTGGACATAAGGCTCCAGCGTCGTGTAGATCGTCAAGCCTTCATCAAGCGAATAATCGCCTTCTAATGATTCAAGCTCGTTTTCAACCATTTCCATGAACGCTGTGTGTTCGCTGCTGGCCGTCTGAGGCTGGCGTTCGCCTTCAGGAACCAATGAATCGGCAACGGGTGCTGCCTGTGCCTGTTCTTTTTCTTTCGTACTGATTTTCTCGTGCTGTTCCATCAGGCTCAAAACGACATTTCGCCGTTCTTCTGCACGTTCAGGGTTAGTGAACGGATTATAACCATTGGGACTTTGAGGCATACCTGCAAGCAAAGCCGATTCAGCGAGAGTCAGCTCACTCAGTGGCTTGCCGTAAAAATATTCTGAAGCAGTTCCGAAACCATAGATATTTCCGGACATCAGAATCTTATTGAAATACATCTCGAAAATTTCCTCTTTTTCGTATTCACGTTCCAGCTTGAATGCCAGGTAAGCTTCCTGCGCTTTTCGTTTTAAGGTCTTGTCATTTGTTAAAAATGAATTCTTGATGACCTGCTGGGTGATGGTGCTGGCTCCCTGTGAGCCGAAGCCGCCGGTGATGTTTGCAATGACTGCGCCACCTAAGCGGATGACATCGATTCCGGAGTGTTCATAGAAGCGATTATCTTCCGTCGCTAAAATGGCATTTTCAATCGATTCGGGAATATCTTCATAATCGACATACTCCCGATTTTCGGCGGTGATATAAGGGATTTCGGTTTCACCGTCTGCTGCATAGAAAGTCGGGCTGATCGGATCGCGCAATAATTCTTCATCAAGGTCTGGCGCGCTGCTTGCATAGTAAGCAAACAGGGAGGCTCCGAAGACGAAAACGGCTATGCCGATGGCGACAATTGCCAGCAGGATGCGCTTCATCCATGTCACTGCAGGGGATTTCTTTTTCTTTTTGTTATTGGTCTTCTTTTGGCGTTCGATTGCTTTGCGGCGCTCTTCACGCGAAATTTGTTTATCACTCAAAATCGGTTCCTCACTTTCATATATATGATGATGCTTAAAGCTTATTCAAAAGAGGCAAATAATCGATGCGTGGGAATGCTCCAGGTGTTATCTCAAATGAAGTTTCTTCAATTTCCTGCAAAGTAACCGATTTTCTTCCGCCTGTCATCATCCGGTTCCAAAAAACCTCGAGTTCTCCAAACGGCATGATGAAATACCGCTGCCATGAAGAGAATCGAATGATCATAAACGCCGTACCATTCTGCTTGACTACTTGGGACATGTGATGAATCTGGTGATCATGAATATTCTTCAATGGGAAGGATGTCTTGTTTTCCGTTTCCTTTGCTTCAAAGTCGATGTACCGGCCGTTCCAAACGCCGTTGTAATCTGTCGTGGAAGGAGCCTGGAAGTACGCTTCCCGGATGACAGCTGCACTTCTGGAAGGGTACTCAACTCTGACAATCTGAAGGGGCACCGGTTTTTTATGGATGACGGCCAATCCGAGCTGAAGGTAATAATCATTGGTTTCATTCAATTCGTCTTCTAATGTCTTGCCGCGGTTGCTGAAGGAGAAATCCTTCTTCTTTTTTGCGGCAGTTTTTTCTTTAGCAGGTTGGTCTTTTGACGGAGTGAATTTTTTTCCGTTCGGGTAATTGATTGCCATTGTGATACACCTCGCTAACTCTATCATATCACAAGCTTTTAGACGACTGATATGATGAAAGGTTTCAACTGATTAAGTTGAGGCTGAGACCGTTGCCTATGACTGTTCCGTGATTCTGTTTCACATACTCTTGAAGCTGTTTCCGGTATCGCTGTGCAAGAGATCGCTGAGAGGCGAAGGCAGCTGAACAAATCAACTCGGTACTCTATAGTTCAACTTTAGAGTCCACCCTATTTATATCTTTTAATAATAGCGGATTTCTTCGCACGTTCCAACAGGAAAGAATGTCTGTTCGATAAAAGTCGTGTCGCTTTAGTGAATATGATAAACTAATGGCAATGGAGGGGTTGCAAAATGACAGTTAGAGAACTCTCTTCTGCATTATATGACGAATGCGGAAAATGCTTGGACCGCTTTTATGAAATGCGTGAAAAAGACGCGGTTCCTGATTTTTACGAGGATGTTAAACCATATGCCGATTACTGGCATGGAAAAATAAATGAATGGCAAAAAGAATCATTGCTGTATATTCAGCAAGAACGCCCTAAGTATGTCCATAAGCCAACAATTGACACAGCGGCGGAAGGCATGACACAATTTTTTGTCCAAAGTTTTTACAAGGAGACAAGCAAGAAACGCTTTATCCAGACAATCCAGGCGGCTCAATACACGCTCCAGACATTCATCTTAGCCATCGATGAAAAGAGTGCTGAGAATGATTAAGCGTAAAAACCTGCCTGAGTTGATGGATGAATGGAAAACAGAACCGGATATGATGGAACGGATTGTCCATTGGCATACCAGGCAGGAAAAACCTGCCCAATACGCAGACTTTCCACCGGAAATGCACGACAGCCTAAAAGCGGCTCTCCGTAAAAAAGGCATAGAGCAGTTGTATACCCATCAGCGTGAAGCGTTTGATTTGGCGACTTCCGGTAATTCGTTCACTGCCGTAACACCGACAGCATCAGGGAAGTCCTATTGCTATCATTTGCCGGTCCTGCACAAGATTTTAAACGATCCGGGTGCACGGGCTCTGTACTTGTTTCCGACAAAAGCATTGGCGCAAGACCAGAAAAGTGATCTGCATGACTTGATCGAGAAGACCGAAGAGTCGATTCTATCCTATACCTATGACGGAGACACGTCACCGGCGATTCGGACCAAGGTGCGTAAAGCCGGACAGATTGTCATGACCAATCCGGACATGCTGCATTCCGCCATCCTGCCGCATCATACAAAATGGGTCTCTCTTTTCGAGAATCTTCATTATATAGTCATCGATGAATTGCATACGTACAAAGGCATATTCGGCACACATGTGGCGCATGTTATCCGCAGACTCAAAAGGATCTGTGAATTTTACGGCAGCAATCCTGTCTTTATCTGTACATCCGCCACCATCGCCAATCCAAAAGAGCTGGCGGAAAACCTGAGCAACAGCACTCATAAGCTGATTGACCAAAACGGGGCACCTTCAGGCAAAAAGCATATCGTCTTCTACAATCCGCCGATTATCCATCCGACTTTCGGTGTCCGCAGAAGTGCGATATTGGAAGTCCGCGACCTGGCGACCCATTTGATCAAAAATGGCATTCAGACCATCGTCTTCGCAAAGAGCCGTGTCCGTGTCGAGATGCTGGTGACGTATCTGCAGGCGATCACTAAAATGAAGCTGCAGGACGACTCGATCAAAGGCTACCGGGGAGGCTATTTGCCGACGGAACGCAGAGCCATCGAAAAAGGCTTGCGTGACGGTTCGATCCAATGCGTGGTATCCACCAATGCATTGGAGCTTGGCGTCGATATCGGACAGCTTCAGGCCTGCATCATGACGGGATATCCCGGCAATATCGCCAGCGCCTGGCAGCAGGCAGGACGAGCTGGACGGCGGCAGGATGAATCGCTGGTGATCTATGTGGCCCAGTCGACAGCACTTGATCAATACATCATCAACCATCCGGAATATTTGCTGGACCAGTCTCCGGAAGAAGCACGCATCCACCCGGAGAACATCATCATTCTGATGGACCATTTGAAATGTGCTTCTTTTGAATTGCCATTCCGCATCGACGATCAATACGGGGAGTTCGAAGTCCAGGAACTGCTCGAGTACCTGCAGGAAGAAGGGGTGCTCGTCCGGACATCGGATCGCTGGCATTGGATGAGCGATCGTTTCCCGGCACATGACATTTCACTGCGGTCAGCTTCGCAGGAAAATGTCGTCATCATCGACCAGTCTGTTCCTGCAGACACACGTGTGATCGGTGAAATGGACCGTTTCAGCGCCATGACATTATTGCATGAAGAGGCGATCTACCTGCATCAGGGCACACAGTTTCAAGTGGAGATCCTGGACTGGGAAGAAAAGAAAGCTTACGTCAGGGAAGTCGACGTCGATTATTTCACGGATGCGAATCTGGCAGTGGAACTGAAAGTGATGAGTGAAGACAAGGACAAGAAGATGAACGGCTCGGAAGTTTTTTACGGGGATATCGCGGTACTCGCGATGCCGACGATTTTCAAGAAAATCCGTTTTGATTCGCATGATAATATCGGTTCCGGACCGATTTCACTGCCGGCGGAAGAGTTGCATACTTCGTCGACGTGGCTGAGTTTCACGAAGCCGGAAGATTTTTCGGAAGCGGAATTGTCGGATACAATGACCGGAGCTGCCTATGCGATTGAATCGTTTATCCCGATATTCGTTCAATGCGACCGGCGGGATGTTCATGTCGTGCCGCAGGTGAAATCGCCGCATAACGATATGCCATCCTTTTTCATCCACGATTCCTATCCGGGGGGAATCGGCATCAGCGAGCGGATTTACGATTTATGGCGGCCTTTGCTTGATAAAGCCCGGCAGCACGTCTCGGAGTGCCCTTGCTTGGACGGATGCCCGTCCTGCATCGGTGCACAGGATGCTGCCGTCAGCATGAAAGGGCATGTCATCCGGTTGTTGGATGAGCTTCGCAAAGAGAGGTGAAGAAGGATGTCGTTTGAAAATAAGCTTCTCCAGATGAAAGGCTTGTTGAAGAATAAGCCTACCCAGAAACAGCAGCCAAAAGCGGCAGAGCGGCCGCTGCACGAAGATAAATGGAACAAAACCGGATTGGAGCTCGTCGAAAACAAATTCGGTTTTGTCTTCCGGAAGAAAATCATCTATCCTCTTGATACCCGTCATGGATCTGTTATCCTGAACGAACTGGACCCGGTACTGAAAGCATGGGAGAATACGGATTTTGACCACCCTTTCAAGCTGAAAGAAGAGGATCCGCTCGTCTTCTTCGATACGGAAACGACAGGGCTCAGCGGTACGGGTGCCTATATCTTTTTGATCGGCCTATTGGTGAAGCGCAGCGATCATTTCGAGATGATGCAATACATCATGCCGGACCCGTCGCATGAAGCGGCGTTTCTCTATGAAACCGGTCTATGGAAAACGGGTGATCCCATCATCTTTTCCTATAACGGCAAAAGCTTCGACTGGCCGCAGCTGACGTCCCGCTGGACCATGCACCGACAAATTCTTCCGAAATTGCCGGTGCCTCGCCAAATCGATTTGTTCCATGGCACCAAACGGATCTGGAAGAATGAATTGGCCCGGATGAAGCTGAGCACCATCGAAGAGGAGAAGCTTGGGTTTATGAGACAGGGGGATGTGCCCGGCTACCTGATTCCCGCTATTTATCTCGATGCAGTGAAGAGCGGTTTTCCGGACGGTCTGGCAAAGGTTCTGTACCATAATGAACTGGATATCCTGTCACTGGTGTCGTTGTATGTATTGTCATCCAATTTGCTGATGGAGGATATGGAATCGGAAACGAGCGGCGCCTACACAAATATCGGCAAATGGTATGCCGACCTGAAGCAGTTCGACCAAAGTGCGGCTTATCTCGAACATGTCACCGTCGAAAGAGGAGCTTCTTCCGCATTAGCGCGTTATTTACTGGCCATTCAGAAGAAAAGGGCTGGCCAGCCGGAGGAAGCCGTTAAATTGTTCAAGGAAGCTGCTCCTCACCTGCGCGGCAGCATCGAAGTGGAAGCATGGATCCATGCTTCCAAATTGTACGAACATCAATTGCGTGATCTGGACCAGGCAATCATCATGGCCGGCTTTGCGAAAGAAGCAAGCGAGCACACGAAAGTGCGTCAATCGCTTATTGAAGACATCCGTAAAAGATTGGCGCGCCTGGAAGAGAAAAAGCGAAAAAAACGCCCGGAACTTGAAGAGAACTAAACACGAAAAATCCACCTTATGCTATACTTAGCGTAAGGTAGTTTTTTTATGGAAGGACGATTGGAATGGAAAATAAATTCACATCTAAAGATATACTTGAAAAAGATTTCAAAACAGCGATGCGCGGTTATAATCAGGATGAAGTGGACCATTTCCTGGACGAAATCATCCAGGATTACGAAGCTTTCTCGAAGCGGATCGAACAACTTCAAAATGAAAACAAACGCTTACGCATGGAATTGGAAGATACACCAAGAAAACAGGCGACACCCGCTCCGGGCACAACCAATTTCGATATTCTGCGCCGTTTGTCCCATTTAGAGAACCATGTTTTCGGAAACAAACTGGACAACAACTAAAACGATTGTTTTATTGCATCAAATGACGTATACTTATAAAGCCATTTGAAATTCTGGCAATCGCTCCGGCTTTTTAGCTGGAGAGGAAAGTCCATGCTCGCACGGTTCTGAGATGACCGTAGTGATCGCGCCCAGTGAAACAATAAGCTGGGGCAGCTAGCAATAGCTGACGGCGGGTAGAACGCCTAAGTCTTCGGATATGGCCGAAATACCCTGAAGGTGCCACAGTGACGGAGCTGTATAAGAAATTATACAGGTGGAACGAGGTAAACCCCGTGAGCGAGAAACCCAAATTATGGTAGGGGCACTTTTCTGAGGGAAATGAACCGATGAAGAGGCAGACGCAAGTTTGCAGATAGATGGTTGCTGTCCACTAGTACAAGGTGCAAACCGTTTGAGTACGTGGAAACAAAACATGGCTTATAGAATTTCACATGGTCTTAAAATGCTTATCAAAGGCTCCCCTTTTGGGGGAGCTTTTCTTCATATTATGAGACGAACTAGTAAAGAGAATAGATTTTTTGAAAAGATCACTTCAATAATAATCCACAAAAAATGAAATCTGAAATAGTGAACAACTGGAGAGGGAGTCGTTATGACAACATTTAAATTGCTCGCAACCGCCGCGATGGGTCTTGAGTCCATTGTAGCCAACGAAGTAAAAGAATTAGGGTATGAAACGGAAACTGAGAACGGCAAAGTATTTTTTGAAGGAAATGAACGCGATATCGCCAAAACGAACCTATGGCTGCGGACAGCTGACCGTGTCAAGATCATTGCTGGGGAATTCAATGCGTATACCTTTGATGAACTGTTCGAACGCACAAAAGAAATCGAGTGGGAGAAATTCCTGCCGGTGGACGCTGAATTCCCGGTACAAGGGAAATCGGTTAAATCGACTTTGCACAGTGTGCCGAACTGTCAGTCCATCGTTAAAAAAGCGATTGTTGAGCGTTTGAAAAAAGCCTATCACCGCAATTCCTTTTTGGATGAAACCGGACCACGCTTTAAAATAGAAGTATCGATTTTAAAAGACAAGGTCCAACTATCCATCGATACAAGTGGAGCTGGCCTTCATAAACGCGGCTACCGCCTGGATCAGGGTGAAGCACCATTGAAAGAAACCTTGGCTGCGGCCTTGGTGAAATTATCACGTTGGACTCCCGACCGTCCATTCGTGGATCCATTCTGTGGTTCCGGAACCATCGCTATCGAAGCGGCGATGATTGGACAAAACCTGGCGCCTGGCTATAACCGCGATTTCGACAGCGAAGAATGGCCATGGATCGGACAGGGAATTTGGGATGAAGTCCGCGAAGAAGCGGAAGAGTTGGCGAACTATGACCAACCCCTTAACATTCTGGGGACAGATATCGACCATCGCATGCTGAAGATTGCGGAAGAAAATGCCCGGGAAGCCGGTTTTGCCGACTTGATCCAATTCGAGCAGCGCCAAGTGAAGGATTTCACAACAACCGAAGAAAACGGTGTTGTCGTCGGCAACCCGCCTTACGGAGAGCGTCTTGGCGAAATTGAAGTCATCGAAGAAATGATTGCTGACATGGGCCGCGTTTTTGCGCAACACCCGACATGGTCAATCTATATGCTGTCTTCCATGGGGCGTTTCGAAACCCTATACGGACAGCCAGCTACGAAGAAGCGTAAATTATTCAACGGGTTTATCCGCACGGATCTTTTCCAATTCTGGGGAGAACGTTCAAAAAATAAATGAGACGAGACGGAAGGGCAGCAGCTCTTCCGTTTCTCTGTGAGGAGAGTTTATGAGACAGCCACTACCATTTCCTTTAACGAAGGACAAAACTTTCTTTGAATCACTCAATGACTGGATCGGCGATATCTTCTACGACGAGTTACCTGAAAAAGGCTATGATCTTCGCGATGAACAAATTTTCATGTCTTTCCAAATCGAACAGGCATTGAAAGAAAAAGCGGTGCTTTTTGCAGAAGCAGGCGTTGGGACAGGAAAAACCATGGCTTATCTGCTACCAGCCATCGCCTATGCCCGTTATACCGGCAAGCCGGCGCTTATTTCGTGCGCGGATGAAACCCTGATCGAGCAATTGGTGAAAAAAGGCGGGGATGTCGACCGCCTGAATGACTTGTTTGACTTGAACCTGGATGTCCGCCTAGCGAAATCCCGCGACCAGTATTTATGCCTCCAGCGCCTGGAAGGTGCTAAAAAACGCAGCGATGCTGATTTTTTGGACGATATCGAATACAGCCTGCCGGAATTCGTCAATAAAACCTATTCCATGCAAAACACTTATCCATACGGTGAACGCTCAAGTTATCCGGAAGTCACGGATGAAGAGTGGCAGCAAGTCAACTACCACCCGATCCAGAACTGCAATGCCTGTGAACTGCGCAATAAATGCGGACAGACCATCCACCGCAACCATTATCGCCAGGCGACGGATCTGGTCATTTGCTCACATGACTTTCTAATGGAGCATATTTGGACAAAAGAAACACGCAAACGTGAAGGGCAGACACCTTTGCTTCCTGAATTCTCCCAAATCGTATTGGATGAAGGCCATCTGTTGGAATTTTCCGCACAGCGTGCATTGACTTATGAAGTACAGGAAAGCACGCTTCAAGACGTGACGGAAAGTATTCTTTCCGATGGCATGCGCGAAAAAACCTTGAACATGATTGAGGAGACAATCGATCTGCACAACGAATTTTTCCGTCTGCTGCGCATCCATACCGTCGAAAGCATCGAAGACCGCAAAGCGATCACCAAAGCTCCGGAATTGGTCAAAGTCGGCAAAATACTGATTCGCCACATCGATTTGATGATGGAGGAATTCGTCTTTGAAGGCGAGCTGTTCACCATTCCGGAATACGAACTGCGTCTGGCGGAAGAGTATTTTGAGCAATACACCTTCTCGATGCGTTTATTTGTCGAAGAAGGCGACGCTGTAACGTGGCTGGAAATAAAAGATGAAATCGAGACGCTGGTCATCATGCCGCGCCTTGTAACTGATATTTTGGATGAAAAACTGTTTGACGGAAAAATTCCGATCATTTTTTCTTCTGCTACATTATCGATCCAAAAAGATTTCACTTACCTATCGGATAGTCTTGGAATCGACAAATACCAATCGTTTTCTGTACCATCTCCATTCGACTATGAAGATGTTATGAAAATCTTCAAGCATCCGCTTGAACAAGAGCAGAAATTCGAACGGGTCTATGACCTGTTCAGTACAGGTGATCAGTCGCTGGTATTGTTTACTTCGAAAATGGAAATGGATAACTTCAAGAAATCTCTGCCTTTGGACCATCAATACACCATTGAATTCGAAGGGGACCGTGAGCTGTCGACGGTCGTCAAGGAGTTCCAGGAAGGCAAGTTCCAGATTCTATGTTCCTATCATCTATGGGAAGGTTTGGATCTGCCCGGTGAAGCATTGACGAAAGTCATCATCGTCGATCTGCCATTTCCACCGAAAGATCCTGTTTTTGATGCCAAGCGCAAATTCAGCAATAATCCGCTGGAAGAAATCGATTTGCCCTTCATGCAGCTTCGCATCCAGCAGGGAATTGGACGTCTGATCCGGACCTCCAAGGATTATGGGGAAATCCATTTGCTGCTGAATGAAGATGAGTTGCGTGTGGAACATCTATGGGAAACAATCCTGCCGGTACCTGCTGAAAACTTTTAAGCTGCTGGTGTCCTTGTGATACAATAGTCTCATCAACCATTGGAGGGATTTTTGTGTCACTCGAAAAACAGTTTACTGATCATTTCAGCAAGATTAAGGGCTATGAAGAAGCAATCGCGTTATTGTACTGGGATTTACGGACAGGTGCTCCCAAAAAAGGAGTGGAACTTCGCTCTGAAAGCATCGGTACCTTATCGGCGGAAGTATTCAATCTATCGACATCGGATGAATTCGGCGAATTGCTGACTTCTTTGGAAGCGGATCAGGCAACGCTGGATCCTTTTATCCGCCGTTCTGTAGAAGAAGCCCGGAAAGAATACGATTTGAGCAAAAAGGTCCCTCCCGCAGAATACAAAGAATTCATCATTTTGAAATCGAAAGCGGAATCGATATGGGAAACCGCTAAAGAAGCTTCGGACTTTTCGTTATTCCTTCCTTATCTGGAGGACTTGGTCAGCAGTACGAAGAAAATGATCGGCTATTGGGGCGAAAAAAATGGCAGTCCTTATAATACCTTGCTCGATCAGTACGAACCGGGCATGACCACTGAAGTTCTGGATGAAGTGTTCGGCAAGCTGCGTGAACGCATCGTTCCCTTGGTGCAAAAAATTGCAGCTTCACCGAACAAGCCGGAAACGGCATTTCTCTACGACCATTTCCCGAAACAGGCGCAGCAGGATTTCAGCCGCCAGATGCTGGACCAGCTGGGCTATGATTTCGAAGCAGGCAGACTGGATGAAACGGTTCACCCCTTTATGATCTCGATCAACCGCCAGGATATCCGCGTTACGACCAAATACGATGAAGGCGATTTCCGCAATGCCGTCTTCGGCACAATCCATGAAGGCGGACATGCCATGTATGAACAGAATTTGGGCGATGCCTTGGCTGGATTACCGATCGAAACGGGCGCATCTATGGGAATCCATGAATCCCAGTCCTTATTTTGCGAGAACTTTATCGGCCGCAACGAACATTTCTGGCAGAAAAACTTCAGTCTTTTGAAGGAATACGCTCCCAAGCAGTTTGCGGATGTTGAATTAGCGGATTATGTGCGCGCAATCAATGAATCCAAACCGTCGTTGATCCGCATTGAAGCGGATGAACTGTCGTACGCATTGCATATCATGGTCCGTTATGAGCTCGAAAAAGGATTATTTGATGGAGATATACAGGTCCGTGATTTGCCGCAGCTATGGAACGACAAATACGAAGAGTACCTAGGCGTCCGGCCTTCGAATGACGCGGAAGGCGTGCTGCAGGATGTCCACTGGGCAGGCGCGAGCTTCGGCTACTTCCCATCATACGCACTGGGCTATATGTATGCGGCCCAGTTCAAGGATGCCATGTTGAAGGATTTGCCGAATTTCGATGAGCTATTGGCGGAGCGGGACATCACGCCGATCCGTGAATGGTTGAGCAAAAATGTCCATCATCATGGGGCGTTTAAAAAACCATTGGAAATTCTCAAGGAAGTCACGGGAGAAGGACTGAATCCGGATCACTTAGCTGATTACCTGGAAGAGAAATATTCGAAGATCTACCAATTGGATAATTGACCAAAGAGCCGCCGTGAATTTTCACGGCGGCTCTAGTTGTAGAAATAAGTTACCCAAATTGACTAGCGGTGCATATCCCTCAACTGGTCCCGACACTTCGCGTTCCGAGGGCTCAGCTTCAGCCGTAACTGAAAATCATGCTCCTACATTGCTGCACTAATTTCACACCTTTACTGCTTTCACAGGAGTCTCTGTGATCAGTCAGATTCTGAGAGTGTAGCTACGATTAAAGGGAATAGCCCGCTAGTCAGTTCCAGGAAAAAATAGTCTCAACAATTCTGTAATCCTCCGCTCAAGAATCCGGAGCGCAAGGCGGCGACTCCTGCGGGATAGCGAAGTGTCGAAATCCACTCGGGCGCCAGTCCGAGTTAGTTCGGCGTGAGTCCGCGGAAAGCGTCTGCCTGGAGCGTAGGATTCTATATAAGTGCGATGATATGTATGTTCATTCTTTAAATGATATCAATGTTTTTTGTCTTATTTTATAAGACAAAAAGCGAATTGTTTGATTATAATAAAAGCGGAGGCGATAAACGATGTTGAAATCATTCAGTTTGGAAGGCAAGACAGCGATTGTGACAGGCGCCGGGAAAGGAATCGGCAAAGCGATCGCCATGGCGCTTGCAGAAGCGGGAGCCAATGTCATGCTGGTAGCGCGGACCGAAGCCGACTTGAAACAGACCCGGAAAGAAATCGGCAATGACCGTACATCCTATGTGCTTGCGGACATCACAAAGCGCAGCGACATTCTGGCTGCAATTGAAAGAACGATGCAGCGATTCGGGGCAATTGATATTCTCGTCAATAATGCCGGGATGAATATCCGCTCCTCCTTGTCGGAGGCAACCGATGCGGAATGGCATCAGATTATGGACACTAACGCACAGAGTGTCTTCATGTTTTCACAGGAAGCCGTCAAAAAGATGGACAGCGGCAGTTCCATCATCAATATCAGCTCAGTCGGAGGCGATCGTGCGTTGAAGACCGGTGTGGTTTATGCGGCGTCCAAAGCTGCAATCATCCAGATGACCAAAGTCATGGCGATGGAATGGGGCCCGAAGAATATCCGTGTCAATGCAATCGGACCGTGGTATTTTAAAACGCCTTTAACGGAAAAGATCTTAAGCGATCCGGAATACCTGGATTCGATCCTGGCAGTAACTCCGATGAAGCGGGTCGGAGAGTTGCCGGAAGTGGCGTCACCGGTCGTATTTCTAGCTTCGGATGCAGCAAGTTATATTACCGGCCAGACGCTTTTCGTCGATGGCGGCATGTCCATCCATGGATTTTCATAAGAAAGTGAACATCCTTCCTGATTTCGGGAAGGATGTTTTTCGTTCTGTCGTAAAAATGATATGATAGAGAGCAGTAAGCGGAGAAGGAGATTTCTAAATGACAGTTCTGGATCATAAGAAAGAATTACTTGAAACGGCGCATCTCTACAAGATCTTCAGAGACAACGAAGATACAGAGCGTGAAGCGAAAGCCCATTTATTTGCGAAGAAAATCCTGAAGAATAATTTCATCATCGGCTTTGCCGGCCATTTTTCATCCGGTAAGTCGTCCATGATCAACGCGTTGACAGGCGAGACTTTATTGCCGTCCAGCCCGATTCCGACGAGCGCCAATATCGTCAATGTCCAGAAAGCGGATAAAGACTTCGCCATCGTCAATATGCGAAACGAGAAGCCTGTCTATTTTCCCGAGAATTACGATTTTAATGCTGTTAAGGAATTCTGCAAAAGCGGGGATGTCACACAGATCGACATCGGCCATCAGGCTTCTGTCCTGCCAAAAGGCATCACTGTAATGGATACGCCTGGCGTCGATTCCACCGATGACGCTCACCGGCTGTCGACAGAATCGGCTCTGCATGTGGCGGACATGGTCTTTTACGTCATGGACTACAACCATGTGCAGTCCGAATTGAATTTCAATTTCACAAAAGAACTGCAGAAATACACCGAGCTGTACTTGATCGTCAATCAAATCGATAAGCATCAAAGCAGCGAAATGAGCTTTGCGGATTTCCAGCAAACTGTACATGATTCGTTTGCGGCGTGGGGAGTTGTTCCAAAAGGCATCTTCTTTACATCTTTGAAGGACTTCACTTTCCCTGGCAATGATTTCGAACAGGTCAAAGAATTGGTGTCATCGACCATGCAGGACTGGAAAGGCCATATCGGCGAAGCTTCGGATTTGGCCCTGGATCAATTGAAGGATGAACACATCAAGTTTTTGGAAGATGAGAAAGCGGAGCGTCTGCAGGCATTTTCCGAAGTTCTTGATCCGGAAGAATGGGAAATGCGCGAAGACTTGAAAAAGGAAAATGCATTGGTGTCACGCAGAATGTCTGTACAGGATTTCGAAAACTGGCAGGCCAAATTCGAGAAGAGCCGCAAGGAACTATTGGAAAACTCGAATATCATGCCCTATGAGCTGCGTAGCGCGTTGACCAGCTACTTGGAGTCGGTCCAACCGAATTTCAAAGTAGGTATGCTGTTCAGCGGCAAAAAGACAGAAGAAGAACGGCAGAAAAGAAAACAGGAAGTGGATGAGCGGCTGGAGTCGACCGTTTCTTCCCAAATCACCAACCACCTGAAGAAATTGATGAAAGCTTCTTTGAAGGATGCTGGATTATTGACCGACAGTGAATCCCTGGCGATCGATGATATGGTCTTTGATGTGCCGTTTTCTGTAGTCGAAGATCAAACTCCGACAGGCGCTTCCACGACTGGAGATGCTGTGCTGAATTTTGCCAACAGCATCTCTACAGCTGTCCAGCGCTGGTTTATCCGCGAAACGGACGGCTGGAAAAAAGCGCAGGAAGAAAAGTTTGAAGGCCTGTCGGATGATGTCAGCACGGAAATCGACATGAAAGCACAAAATCTGTCCAAAAAAGTACTGGCGATCCAGACGCTTGAAGAAATGGACAGCAAAATCGATAAAGTGAAAAAATCCTATTCGGCGATGCTGCCGAAGCAAAAAACAGCCGCTGAGGAAAGAGTGGATCAATGGCTGGAAGAGTTTGAAGTTTCCATTGAAGAGATGACGGAATTCGATCCGGCGATGCTTGAAAAAGATGACCAGCAACAGATCGAACAGGAACAGCAGGCTGAAGTGCTTGAAGTGGCTGCATTCGATGAAAAAGCTGTACTTGAACGTGCCAACCGCACCGCAGAAGTGATCAACCCGATCAAAGGCTTTGCCGAAACCGCAGCTTATTTGAAACGGAAAGCCGGCCGCCTGGAAGGGCAGGAATTCACCATCGCATTATTCGGTGCATTCAGTGCCGGGAAATCATCATTTTCAAATGCCTTGATGGGTGAAACTGTCCTGCCGGTATCACCGAATCCGACGACGGCAACCATCAACCGGATCCGTCCGGTCACGGAAAAGCATCCACATGAAACCGCGGATGTGCGTTTGAAGACCCGTGCCCAGATGACGGAAGATGTCAAAAACTCCTTCCATGTCCTAGGGATTGAAGTGACGTCTTTGGAAGATGCCTATGCCAAGTCGCTGAAATTGCCGGAGGATACGCCAACTGAGCAGCAGGTCCATAAATCGTTCATCATCGCCTTCAATAAAGGCTATGAAGGCTTCAAGGACCGTTTGGGTGAAACCATCCGGACAGACCGTGAAGAATTCGGTTTGTATGTAGCGAAAGAAGAAAAAAGCTGTTTTGTCGATGAAATCGACTTTTATTATGATTGTGAACTGACGCGCAATGGCGTAACGCTGGTCGATACGCCGGGAGCGGATTCCATCAATGCGCGGCATACCAATGTCGCCTTCGAATATATTCGCAACGCTGATGCCATCCTGTTCATCACTTATTACAACCATGCATTTGCGCGGGCGGACCGGGAATTCCTGATCCAGCTCGGGCGGGTCAAAGATGCTTTTGAAATGGATAAAATGTTCTTTGTCGTCAATGCCATCGATTTGGCCAATGACGAGCAGGAAAAAGATGCGGTCGTCACGTATGTGAAAGACGAGCTGCAGCGCTTCGGCATCCGCTTCCCCCGGTTGTTCGGAGTTTCCAGCCTTTTGGCACTGCGTGACCGGGAGCATTCCGGCATGCCGCAGTTCGAGGAAGCGTTCCAGCACTTCTTGAAGGAAGAGCTGAAAGGCATGGCCGTCCAGTCACTGGCAGAGGAAGAACAGAAAACGGTGGATCGTTTCCGAAGCCTGATCGAACATACGGAAAAGAACCTGATGCGAAAAGACGAACGGCTGGAAGAACTCAAGCATCTTGAGCAGCAGTTGCGCATCCTGTTCGGTGCATCGATCGCCAAACTATTGGAGCGCGAAGCCCTGCAGGAATTGGATGAATTGCTGTATTACGTCAATCAGCGGGTTTTCTACCGCTTCAACGACTTTTTCAAAGAAGCATTCAACCCGTCGGTCTTTTCAAACAAATCGGCGCAGCAAGCCTTGGATACCGCGTTGCAGGACATAAACGAAATGACCGGTTTTGATTTCCAGCAGGAATTGCGTGTCACCAATTTCCGCCTTGGCCAGTTTATCGAAAAGAAACTGGAATTGCGCTTTAAGGAAGACACGGCCAAGCTGAAAGAACTGAATCCGGACTTTTCATTTACACCGTATGAAGTCCAGGAAGCAGGTTCGTTGGATATCCCTAAACCGTTTACGGATGCCGATTATTCATCGGTCAAATCGTATTATAAGAACAATAAGAGCTTCTTTGAAAAAAATGAAAAAGAAAAGCTGCGTGATGCACTGCAATCCATGATGGAACCGGATGCTTTGCGTTATCTGGAAAAAGAGAAAAAAGAACTCGGCAACTGGGCGGAATTTTGGATCGAGCAGGAAGCGGAAGGCTTGCGCCAGCATATTCTCCGCCAAGCTGTCGACCAGATCGACTCGGAGCGTACTTTGCTTCAGCAATCTGAAAGATTGTCACAATGGAAAGAGCTGTATTCAAATTTGATGGACGGAAGGGTGTAGACGATGTCTGTGTTTATAGAAACAACCGATACCGAAAACCATAAATGGATAGATGCACGATTTGATTTGAAGGATCCGTCAGCAGGCCACAAGATGTACAAAGAAGAGCATGTTGCTGGTGCTGTCTTCTGGGATCTGGAAAAAGACTTGTCGGATATGTCAGCGACTGAAGGACGGCATCCGATGCCTTCGAATGAGCAATTGACTGAATTGATCCGTTCAAGCGGCTTGAACAAGAACGATTCGATCGTCATTTACGACCAAGGCGGTTCTCCTTTTGCGGCACGTGCCTGGTGGCTGCTGAAATATGCAGGATTCGACGAGGTCCATATCAGCCAAAAAGGCTTTCATGAGCTGAAAGAGCAGGGGATTGCAGTTTCTGCTGAAGTGCCGAACCCTCAACGCACAGACCTTGAACCGGATTTCGTTAGTGAAATCTTCGCTGATCAGGCCTACGTGAAAAATGTCATCAGCGGCGACGAATTGGGGGTTCTGGTTGATGCACGTTCTGCAGTGCGTTATGCAGGACTTGAAGAGCCGATCGATCCTGTTGCAGGACGGATTCCAGGAGCGCGAAATCTGGACTGGGCACAATTCGTTTCTCAGGGTGAGTTCCAGTTAAGTGAAGACATCAGCCATATCGTACAGAAGCATGAACCGGCTGTCGTCTATTGTGGCAGCGGCGTAACGGCAGCGGCACTTTATGCCATCTTGGCTGAAAAAGGCTATGACCAGCTGAGACTTTATATGGGCAGTTTCTCGGACTGGATTACAGACGCAGAAAACGTCGTGGAATTTGACCGCGGCGAACATCCGGAAGCAGCGGATGATGAAACCAAAGCGATATTGGCGAAATTGATCGAAGAAGGCTATTCAGGCGAGATGCTGATGAAAAAGTTCGAATACGAAAAATCATTATTGGAAGAAAAATAAAAAAATCCCCGACAACAATATCTGTTGTCGGGGATTTTCCTGGTTATTCGATTCGCTCTGCAGTGCGCGTTAAGAGTACCCGGATAATCTGATGATTTTCCATTTCGCGTACGGTGATGGTATGGGTGGGCAATTCAACCGACTCGCCTTCACTGATATCTGTATTCTTCAACTGGATCCAGCCGCCGATGGTATCGACATCTTCACTGTCATCAAACTCGATGGCGAAACGATCTTCCAGATCAGACAAGAGCACGCGGCCGTTCAATAAATAATTATTGATGTCGACGGCTTTGATCTCGTCGCGCTCGTCTTCGTCAAACTCATCGCGGATTTCCCCGACGATTTCCTCCAAAATATCTTCCATCGTGATGACGCCGGCAGTTCCGCCATATTCATCGACGACAATCGCCATGTGGACATGCTCTTTCTGCATTTTCAGCAACACGTCCTGTATCGGAGCCATGTCATGCACAAAAGGAATATCGTGGATGACGATGCTATCGTTCAAATCTTGTTTATAGGTGTAATTGGTCAGCATTTCCTTAACGTTGACAAAGCCGATAATATCATCTTTGTCACCATGTTCGGTTACCGGATAACGGGTGTACTGGTGGTCACGCACAATCTCCATCAAATCGTCATGGCTCATCTCAAGTGAAATGGTCTCCATTTGTGTCCGCGGCAGCATGACATCTTTTGCCAGCCGTTCATCGAAAGAAAAAATATTCTGCATATACGATAGTTCCGTTTGATTGATTTCACCGCTGTTGTAACTTTGTGTCATGATGATCTTCAACTCTTCTTCCGAATGGGCATGCTCGTGCTCAGACGGCTCAATGCCGAAGGCCCGCAGCAGCAAACGTGCTGATCCATTCAACACCCAGATGAATGGCAAAAGAATGACGCCAAACAGATAGAGCGGGCGGGCGAGGACAAGGGCCATTTTCTCTGCATACTGAATTGCCAGAGTTTTAGGGGCCAATTCGCCGATCACCACGTGCAAAAAAGTAATGACGGTAAATGCGATGATAAAGGAAAAGATCGACGCAGTCGGTTCTTCTATTCCAAAGTTTTCAAAAACCGGATGCAGGATCCGTTCGACAGTCGGTTCACCCAGCCAACCAAGGCCAAGCGCCGTCACTGTAATTCCCAATTGGCAAGCGGATAAATAATAATCCAGATTGCTGGTGATTTTCTTTGTCAAGATGGCGTTTTTATTGCCTTCTGATACAAGTTGATCAATGCGGGACATCCTGACACGGATAATTGAAAATTCCGATCCAACAAATAAAGCGGTCAGCCCGATTAAAAGAGCGACCAAAAACAAATTGAGAATGAGTATACTGTCCAATTCGTCCCTCCGATTGGGAGGGTTCACCTCTGCTTTCTATAAGTAAAAACAGTATACCATATTTAGGTATGCTTTTGCTTTGCGGGTGAATCATTGAAAAATTCAAACCAAACGTATTGAATGCCACGGCGAATAAACTTATGATGAGAAGAGAGAAAAGGAGTGGTTAGATGAAAGTGCTATGGCATGGGGGAACAATTTATACAATGCAAGCTGAAGGCGCTACTGCAGAAGCAGTATTGGTGTCGGATGATCATATAGAGAAAGTCGGTACGTATGAGGAGTTAAAGCAATGGGCTGACAAGGAAATCGATCTGCAGGGAAAAAGCATGTACCCGGGATTTGTCGATAGCCATATGCACATGATCGGCCACGGCGAAAAGCTGATGCGTGTCGATTTATCGAAAATCGAGAGCTCAGAAGAAATGCGGGAGCAATTGATCGAGTCCACCAAAGGATTGAGCAAGGAAGAGTGGTTTATCGGAGAAGGCTGGAACGAAAATAATTTTGCAGACCGTAAAATTTTCCACCGCCACGAACTTGATGAAATCAGCGAATCACCGATGTTGCTGAAACGGGTATGCCGTCATGCGATTTTGGCCAATTCCAGTGCTTTGGCACTTGCGGGCATCACAAAAGACACCCAAGATCCTGAAGGCGGTGTAATTGTACGTGATGCTGACGGAGAGCCGACCGGCTATCTGTTGGACGCTGCACAAGATCTTGTCGCCAACCAGGTTCCGGAGGTCAGCGTTGAATATTTGACGCGTGCCCTGCAAAAGTCAGTAGACAATTTACTGTCGCTTGGTTTGACGGGTGCACATACAGAAGATATGGGCTATTATGGCCATTATTCAAGGCCTTTGCAGGCATTCAAGAATGTCATCGGCGATGAGGTGAAATTCCGTGCGCATCTGCTTAGAGCACATAGCGCATTTGAAGACATGATGGAAAACGCGACATACGCTGAACCGTTCGTCGATCCGGGCCCGATGAAAATCTTTTCGGACGGATCAATCGGCGGCCGCACAGCATTGCTGAGCAAACCGTATAACGATGACCCATCAACAATCGGCGTCGCGATCCAATCAGATGAGGAGTTCAAGCGCTTGGTCTCTATAGCACGCAAACATGGGGAAGCTGTAGCTATACATGTCATTGGTGATTTGGGACTGGAAATGGCATTGGATGCTATTGAAGCCCATCCGGTGCCTGCAGGCAAACGTGACCGCCTCATTCACGCAATGGTGGTTCGTGAAGATTTGGTGGAGCGCATGAAGAAGATTGATGTAGCGTTGGATCTCCAGCCGAGCTTTGTGACATCTGATTTCCCTTGGGTTGTGGAGCGTCTGGGTGAGAGTCGGTTGGAATGGGCATATGCCTGGAAAAAGCTGCTCGACCATGGCTTGATTTGTGCTGGAGGATCGGATGCGCCGATCGAAGAGGTCGATCCGTGCCTCGGCATCTATGCGGCAGTAACACGCAGAAAGCCATATGAAACCCATAAAGGTTTTCAGCCTGAAGAAAAACTGTCGCGTTTTGAAGCGATCCAGCTTTATACAAGCGGCAGTGCAGCAGCCATCGGCAAGGAAGCGGAACGCGGTGTGATCCGCGAAGGCTTTGATGCCGATTTCACGATTTTCGATCGGGACCTGTTCTCAGGAAATGAAGAACAGATTTTGGAAGCTCAACCTGTCATGACGGTTGTGGCTGGAGAAATCATGTATCAAAAAGGCGGGGAGGCGTAATGGCAAAAGAAGCATACATCATTACCGGAGCATCTAAGGGGATCGGTTTTGAATGGAGCCGCCAGCTTAGTGAAGCGGGGCATTTGGTCATCGGAATTGCACGCACCGAACCGGAAAATTGGCCAGGAGGGCATTTTCTGCCATTCGATCTGACCCATCTGGAAGCAATTGAAGAAATCGTAGCACAGGCTTTAAATCTGATTCCTGGAGAAACAGAAACGATTGTCTTGGTGAATAATGCGGGAACCATCGAACCGATTGGACTTGCCCACACCAATGACTCGGCACAGGTCAGCCAAAGCATCGTGCTCAACTTGACGGCGCCGATGCTGCTTTGCGGTGCTTTCATCCGGCAGCTGAAAAGCAACTCAGCCGAGAAGAAAATCGTCAATACTTCTTCAGGAGCGGGACGTAAAATCTATGAAGGCTGGAGCGCTTATTGTGCCGGAAAAGCGGGGCTCGATCATTTCAGTTCGTGCCTGGATGCGGAAAATGATGACGTGAAAGTGGTATCTGTGGCACCGGGAATCATCGATACCGCCATGCAGCAGAAAATTCGCCAAAGTGAAGCAGCCGATTTCCCGTTAGTCGAGAAATTCCTGGATTACAAAGAGAGCGGATTGCTCAGCAGTCCGGAAGAAACGGCTCGCCTATTGATGGAAATGACCCGACGAGCTGATTTTAAGGAGTTGCCGACCATTTTGGACATCCGTAATTTACCGGAGGCAGGAAAGGGGAGCTTGGAGTGAGTAAAACACCGGACAATATCCTGATGAAGCTGGCAGATGCCAACCAGGCGGGTATCGATATGGCAAGCCCGAAAGCCGTGGTCACTTTTTTATTGGCACAAGGCGAAAAAGAATCCATCCTGTTCTTCTATAAGCCCAACAGCGTCGAATTTGATTTCGACAAATTCAGCAGAGCCGTAGCGGAGATGAACGATTGTAAGAATTGAGCACATCATTCACTATTCGCAAATGTAATTAAGAAAAAATGAACGTCCGTAAAGTGCCAAAACACTTTACGGACGCTTTTTGTGTTTCAGCTCATGAGATAGTAGGAAGTTACCCAATAGAAAGAAAACTAAAAACACGGAATAGTTAGTGCAATATAATGTAAAATAGAGTTATAAAACACTAAAGTGAAAATCTATAGCCTAAAAACTACTGGTTCGCACACTATGGATAGCAGTTACACAATTAATGTACTGAATAAAAAGGGAATTTGAAACAAAGGGGATGGAGAACATTGAAACTGGAAAACACCTTTCCAAATACAATAAAGACAGTGGAAGAATTGAGGGAAATCACCGGAAAGCCGAGTGAACTCGTAAATAATAAAGTGATTTCATACTTGGATGAACATTGCAGAGGTTTTATTGCAAAATCATCCTTTCTAACGTTATCAACAGCTGATGAATTGGGATTTTGCGATGTTTCTCCTCGGGGCGACGCTGCCGGTTTTGTTTATGTATTGAACGATAAGCAGTTGATCATACCGGAAAGGCCCGGTAACAAACGGATGGATTCCATGCGGAATATCTTGTCGAATCCGAATATCGGTTTGATGTTCCTGATTCCGGGACTGGGTGAAACCCTTCGTATAAACGGAAAAGCCAGTGTAATCCACGACGAAGAACTGCTTGGGAAAATGGCGGTCAATGGAAAAAATCCTCTTCTTGGAATCGGCGTGGACGTGGAGGAATGCTTCATTCATTGTGCCAAGGCGTTTAAACGGTCGGAACTGTGGAATCCTGAAACATGGACGGATAAAGAAGAACTTCCAAAAGGTGCAAAGATTTTAGCGGCTCATGCGAAATTGCCGAATGTGGACGAAGAAGCGATTGGCAAACTTCTGGAGAAGAGCTACCGGGATACCCTCTATTAAAAGAGAGATGGCGAAGGAGTGATTTAAACTTCGATCATCGGATAGCGGATTTTAAAGAAAGCCTACTCAATTTTTAGTTGAGCTTTCTAAGTAAATAAGATAGGCGGAAAGAGGTCTAGTATGCCAATTATCACGCATGAAATTTATATCCAAGCACCGATTAGGGTTTGTTTTGATCTTGCCAGAAATGTTGAAATACATACCCGAACTACTGCTAAGACCAAGGAACGAGCTGTAGCAGGGGTGACTGAAGGGTTAATGGAACAAGGGGACAGTGTCACTTGGGAAGCCACTCATTTTGGCGTAAAGCAAAAGCTGACAGCTAAAATAATTGAAATGGAGAAACCTTATCAATTTATAGATGAAATGGTGAAAGGAGCATTCCATTCCTTTACCCATACGCATGAGTTTATAGAAAAAGACAACGGAACAATCATGAGAGACCGATTCGTTTATCGCTCCCCTTTAGGTTTTTTGGGGATAGTAGCAGATAAATTATTTTTAGAGGCGTATATGAGGAGTTTTATAGTGAATCGAGCAATTGAATTGAAGAAAATAGCCGAAGATCGGACAATATGAAGTTTATATTTCCATACATAATGGGAGGACGGTCAAATGAAAAGTCATCGTGCTCTATTGATTTCCATTGGTATTGTCGCTGTACTTTTCGTGGCAGTGATCACTTATGGGATTTTGAATGACGAGACTTCGTATAGTACTCACTCAGGTTTGGGTTCAAGTATTTCTCTATCGCCAGATGATGCGACTCTTGCATTTTCTTATTATGAAAATGGAAAGGAAGCTATTTATCTGGGGAGTCTGGAAGACGGGGAAGTGAGGAAAGTGACGGAACCGGCAGAACAGGACCACAGAATGCCTCAATTTTCACCGGTTGGCGAAGGGTTTCTGTATCTGGCGGCTAACAGTGTTGGCGTCCAGTCTCTGCATCACAAAACCGGGGAAACTGGTGAATCCATAAAATTGACCGGAACAGAAGTGCATGTGTCTGACGCTGCTTTTTCACCGGACGGCAGCACTATTTATTATATGGCGATTCCCGCCGAAGACTTTTTAAAGCCTGAAGGGGAGAAAGAAAATGGAGCCGACTTATTTTCAGTGAATGCCGAAGGCGGAGATTTTCTTAAGCTTACTGACAAAGACTCTTTTGCAATGGACGACTTAACGGTTTCAGGCGACGGAACAACGCTTTATTATACGGAGTTTGACGGTGTGCAACGGCTGATTGCCTATTCAATCGAAGAAGGGATGGAAAGCGCTTATTTGCCGCAGTACATCAGCAATGACCTTTACCATCCGGATTTTTTTAATGATGAAGGGCTGCTGGCTTATACAGCAGTATCGGAAGAATCCAAAAATAATGGCTCGCTATATGAATACGAACTTTTTTTGATGGAAACCTCATCGGGGGAAACGAAAAGACTGACGGACTTCAATGCTTCTGTCGCATCTCCAACTTTTTTCCATCATGAAAACCGCATCGCCTTTTTGATGCAGCCGAATTGGCCAAGTCAACCGGAGGACTATGAGGCAATGACCGTCGATTATAGCAGCGGGGAAACGTCATCTGTGAGTTTGGATTTTCCTGAACCGAATACTGAGTTCCGGCCATCCGCACTAGCACACTGGCTCGCAAACCCGATAACGGTTACAGGTCTTTATCTTCTGCTGTTCGGTTTGTTGACCGTCTACTGCCAGTCGGCATTGAAAAAAAGATATCTCCCGGTTAAGGTAAGTGCTGTTCTGACCGGCATCATATTGGCAGGCAGCTTTGCAGTCGCTGTTTTCGACCCGTGGCCGGCCATCGGTCTATTTGCTTTAGCTGCAGGACTGGCTGTCTGCACGGGAATCATCCTGGTTTTTGCCTATAGCTACCGGCGCTCAGAAAAAACGATGAATGAAATATAATTGCCGCATTCATAAAAAACTGTCGCCCCAAATGTAGGGCGACAGTTTTTTATGAGTTAAGTGGCTATGTAAAGCGAATGTCACTTGTAGAAGTTCTAGATTATTTATGGCGTAGTTTGAGTTTCACTATATAAAAGACTTGCGGATTTTAAGCGTTTTCTGACTGAGATTCCTATCCAGGCAGCAAGTGCGGCTTTGATGACACCCACTAAAAGGAATGGGAAAAATCCTCCCATAAAGGCACCTGTCCATGACAGGTTTGCGAATATTTTCAACCAGACAGTTCCGAAAGTCAAGGCAACAAACATGCCGATGACATTGGCAATAACTGCATGAGTAACTGTAAAGCCCGTCTTCTCAAGATAATACCCGATAATAAAGGCGGTTGGGATAAAACCAATTAAATATCCGCCGGTTGGTCCAAACAAGCTGCCTAAACCGCCTGACATTTGCGCAAATACCGGAATTCCTACTGCACCGATCCCTAAATAAACCAAAACAGACAATGTTCCGTACTTAGCCCCTAAAATAGTTGCAGCAAGTCCAATTGCTAATGTCTGGCCTGTAATCGGCACTAATGGCAATGGAATAGTTACTTGCGCTAAGACTCCAATAATGGCTGCAAATAATGCTGTAACAATCATCATTCTCAATTTCAAATTCGATTCCGACAAACCTGTACGCCTCCTTATGAGTTAACCTTTTTATTTTATTGGTTAACTCATATACTAGCGTAGTTGAGTAAAATATGTCAATAAGCTTTTTAAGGATAAAACAAGTGATGAATAAAAAACAGAAAAATCACTCTATGGTGTAATGGAATAGTATAAACTAATAAGAAACATAAAGCGATGGGAGGGTTATTATGAGTTGGATCAATGGTGTAATTCCATTCCTTTTGATTTGTATCTTTATATACGGTTTGATAAAACAGATTCAACAGTCTGTAATTTTGCAGAAAACAATTTCAGCTGCCGATTCCCTCAATAAAAGGCTGCTCATCGGAAATCATTTCTATACCTTTGTATTTGCAGGATTTGTTTTTCTTTTACTGATGAATGGTCTTGTTTATTTTGGGCTCATTCCTCAAACTCAAACGATCAGCAATGCTGTAAGCCTGTTGACTGTTTTGTTTCTGGTGCTGATGTTCATCGCGAAATTTGCAGTTATCCCTAAAAGTTAGTTTGGATTTCCTCTATCCATTAAAAGACTGTAGTTAAACTGCTTAATCGACTGCTGAAGGCAGTGGGAATCAGAAATGCATCAAGGTTGGAGGTTTTAGGATGTTCGAACTGATCAAGCGAATTGTAAAAATCAATCCGGGTAAATTGATCCTGTTTGCCAGTCTATTTTACATCGCCAGTGCATATATCATCTACATTATCGAGCCACAAACTTTTCCTAGCCCTTTTGCTGGTTTCTGGTGGGTGATGACGACGGTCACCACTGTAGGTTTTGGTGATTATTCTCCAACTACGGTTCCGGGAAGGATGTTTGGAATATTCCTCTATATATTCGGTATCGGACTCGTTGGTATCATACTTGGGAAAGTGGTGGATTTTTATACTTATTACGGGAGGCTTAAAATGGAAGGAAAACTGGCTTACAAAGGAAAAGATCATTTTTTGATAATCGGCTGGTCAAAAAGTGTACAGAAGACCATCGAAGAAATATTGCTTAGCAGAGATATCAAAACAGATGTTGTGTTGATTGACCATGTGAAAGAGGCGCCCTTTAAGCATGAGCGGTTTCACTATATCCGTGGTAACCCCACGAATACAAAAGTTTTGCAGGAAGCAAACATCGATAGGGCAAACTCAGTATCGATATTCGCTTCTGAAAATGATTACGAGGTCCAGGCAGACGGTAAAACATTGCTTATCGCATCCGCTATCGAGAGATATGCCGTTGATCAGAAGAGGAATATATATACCATCGTCGAAATCACACACGAAGATCATATCCGGATGTTCCAACATGCCGGAGTCAATGAATTTGTGCTGTCGAGTGAATCTTTCCCCCAGTTGATGACGAAGTCCATGCTACATCATGGGTCGAGCCGTTTATTTATGCAGCTCTTGAACCACACATATGGAGAAAACATATGGGAAATCAGCCCTGCTCCTTCTTGGCGCATATACAAAGATGCATTCGATGCGTTGAGTGAACAAGGTGCCAATTTGATTGCAGATGGACCTGACTTCAGCATTATTCGCAGAATGGGGGATCCTATATCTGAAGGTGCCCGGCTTTTTATCATCTGCGATCATGCAACCTATGAAAATTTGAAGATGCAATAAACTTGGATAATAACAAAAAAGGAAGGAAGAATCCCTTACAGGTGATTCTGTCCTTCCTTTTTCATAGGTTCAGTTCACTTCGTCTGTTACTTTGGAATTGTTGATTCTTTTAAATGAAGAAACCAAGTTTTGATTTTCCTGCAGCTTCTTTACTCTTACCGGTTTAAATGATGGAAGCTGTTTATGCATGAGAGACTCTGCAATCGTAGTAAACCAATAAATCAACACCATGAAAATAGATAGTGGCGGAAGAATCAACTAGTACTGGTTCGTCACAAAAACTTCCCTGGAAATCGCAATCATTCCTGACAGTTCATAAATTTCCGGCACCAAGCGGGGAGAATCAGACTGATACAGCGCTCCACCGGCAAAAATAGACAAAATACCCAAGTGCACGAACATTTGAAGCACCTGCACAATGTGCTGTACCCACATCAACAGCAATTTTGGCCAGATCTGTGGCTAGATGTGTTTGGCTAGAATCCAACTCAGGGAACCTCCCATTAACACTGAACTCAAGACGTATTCTTTTTTCAACGACTCATTTATCTCGTTTCCGATTGCGCTGGTCGTTACAGGCAACACGATCACTGTCATAATGAACTTTTCAAAGACAGCATTCCGTTCGATTTCATTCCGTTCCATAAACAGTTCAATGGCTGTGTAGAAAACGAAAAAAGGAATGAACATTGTCAGCAGGATAAAAGTGATGCCTTTGGGACTGAAATCCGATCGCAGATAGCACCGCCGAATAAAGCAGGCGTCACACTGATCAGGACGATTCCAATAACGCCGAATAGAAATTTCATGGAAATCTTTATTACTTTCTTCATTCCGACCTCTTATATTTTGGGATTAACCTGGTAAGTGCATTCAAGTCAAAAATACTCCCTGTAGATATAAAAGGTCAGTCCAATTACGATTAAGAGGTAAAGGACGGAACCGATGAAAATATATGATCTTCCTGCTGAATGGGCTTCCCGCTCCATCCGAATCCCCGTTTGCCCTTGAATGGACATGTCCAACTGGCGGCTGGCCATGCCTCCTTTAGATTTGAAAAAATAAATGAGGACCAATGCAAGTCCCGCAAAAGGGATAGCAATATCCAAAAAAGCCATTTGCAGAATAGCAGCTGCCACCCAATTGCCTAAAATCAACACAGCTAAAGTGATTAAAATAATCAGCCAATTTTTCATATATACCTCCAATTTGAATTTTTTGAAAAAAATGTTAATTTCTTTGTATTCTATACGTTAACATAGAAGATGGGTTTCAGAAAATGAAATATTCATAAATGAGAAGCTGAAAATACTATTTTTTATTTCCTTTATGTATAACCTGTAAGCGAAAAGATTTTTCCGTAATCTTCTGTTTAATAATGGTAAACTTGATTTATCGTATTTATCTGTCTACTTAAAACAGAAAGCAGGGACAATTGTGGATAATATAAAATTAGAAAAAGCCTTACAGCATGCTGGTATCAATTCAGCAGAATATCTCGGGGAAGGGGCGTGGCATTACGCATGGAAAGTATCGCGAGCTGGTATCGATTTAGTGTTGCGGATCCCGAAAGCTAGTGCCTATGGCAAGCAGGTCCCGTTCGATGAAGAGACTTTAAAAGCAGATTACGGGGGAACTGAACTTTATTACCGAACCGTCAATAAAGCAGTTGCTGGAGCAGCGCCATCATTTTTTCAATACCATGTGTCCCCAGAGCTTACGTATACACTCGAGTCTTTTGGAGGAGAAAAGATCGATTTACATAAACTCACCGATGGAGAAGCTTACCGGATAGGCCGGGAGATCGGATACATCCACCGTAAGACAGAAGAGATTCCCCATGGATTGGAAGGTTTCGGTTATCTGAAATGGTCACAAACTCAAGGGCTGCAAGGCAGTCTGTCAGGAAGTGCTGAAGCATTTCTTATAGAAGAAAGTGAAGAGCATTTAGCGGATTACCAAGCATTAAGTGCAGTCCTTCCTGAGTTCGAAGACAAAACGCTCGGCGAAGCGATCCGCATGTCCGTAGAACTTAGAAAACAAACATTCACAAAGACTTTGTTGGTCAATCAGGATGTCTCACCGGAGAATATCTTGATGAATGATAACCGGGTCGTTGTAATCGACCCTTTTCCAAGTGTTTACTATCCGCGAGGAATGGCTGGAAATTTTATGAATTTGTACGAAACTTTCTTTGTCGCTTTAGCGGATACAGATCGCTATAAACAACATGATTTTAGTGCAGTTGCACATATTTTGAGAATGATCGGAAATGGATTTTTAGAAGGCTATAGCGAAGGGGATGCACATATCGCCAATCAAGTAAGAGGAGAACAACTGCTGCAGCTTTTGGAAACAGCAAACATACACCATCAATTGCTGTCGGAAGACATGACCGAAGGAATTCGGATTCGCTATGGAACAAAGCAGCAGATAGAAAATCGCCTGATGCTGCTTTCCAAAGAGTTAAAAAGATTGGGGGCTTCTGAAGCTGGGAATCTAGCAAAATCAGTCCAATCAGCTTACCGCGAGTAAAACAGTAGTTGGTGAAGGGAAAGATTTACCGAAATGAAAGTCTTCCAGATCAAGTGAACCAACTGCACGAATACTATTGATTTGGATGGGGGCGACTATATGGATGAATTGGAGTATGCAAGGTTTTACGAAAAAACCGGAAAGGTAAACGGATGGGACTTCAGCCAATTGCAAGTTTCCGTCAATGGGACAGGATGGCAATTCAATGATGAAGTAATCAAAAGGTGCAATAAAACAAAAATCTTGTTGGACATCGGTACGGGGGGAGGAGAAAACCTGTTAGCACTTGCTCCTACCGTACTGCTGGCAGTTGGAATTGATTCATCAAATGGAATGATTGATTCGGCAAAAGAAAACCTGAAAAAAATGAAGTTAGCTAACCTGCGTTTTGTGAAGATGGATTCCGAGAATTTGTTTTTCCCTCCAGATTTCTTTGATGTCGTCACCTCTCGCCACGCTCCTTTCGATTCAAATGAAGTCGCTCGAGTGTTGAAAAGCGGCGGGGTATTTTTAACGCAGCAAGTGAGCGAAGACGATAAACTGAATATCAAAAATACCTTTGGACGCGGCCAGTCTTTTGGAGATGCTGATGGGGCATTGAAACGAAAATACATGAAGGAATTAAAAGCTGCCGGTTTTTCTGTAGTGCAGGCATTCGATTATGACGCCAAAGAATATTATCAACGGCCAGAAGATCTCCTGTTTCTACTCCAACACACACCAATCATTCTTGATTTCGGCAAAAAGATGAAAGACCTTCGCCTTTTCGATGAGTTCATCAAAAACAATCAAACAGCAAAAGGAATTTGCACAAATGCTAAACGGTTTTTGCTCATAGCAACTAAATAAGCACTTTCAAATTTTTCATAACGGAGGACATGATGAGACATACCATGGGGTTGGATAATGAATACTTCAGACTGATGAAAGAAGGAAAGAAAAGAATCGAGGTGCGGCTGAACGATGAAAAGCGTAGAAAAATTAAAGTTGGAGATACTATCAAGTTTAAAAAGCTTTCTGGACAAGATGAAGTGATGGAAGTTGAAGTTACCAATCTTACAACTTATTCAGGCTTTCAAGAAATGTATAAGCAAGTACCTTTTGTGGATATGGGTTGTGGAGGGTGGACAATGGACAGGATGATTAATGAAACGTTTGAAATCTATTCTAAAGAACAAGAAACACAATGGGGTGCATTGGCGATAGAGGTGAAATTGTTTTAGGGCAGTTGATTAGATTGACAAGGGAAAATAAAATCATTATTCCGGAGACCGCGACAGTCCTGGGAGTTCGACTGGACAGGCGTGATAACTTAATCTTATCGGCACCTCATGGGATTGACGATCCCACCAGTTTGGTCGTTAAACCAACTCCATAAGTTCACCGCAGATATCGGCAGGATTGAAGTTTATAGAAGTCGGATGGAACAGAAGAATTGGAAAAGGTATTGGCCAAAACTTAGGATAAAGAATCTGGATTAAACGAAGTCTCTCAATGAGGATACAATATTCGTTTTGTATATCTGAAGAAGGGAAAATTGATAAATCACAATAAAGTTACAAACTAATCATTGATTTTAGAAAAAATTTGTTTTATTCACTCTTCAGGTTGTATAGAATAAGATTAGATTGAAAGCGTTATTATAAGGGGGAAAGACAACTAGAGACGTTCAGCAGAAGATGGGCTGTGTTTAGGCTACTTAGAAATCAACAGGGGGAATAACGAACGTATGAAAGTATTGAAAGCATGGAATCAGATTAGTCTTGTAAAGCAAATATTGATAGGGCTGATATTAGGGGTCGTACTGGCTGTTTTGATTCCAGAAGCAGCAAAATCATTGACCATCTTTGGTACTTTATTTGTAGGCGCACTGAAGGCAATCGCGCCTGTATTGGTGCTATTTTTAGTGATGGCATCAGTCGCGCAGCATAGAAGCGGCAAGCCGACAAATATGAAAACAGTTATATTTCTTTACTTATTAGGAACGTTTTTGGCCGCATTGATTGCTGTCATCGCCAGTTTCATCTTCCCGGTAAGCATTGCCTTGACTCAAGGTGCTGAGGATTTGGCGGCTCCGGGTAATGCGATTGAAGTTATTAAAACTTTAGTGTTGAACATTGTCGATAATCCAGTAAGTGCGCTTTACAACGCAAACTATATCGGTATTTTAGCTTGGGCGATTGTCATTGGTTTGGCGTTGAGAACGGCCGCTGATAACACAAAATTAGTAATCACTAATTTCTCGGATGCAGTAGCTAAAATGGTTGGCTGGGTCATCAAGTTTGCACCACTTGGCATCATGGGTCTAGTGATTGAGTCCATTACGACAAACGGGCTTGGGGCATTGCTGAGTTATGGGAAATTGCTCGCTCTTTTAATTGGATGTATGCTTTTTGTGGCGCTTGTGGTCAATCCGCTTATCGTTTTTATGAACATTCGCCAGAATCCATATCCACTTGTATTTAAGTGCTTGAGAGAAAGCGGCATTACGGCTTTCTTCACGCGCAGTTCTGCAGCAAATATCCCAGTAAACATGACGTTATGTGAAAAGCTGGGATTGGACAAAGACACATATTCTGTATCAATACCACTAGGAGCAACTATCAATATGGCAGGTGCCGCTGTTACCATTACTGTTCTGACGCTCGCTGCTGTGCATACGCTTGGCATCCAAGTGGACATCCCTACAGCGATTATCCTTAGCGTATTGGCCGCAGTATGTGCATGTGGCGCTTCCGGTGTTGCGGGCGGATCGCTTTTGCTGATTCCTTTAGCTTGCAGTTTGTTCGGCATTCCTGCTGATGTGGCTATGCAAGTAGTAGGTGTTGGCTTCGTGATAGGCGTGCTGCAAGATTCATTTGAAACATCGCTCAACTCTTCAACAGACGCACTTTTTACAGCAACAGCTGAATACAAGAAGCGACTGAAGGAAGGCGAAAAAGTGAATTTCAAAGAAGTATTTGAACTCAATAAACCATCCGAAAATTTGGTGAAGAGTTAAATTTTTGAATCATTCGCTATGAATAACGTGATGCAATTCTTGTATCATGATGTGAACCAGTAAACTTAGACATGTACAAAGCGTCGTTTTGGGCTACTTGATTTTCGGATTCTTTCGGAATGAAAGTAGCCTATTTTTTTATGCGATCTTCTTGGATTTTCGTGTCCACCTTTTTGCTTAACTGCTAAAAAGGACTACATGGTGTACACTTACGTTAGAAAAGAGTGGATTTGACATGGCATTTGCTGAAGCAAGATATTATTTTTCTCAAGAAAGGGTGCTGAATGATGGAGTATGAAACAGTGATGCAGGAGCTTGAAGCATTAGGCAAGGAACGGATGAAAAAAATATACCTATCCAATGGCGCGGTTGAACCTGTTTTCGGCGTAGCTACAGGCGCCATGAAACCGATGGCCAAGCAAATAAAAAAAGATCAGCCATTAGCTGAACAACTGTATGCAACCGGCAATTACGATGCCATGTATTTTGCGGGCATCATTGCAGATCCGATAGCAATGACCGCAGCTGATTTCGACCGATGGATGGATGGTGCCTATTTCTATATGATATCGGATTTTGTAGTAGCGGTGACGCTTTCCGAATCGGATATTGCGCAGAAAGTGGCCGATAAGTGGATTGAGAGTGGTGAGGAACTGAAGATGTCTGCCGGTTGGAGCTGTTACTGCTGGCTTTTGGGGAACCGGAAGGACCATGAGTTTTCTGAAAGCAAGATTTCCTCGATGCTCGATAAAGTGAAAAACTCAATACACGATTCACCTGAACGTACGAAATCTGCCATGAACAATTTTTTGTACACGGTGGGGATTTCCTATGTGCCGCTAACTGAAAGAGCGATTGAAGTTTCCAAAGAAGTCGGTGTAGTGGAAGTGAAGCGTGACAATAAAAAAAACAGTTTCCTGAATGCTTACGAGAGCATTCAAAAAGATGTGGCTAAAGGCAGAGTGGGGTTCAAGCGAAGATATGTCAGATGCTAATGGGAGAGGGCAAGTCCATGATGGACATGCCTTTTTTGATATCAACAGATTCTTTCAGAACAGAACAATATAAGGAAATCAAAAAATTTTTTTACTCCTCACGAAGCTTTTTGGATGCATAGCCTATATACAAAAAGACAAATCCGGTGAACGATGTAGCAATAGCAAAAATAAAGCCGAAAAAGCTTACCCCAATTCCAGCATTTACGATAGGAGCAACGATTTTAAGAAAAATAGCATACACTAAAAAAGGCAGCAAAAACGCTGTAATATAGCCTGAATGGATCCATCGGTGGCGTTTGGTTCCGGCAAATTTACTTACAGAAAAACTTAACAATGCAATGTACAGTGCTAAAATTAAGATCACACGAAGACCTCCAGTTCATCATTTCACAATAGAATAGTCGGTATTTGTTTACCCTTTTAAAGTGAAGCAAATGCAAGAACTGACAAATAAGTTGCTGAATATAGGTCTTGAGAGAAAAGAGGTAGAAAACAGGATGAAAAGAGTAGATGTAGTCTATATACTTTTATTCGACAGCAAAAAAGAAAATATCCTGGTGGTGAAAAATAATGCACCTGATTCCTCATACTATACACTTCCTGGAGGAGCAGTCGAATCTGGCGAAACTTTGGAAGAAGCAGCTATACGTGAAGTGAAGGAAGAGACGGGATTGGATATTGAAGTAGGTGGCATGTATGCGGTGAGTGAAGCGTTTTTTGAAGAGCGGGAACATCACGCCATCTTCTTTACGTTCGAAGGGAAAATCGTTGGCGGAGAAATTAACCGGTCGCCTACTGACGAAATAGAAGAAGTTACTTGGATGGATGAAAAAACAGCAGAAAAATATGCGTATGTTCCAAGTGAAGAAAAAGGCTCAATACATAGGAAGACAACTATTCCATACGTACTTCGCGGGAAAGTATTTCATTAAGAATGAATAAGGATGGATGAATATTATTATATAATGTGGCTGGCCCGTGTTATAATAAAGGACTTAGGGCAATTACTGGTATTGCCTCAATTGAACGGATGCCAAAAAGCCTCCGCTTACGGAAAGAATATGGAGGTGTAACAAAATGAATAAACGATGGACTTTCAAAGAAATTAAAGCATTTGTCGAAAAAAACTCAGACAGTAAATTATTATCGACGGAATACCACGGTTTTTCTCAAAAGCTGCTGTTTAAATGTGCATGCGGCAATAACTTCGAAAAAACATTTACGAAATTCAATACGAAAAACCAGCGTAAATGTGACGTATGCCAGCCGCCAAAAGCGCCACGAGGCGAATAAGATACGAACAAAGCCCCAATTTCTGAAATTAGAAACTGGGGCTTTGTTATGTCTGATCAGAAATTCAGATCACCTCTTTGTTAGCTGTCGGCATTTATTTATTTCGAATACTGAACTGATATTGCATATTGGTGATCGCCAAAATACCGATAATGATGAAAATACTGAACAGCTGTGATGATTCTGAAGCCATCGAATAGAAAAGAAGCAGAACAATCGCTCCCAGCAACAGGGAATTCATGGTGATATGGGTTTTGTACAAACCGCCAAGCATTACATGCTTTTCACCGTCATCCGAAACATTCAGTAGTTTTTCAGCATATTTCTTATCACTGATGGTAGGCAAGTTTCGTTCCGGGTACATATTCTTCATAAGTCCCGGGAGGATGATGGATATGGTGAAACTGAAGATAATCAGTACAAGACCCAAAAGCAGCAGCCATAACGGCTGGATGGTCAGGATGCTTAGGCTCATTGATGCTAAACTGAGCAGAATTGCCAGAGTGGAACTGAGGCTGGCATCGGAATACTTTTTGTACATGCGTCCTTCAGCTGCATCTTTTTCGTCTCCGGTCAAGTCCTGTTTAGCGAGAATGCGGACACTGAAATAACAGTATGCTGAAAAGACAACCAGAGCTGCAGCGATGGCAAGAATGATTATGTTTCCTGCGTAGGCGTATGGCGACAAGTCTATACGGATATCGCCATCCAGGACAGCAAGCATACCGAAAAATCCTATCAGCGAACCGATCAGCAATTGACCACTTATTCTTCCGAATTTTTTCATTCCAGTTCCTCCTCCTCAAATTGAAAAATCTCTTCGACGGGTTCTTCAAAGACACGTGCGATTTTCGTGGCAATCAACAGAGAAGGCATAAATTCTTCCCGTTCAATCAAACTCACTGTTTGTCGGGAAATCTTTGCCCGCTTAGCTAGTTCTGTTTGGTTGATGCCCAATCGAGCCCGTAATTCCTTCAATCGTGTTTTCATGTCTTCACCTCATTCTATCTAAAGGGTAACTGATTTGTTTCAAAATGACAACTATATTAGTCAAATTGAAAAGTATCTTTGTCTTATTAGTTTAAATCATGAGGATAAAAGTTAATGAATTGACTTTTGCCATAAAAGGATGATATATTTTAATCAATTAGAGACAACGGGAGTCTGTAATATCTTTAAAAGGAAAAAGGAGGCCGTTATGAAATATTCAAATGCAACGAACTATGCCTTGCATACAATGGTGCACTTAATCCGTTTGCCGCTAAATAATACGATAGGTGTTCAGGAATTGGCGGAATTTCAAAAGCTGTCACCGACTTATCTGTCGAAGATTTTGACCAAGCTTACGAAAGCCGGACTGATTGAATCCACACCAGGCGCAAAAGGCGGGTATAAAATTTCAAAGTCATCGAATGAAATTTCATTTTTGGATGTCATTACGGCAATCGAAGGGGATACCAATTTGTTTAATTGTTCCATCCATCGTCATGAAGGCTGTCTGATTGAAGGAGTCATGAGACAATCTGAAGAAAACATGAAAGAAGAGCTTCGGAAGCGCCTCTTGATCGATATTGTGATAAAGATGGAAGAAAAGAGCCAGAGAACAGAAAACATCAACTAAAGATTCAAGAAAGAAGATGATGACATGATAGTGGATTGTGCCGTAATTGGTGGAGGGCCGGCGGGGTTGAACGCTTCGTTGGTTCTCGGAAGAGCAAGAAGAAAAACCGTCTTGTTTGATGATAATAAGCCCCGCAATGCAGTGACTTCAGAAGCACATGGGTTTATAACTCGTGACGGGATAGACCCACAGGAGCTGAAAAGGATTGCCCAAGATGAGCTGAATAAATATCCGGACGTCAAAATTGAAAAACAGCGGGTAGTGCACGTAAGAAAAGAACAGCAGCTATTCCATATTGAAACCGAAAATGGAATGTTCTATAAAGCTCGAAAGGTAATTTTAGCAACCGGTTTCAAAGAGGTTCTTCCGGATATCAACCGCTTGAAAGAGTTTTATGGAACGAGTCTGTTCAGTTGTCCATTCTGCGATGGATGGGAGCTTCGAGATCAGCCATTAGCCATCATTGCAGAAATTCCTGGCGCTTTTCATATGGCCAAAGTGTCTTCCAATTGGACGAATGACTTAGTTGTCTGTACGAACGGAAAGCCGATCCTTTCAGCAGATGAAAAAGGCATTTTGGAACAGAACGGCATTCAGGTCAATGAGGAAAAAATCCACTCATTGATTGGGAAAAACGGTAAGTTGGAGGCAATTGAGCTTGTTGGCGGCGAACGTCTCTTCCGTACAGGCGGATTTGTAGCGTCACAATGGATACAGGCCTCTGCTATTGGGGAATCACTCGGCTGTAAGTTAAACGAGCGGGGCGGAGTGGAAGCTGATCGTTTTCGACGGACCAATGTAGAGGGGGTCTTTGCCTGTGGAGATACGGTTATGGATGGCCCATCCCAATTGATCATGGCAGCTGCAGAAGGCAGTATGGCTGGGATTGCTTTGAATGGAGAGTTGTTGGAGGAAAGATTTGCACAAGTAAAAGTAAGCTCTATAAGTTGAACTAAAGAAGTAACATTTATATGCCGATTCGGCGGCTATGGAAGAGAAGAGAACAATGATCCTCCGCAAGCTCTGTTGTATAGGTGAACCAAATTCTTCTGGCGTACCTTGGTTCCCACGATAAGCCGAGAAAAACACACACCTTACTGCCCCACCTCATCCTGAGCAGCACCGGCGCTGGAGAACTCTCAAAGATATGGAGCAAAACAGCGAAGACTCCTGCGGCTTAGCGATTCGACCGATACACCGCAGGGAATAAGGCGGGCAAAAGGAATTTGCCTACCTTATTTGCGACGAAGCTAGCGCAGCGATGCAGGAGCACCGGTTTTTCGCAGCGGACGAGGAGGATTGGGCGGGAGCCCGCTGGAAAGCGGAGCTGTTTTGCGGAGTATCGACTGAAATAAATCATTAGTTCAACTTATATAGCATAAATAAATTATTTAGTAAACCAAAAGCATTTACCAGCAAATCAAAAGGAGATCAGAAAATGGCTAATGAACACAGTAAATCCCATGGAACAGCTCATCAGCACGGAAAAGTTTCTTACTTGGAGAGCGCAAAAAGAAAAGCCGAATTTTCACCGGAGCAATTGCTGAATAGTATTCCATTAAAGAGCACCGATCATATTTTAGATTTTGGGGCGGGAACGGGCTATTTTACGATACCTGCTGCTAAAAGAGTGGACGGCCAAGTGTTTGCACTTGATACCGATCAGGAGATGCTGGAGATGATCAGCCAAAAAGCAGCTAAGGAAGAGCTCGCCAATATTGTTCCGCTCCAGGGACGCAACATGGGAATTCCGATCCCTGATGCATCAATCGATGTGGTAATCGCATCATTGGTATTGCATGAAATCCATCCATTGGCGGCGACTTTGACACAGATTAAAGATGTACTTAAAAACGATGGTTATGTAATCGTCATCGAATTGGAGCCGAAAGGGCAGTCAACGCATAAGACACCAAGAATTTCTTTAGCTGGTATGGAAGAGGAGTTAGAGGCTGTAGGACTGCATATTACAGAAAAATTCTTTCCAACTGAATCTTTGTATGTCTTGATTGCACAAAAACATGCGTTTTGAAATAAAACCTTTTTTTATCTGAATTAGAGATAACGTGTATCTTTAAAGTATCTAATCGGACCGTGAAGAGTACCATTTGAAGTTTACAAGGAAGGAGCAGGTTTAAAATCTGCTCTTTTCTATTGTGAAGAAAATAATCTTTTCTCATACATATGAAAACGAAATTTGAAAATCAAAAATTATGCGAGCCAGTTCGAAAAACAAATGATACTATTTAGAAAGAATAGTCTATTGGATGATTTGCCGGAAAATAATTGCTGGAAATGATAAAACATTTAAAGAGATGAGAGATGCACCGTGAAGCTGAAAATATGGGCAGCAGTTTTAGTTGTGGCAATAGGAGTCGTCGGATTTTTAATTTTGAGAGCTACTGTCTTTTGTGAAGACTGCGGACCTCAGGAATCCGGAAGAGTGGAAGATACAGTAAACGCTATTTATGACTTGGAGGTTTCTCTGAATGAGAGAAACGAATTTCAGGTAGCGGCTTCCATCAGTGTTACGAACTATTCATCGGACACTTGGGAAGATATCGGTTTTTACTTGGTTCCTAATGCCATGAACTCTGAAGAAACCTCTTTTTATAAAGATGACGATGTATGGCTGGAAATAATTGCGGTATCTGTTAATGGAGAAGAGTCGGGTTTTAACTTGGATAATAATGAGTTGTTGGTGGAGTTGGATACAGATCTAGAACCTGATTCAACTGTAGATATTCAAGTGGAGTATTCAATGGTTTTGCCGCAAAACGGTATGCGGTTGTCACAAGTGGACAACAACTTTTACTTGGCCCATTGGTATCCGATGCTTGGCTATTACCAAAATGGATGGGATATTGAAGATTATGACTCGAAAGGCGAGTCCTACGATACGGATTATGGGGACTATACCGTCAGCTACGACTTGCCCCAGGACTATTTGGTGGCCAGTTCGGCTGAAGATGGTGAAATCGTGGCCGCTTCAACTGGCACTGTGCAAGGTGACAATATAAAAGACTTTTACTTAGCCATTATGGATCCGGACGAATGGGAATTTGAAACCGTAGCAGCGAATGATACAAAACTGCGGGTGTTTACACCTCTTTCAGCGGATATGCTGGAGGAGACTTCAGGACTGGCAGCGGAGTCCTATGTGTATTTTGAAGAACACATCGGCGATAATCCCTTTGGCGAGCTGGACATCATAGGGAACGACGGCTATATGGAATACCCGAATATTATCGAAGTCGCAGCGGATGAAGAATCCCAGGAGTCTGTACTTGTGCATGAAATTGCCCATCAATGGTTTTACTTCCTGGTGACGAATGACCCGTACGAGGAAGCTTGGTTGGATGAAGGATTGACGGAATTCGCAAGCTCGCTTTTCCTAAGCGACTATTATGATGACGATGAATATGGATTTTGGGGCGCGCAAATGGCTCAAGAGTACTACCCGCCAGAAACCTATGTGAACTTGCCGCTCGACGAATTTAAAGAAGAGTCTTATTACTCTACGATCTACGGCAAGGTTCCGATTCTGCTGAAGGACTATTTTAACGGCCTGGACGGAAATGAAACCGCGCTCGATTTTTTAGCGGCCTATTACGAAGAATATCAATTCGAGCAAGTGGATACGGAAGAGTTTCGAGAGTTTTTTGAAGATTATTTTGAAGGGGACCAAAGTGAGTTTTTGGACAGCTGGTTAGAATAATAAATAATAGGTAAAGGGGAGAAGCTGCATTTATGCTTCTCCTCTTTTGTATTGTTTCGGTAAAAACCAATCTGATCGCGACAAAAAAACGGAGCCAGTATTAAAGTGAACCCCACAAGTAACTGCCCTTATAAAGACGTTATGCAGGCTCTACATCTAAAGTCTTAGTTCCAAGCACCCCTCAGGCTGATTAGTTATATGTCAAAACCGGTTATGCTGTTCTTATCAAAGGCTTAACTAAACAGTAGGAGGTTCAGTATGCAATCTACACGAAAATTGGTTTCACTATCCATCATTCTATTGGTGGCTCTTTTGGCTGGCTCGGTATTATCTTTGAACTCATTAGAGAAAAACCCATGGGTACATGATCAGCTGGTCGAACTATTCCAAAATGATTCGAAAGTGCAACTGGATATGAACAGAGGAGAAGTCACGGTTTCGGCTGACCAATTTGCGGCTGAGATGATCCTCTTTGCTGAAGATGTTCTGATTTATCCTTTTTATATGATTGTCTTCGCCGTATTCTTCAGCTTGTTCGGTTTGGTGATGTTGTCGACTTTTCCATCAATTGCGGCCGCATTCCTTGCGCTGGCTAGTATCTTGTCGCTATTTACTTTGGTGCCACCTCTGCTCTTATTTTTTGCAGCAAACAGTTTACTGAAGTCGGAAGGTAGTTTAAAAGCAATGACCACCAAGAACGCAATTTGATGGATTGGTGACTGGTTGAGAAGAGGCGCTGAAATGCGCTTCTTCTTTTTTTAGCTAAATAAGGTTTCATTTAATGCAAACCGGAAGGAATCTTTCGGAAAATGGAGAATATAACCATATGGTGTAAAAAGCTGGATCAGCAAGGAGGAAGAATATGTACAAACTGCTTATGTTATTGTATTGGCTTTCCGCAATCCTTACTCTTGCTGCTTTTTACGGAATGAACGCTTTAAGTGAACCTGTAAAAAATGATGGCTTCGGAGGTGGGAATGGAAATCCGACTTTGGTCATTCCTTTTTTTCTGATGCCATTCATCATGTACTTTCTGTACGGCACTGTTGAATTGTCGATGCGGATTGCCAGCAAGTGGCTTACTTCGAGAAGTATTTGGCTGGGGATTTTAATCAGCTCTGTTTATGTAGTCACAGTCTCAGTTTACACATTGAAAAAAGCAGATGATTTCCGTTCCTACATCGTGGAAACGAAAGACGCTTTTGACAATCCAGAAGATTTTTCCCTGTTCACTATCTTTTCGAATCACATTTTCTTTAATCCACTGACTTTCATTTTGGTGGTGATGATTTGTTTTCTGGCAGGGTTGGTTTGGAGTTTGATCAGGGATAGACCGAAGAAAAAATGAAGGGTTCAAAATGGCAGTTGCCGAGCTTCTGTGATTGACGGCCATGAAAGCAATGGAAGACCGGCAAAAGAATAGAGAAGATTCATACCTACAATATGTTAAAAGTAAATAATGGATAGAAAGGAGATGTTTACTATGTCCAATGAAGTGATCGGAATCATCGCATTAGTGTCAATAGCGATTTGGATTGCAGTATCCAAAGAAGCGGTAAAACCAACGAAAGAGATCCAATGGCCGAAGATGTTGACCTTGTTGTCTGCCGGAACCCTATCGGCATTCATCATCACCATTTCACTTTTTCAAAGCCTGCCGCTTTGAGATGGACTCGTTAGTTTGAGTCTTTTTTTCTTTCTGTATTTCAAACGCCAAAAGTAGAAAATAATCCAGGCACTCAAAATCACCAAGGAAGCAATAGATTGATATGTATAGTCTGCAAAAATCAAAATGGAAAATCCGATGATTGCGGTGGGGATCATGATGTAAATCCACATTCTCACTTCTTTATTCTTCCAACTGAGATCGAATCGATTTTCCACAGCCTTCCCCTCCTCTAAACAATTATCTCTAGAAATTTATTTTGCTAAGGCATCACTCTTATCAACAGAGTATACAATAATTAGGCGAATCAGGAAATGAAGAAGGCAGGTGAACGATGAGGGATCGCAGTGCAGTGATATTGATAAAACATAACAAATTAGGTCTCATTAAACGAGTGAAAAACGGAAACACATATTATGTTTTTCCAGGCGGTGGAATAGAAGATAGCGAAACTCCGGAAATTACAGCAAAAAGAGAAGCAATGGAAGAAACCGGGCTTGAAGTTGAAATTCAGGAATGTTTTGTGAAGATCGATTTTCATGGAACCCAGTATTTTTTTCTCGCCACAATAGTAGACGGTGAGTTTGGTTCGGGGAATGGTGAAGAATTTAATGACGATAGCAGAAACCGAGGCACATATTTACCTGTGTGGGTAGATATTAGCAAGTTAAACGCATTTGATGTAAAACCAAAGGAAGTAGCTAGAAAAATACAGGCTCTGTTCAGCTGCTGATAATTTAACAATGCACCATGATTATCCGGAAGACTTGGAACTGCTTCTCGCTTTTGTTGAAAGGGATTTTTCAGAAGCTGAACGTTAACTTGACGAAATTTAAATTCACAGACCAAATGGAAATAACAAAATCAGAAAGGTTGGTAAATCATGTCTAACGAAACGAGTTGTCCATTTTGTGATCCTCATAAAGACCCGAACCAAAAGATTGTGTTGGAGAATACGAGCTGCTATTTTCTGCAGCATGCGAAACAACAGGATGTATTGGAGGGAAGTGGTGTGATCGTCCCAAAGCAGCATCGCACCCTAACATTTGATTTAACGAAAGAGGAATGGAACGATACATACGACTTGTTGAAACTGGCCAGGGAATACTTGGACAATGAATTTTCACCGGATGGCTATACATTGGGCTGGAATGTAGGCGCGGCTTCAAATCAGTCGATCGGCCACAGCCATTTTCATGTGATTCCCCGGTATAACGATGAGCCATTGGCAGGCAAAGGCCTGCGCCATTGGCTGAAGCAGCCGGAAAATAGAAGGGATAAGGAGACGCTCTAACCGGGAGCAAGTCTTAGACGCTTGCTCATCAGAGGAATTTCGCAGTAGCTATAGGGGGAAATACTTTGAAACAAAATCTAAACGAATGGAAAACACCTTCGATTCTCCTTGGTTCTTTGGGCATCGCCAGTGTGGGAGATTTCATTTACCTGGTTGCGATTAACATCATGGTTTACCAGATGACCGCTTCGGCAGCCGCTGTAGCAGGGCTATGGATAATCGGACCTTTGACCAATATCGTGACGAAGTTTTGGACCGGCAGTTTCATCGATTATCGAAGCAAGAAAAAAATCGTATTGGTGACCCTGATTGCAAGAGCGTTGTTTATCACGTTGATTCCCCTGGCACCGAATCTTTCAACGGTGTACGCGATTCTTGTTGTTCTCAGTGTTGCCAAATCGTTTTTTGGCCCAGCTTCAATGACCTATATTACCATGCTGGTATCACCGCAAAAAAGAAAACGATTCAACTCACTGCGGTCATTCACATCGTCGGGAGCTTTTATCATCGGACCGGCTATAGGAGGCGCGTTTATATTACTGAGCAACATCTCAGTGACCATGTGGCTTAACGCCGGATTCTTCTTGCTTGCTGCCCTGCTCTTGATCGTTTTGCCTGAAACGGAGAAAATTGATCAGGCGGATATTCCTGTTTTGACACCTGCTCAAATCGCGAAGGACTTTACAGTGGTCTACGGATTTATGGCTGACAGGAAATACGTTACGGCCATCTACCTGGGTTTTCTGGCAGTGATGCTCTTCTCTTTTGCGATGGATGTTCAGGAAGTTGTCTTTACCCAGCAGGTGATTGGCCTGACCGAAGTAGAATATACACTGCTGATCAGCATCACGGGTATCGGTTCAGTGACCGGTGCACTATTGCTCTCTCTGTTTTCGAATAAAATCACGATCCGATATATGATTGTAACTGGCTTATTGATGATGACTGCCGGCTATGTCATCTACGCGTTTTCCTGGTCTTTTGCCTCGGTTACAGTCGGCTTTGTCATACTTGGTTTCTTTAATGTCTTTTTGAATGCAGGCATCATGACTTTTTATCAAAACAATATTGCAGTTGCTGTGATGGGCAGAGTGACGAGCATTTTTGGGCTGCTCCAAAGCGTATTTCAGATCTTTTTCATATTGACAATCGGTTTCCTTGCTGATTTTGTTTCATTGAAATTGACCATTGGATCTCTTGCAGTCATTATGCTGATTACAGCATTCCTGTATTCCATCGCTGTGTTGAACCCGAAGTATTCCAGATGGTATGAGGAAGAGAATGAGGCACTTGAAGAAACATTGGCATGAGGTGTATCAATGCCAGACAGACTGAACACGAATAATGTTAATCGGATTGGAGGGGGAGCAAAAGATGAAAATAGAGACTTTACGGTTAATCATGATTCCTTGTGACAGCCATTCACAAAAGATCATAGAAACTCAAAACTATGACAACGGTGCTGAAATCGCCAAACATCTAAAAGAGCTTGGCGACGATCCAGCATTGTATGGGTGGGGCAGCTGGTTGGTTCTACAGAAATCAGATGGGGTGATAATCGGAGATGCAGGGTTTAAAGGGAAGCCGAACTCCGGACATGAAGTGGAAGTAGGCTACGGATTCCTCGAAACCTATTGGGGAAAAGGGTATGCAACAGAAGCAGTCGAAGGGCTTGTGGCTTGGGCATTTAATGGGATGGCGGTAAAAAAAGTGATTGCAGAAACCAACTGGGACAATATTGGATCCATCCGTGTGCTGGAAAAGGTCGGCATGAAAAAAACGAGGGATTCAGAGGACATGATTTATTGGGAACTGACGTATCAGAAGCGCTGAATACAATGAGTGATGAGACCGGATGTCTATATATGTATGGTCATTTTTTTGTTGACATGCAACCAAAAGGTTGCTTATAATAAATGTATGGAGAATAAAGATGCGGTATTCAGAGCACTCAACGACTCGACACGTAGGCTGATACTGGACGAATTATCTGAACGCACCGAAATGACTTTATATGAACTGACGATTCGTCTGATCACCAAACACGATCTCGACATTTCACGGCAGGCAATTGCCAAACATCTATCCCTATTGGATGAAGCAGAGCTGGTGAAAACAACAAGAAAGGGGAAATACCGGGTATTGACTTTCAACAAAGAGCCATTGAGAAATTTGCTGGAGGATTGGCTCGAGTAAGCTACGGAAGCATCTATTCAGATGAAGGAGGCAAAACAGAATGAACATACTTGTAACCAGTTTATTTGTCGAAGATCAGGACAAGGCTTTGAAATTTTATACGGAAACACTTGGCTTCATCGAAAAGAATGATATCCCAATGGGGGAATTCAGGTGGATTACACTTGTTTCTCCGGACAATCAACAAGGGACGGAGCTTGTCCTTGAACCGAATAACCATCCTGCCGCCAAAGAATACCAGCAGAAGATATTTGCGGACGGCATTCCGGCTACAATGTTCGGAGTTGAAGATGTTCAGAAAGAGTATGAACGATTGCTGGACCAAGGTGTAAATTTCACGATAGAGCCGACGGAGATGGGCAATGTCAAAATTGCTGTCTTGGATGATACATGCGGAAATCTGATTCAGATTGCACAAATGCTGTAATTACAGGCGCATAAACAATCAAAAAAACCATCTTTCAGCTGAAGGATGGTTTTTTGCTATCGTTTGTTAAATGATTTTTTCGAGTAGGGCGTCAATATTTTTCCATTCGTAAACCAGTTCTTTTAAAAGAGTTCCATCTATTTTAATCTCGACAGTTTTTATGAGCTCTGCACCATAATATTCATAAAAATACTTGGTTTCATTCGCCTCCAGCACCTCCACAAAGATCCTCTCGTAATCCAATTGCTTGAAATGCAGGAATAATTCTTTCAGCAGCATTTTTCCAATTCCTTGTCCCTGGTATTCTTTGAGAAGATAAATGGAAGTCAGATCGCCTGACTTTTCCACTGTATTCGTGGCTCTTTTCGAAGCAGTGCCAAATCCGATGATTGTTCCTTCATCCGTTACCGCGACCACCACATAATCCTCTTTCACAGCAATATTATCCTTCCACAAATCTGTCCGTTTTCCGTAGGACAAATTATTGAGAAATGAAGCAGGCATGATGCCTTCATATGTCGTTCTCCAACTATCCACATGCACTTTGGCGATGCCAAAAGCATCATCAGATTCAGCTGTTCTTATTAACATTCTTTCACCCCTGCTCATTTTTACGCAATGACCTGTCTTAGTTTATCAATGATACCATACTGTCAGCTCGATCATTCTGGTTGGAAATATAACGTTATCGATTCATCTGGAAACTGAAATAGTGCAGTGGCAAAGCAATAAAAACAGTTTTCTTTACTTCACAGAAAATTCAAGATAAAGTTTAGGTAAAGAAACCCACAGGACGATCTATAGCAGAGAAGAGAAAATTTCAATGGAGTGGCCAAGTATTCCGGACAATAGAGCTGGAAATACCGCCAAAAAGAATGTTTCATTCTTTTTGGCGGTATTTTTTATAGCAGGCTGGTAACCAGGGAAATCATTGATTTTATTCTTCTGCTGACGGATAATTCGATCGCTCAAGAGAATGAAAAGGAGGGGCTTCTGATGACGCGTGAACCGCATAGCCAACCATTAATTTCTCACTATATCGAAAAATTCCTGGAAGAGCATTTCGGGGAGAAACCGGAGCAGGTGATAGTCACTCTTCGCCCTCCATTCCTCCTGATCCACTTGAACGGTTTTATCTTGCCGTCCGAAAAAATGTTTGTGGAGAAAGGCCAATGGAATAAAGTTTTGGAAATAAGGGATTTACTGATCGATTCGGTAAAAGCGGATCTACTGACCGGGCTGCAGGCGTATAGCAAAGGGAAATTAACTAATCTGTATGCTGACTGGAATCTCTCCAAGAGGAGCGGCATGCTGATTGCAACTATGGAAAAGGACAGCCTGCATGAGGAATTTCCTTGGCCAAAGCGAGTCGATGAAGACACATTGCGGGAAATCATTCTCCTCAACAGCATGGGTACCCAAAGAATACCGGATCAGACGAATTTCTATTGGTTGAGCGACCAGATTCTGCTGATCGAACGCATCGGTATCCTTATAGATATTGAAAAGAAACTGGTCGAGAATGGAATCACGGAAGAACTGCGCTTGGCCAAACGGCCCTTGGAATTGCGGATCACTCAATTATTCAATTTGGAATCCATCCTGAATGGCCAGGTGTTGGACCTTTTTGTGGATTGGGACTTTCAGCGGGAGGTCAGTTATCTGGTGCTTTTGCTGGAGGAGCGAAAAACGTGAGCTGATGATGCAACCAGAAGAATCTACTGCTTATTGATAACAAGTGATAATCGATAATTTACATGTTTGTTCAAATCAATCAGAAAATCATCCAGCTGTTCATTGGATGGGAATTTGCATTCAAGAAGATAGCAGCTATCCCCGCTTATCTTGTAGTTGTTTATCACAAATGATTCCTGGGTTTTCAGGAAAGATAAATAAGGCTGATGATCCCTGTTTTCTGTAATGATGCTGATCATTGCATGCACAGGATAACCCATTTTCACTTGGTTGATCTGGACAGTATAGCCTTCGATGATGCCGCTTGATTCTAATTTTTCTACACGTGCGGACGTAGCAGGTCCACTCAGGTGAATTTTTTGACCTAACTCTTTCATTGTAATACGGCTATTTCTCGATAGTTCATCAAGAATATGTAAATCGGTGTGATCCAACATTTTTTCAAATCCTTTCACAAATAAAGTAAAACGGCAAAAAGACTTCATCAATCCTCTGTATTTCCGGATCGGTTAACATGTATACTGTGTTTACATTCGACAAAAGGAGCTGTACAGATGAATATACACCATATCCGAAATGCCACGCTGGTTGTAGAGTACGCTGGCAAAACATTTTTAGTTGATCCATTTTTAGCCGAAAAAGGGGTTTATCCGCCATTTCCGAATTCAGCCAGACAAGACCAGAAAAATCCCTTAGTTGGACTTCCGGTGTCCATTGAAGATATTATCGATGCAGATGCCGTAATTGTCACCCATTTGCACTTGGATCATTGGGATGACGCTGCAAAAGAGGCATTGCCGAAAGAGATTAAGTTATTCACTCAAAATGAAGAAGACGCGAAAGAAGTACAAAAAGCCGGCTTCACGAATGTGGAAGTCTTGCAAGGAGATACCGTCTTTGAAGGCATTCAATTGATCAAGACAAAAGGGGAGCATGGAAGAGGAGAAGTCCTGAAGCTTGCAGGAAACGTATGTGGCGTGGTCCTCAAACATCCGGATGAAAAAACCTTGTATATAGCAGGAGACACAGTATGGTATCAAGCCGTTCAGGAAGAAATCGATGCTCATAATCCGGAAGTGATTGTCGTCAACGCTGGAGACAATCAATTTTTGGAAGGGGGGTCTCTGGTCATGGGGAAAGAAGATGTCTACTCAGTCCATAAAGCTGCTCCAAAAGCTGAAATTGTCGCTGTCCATATGGAGGCAGTCAATCACTGGACACTGTCCCGGGAAGAGCTGAAAAATTTTGCGGAAGAGAAAGGCATGTCTTCCAATGTATTGGTTCCTAATGACGGGGAATCCTATTCTTTTTAGAATAGATTTTTAATCTGCTGGAGCTCATCTACTAATTTGAAATACTAAAATAACAGGAAGAAAGCAGGCCGACTTGAATCCCTCAAGTCGGCCTGCTTTCTTTGTTGTAACTATGATCACTTTGCCATCTCCTGTATCAGGAAACTTCAACCGGTTTACTTGGTTCTTTTCCTGCCGAAACTGGATGGCTCTTCCATACATACGTTAAGGCAATTCCGATTCCCAGTACGACGGTAGCAAAATAGAACGGATAGTTCAAATCGATGTCGAAAAGGATGCCACCGATAATCGGACCGAAAATATTGCCGATGCTCGTAAACATGGAGTTCATTCCTCCGGCGAACCCCTGCTCATTCCCCGCTATGCGTGACAGGTAAGTAGTGACGGCAGGCCGCATCAGGTCAAAGCCGACGAATACGACCATTGTCACCAAGAGGATCGACCAATAGCTGTTGACGAGTGTCATGATGAATACCAGAATGGTGGAAACCAGCAGGCTGTAGCGGATCAGACGGATTTCGCCGAGCCATTGCGTCAGTCGATTGAATAAGCCGACTTGGAAAATCACTCCGACTATCGCGCCGAGAGAGATGACGATTGCGATATCCATGGCGGTAAAGCCGAATTTATGGTCTACAAACAACGCAAACAGGGATTCGAATGCGGCCAGTCCGAATGACGAAATGAGTATGACCATAAATGCAATAAAATACATCGGTGAAAAAATTTTCTTAAATCCTGATTTTGGAATCGGCTGATGTTTTTCTTCAACTTCGTAAACGCGTTCCGGTTCTTTTAAGGTGATCAGCGACAAAATAGTTGCGAATAGACCGAAACCGGCTGCAAAGAAGAACGGAAGCCGTGTGCTGATGTCGGCCAGAAAACCGCCGATTCCCGGTCCGATGATGAAACCAGTGGAAATGGCCGCAGACATATAGCCTAAAGCTTTTGGCCGTGTGCTGCTGGTTGTAATGTCTGCAATAAATGCTGTTACTGCCGGCATGATGAAAGCGGCACTGACGCCACCGAGAATCCGGGAAAGAAACAGGACTTCCACTGTTTCCCCGATGCCGAACAGGAATTCCGAAATACTGAAGATCAGCAAGCCGGTGATGATCATCGGCTTGCGGCCAATGTTATCGACCCATCTTCCGGCGATAGGCGAAACGATGAGCTGGGCAAAAGCGAACGCAGAAACCATATAGCCGACTACTGTCCCTGAAATGTTTAATTCATTCATAATAGTCGGTGTGACTGGAATGACGAGGCCGATACCTAAAAATGCGATAAACAGGTTAAGCAATAAAGTGGAAAGAACTAATTTATTTGTTTTCATGTGGTGATCTCCTTAATGTATTCGCGCCTCGTTGATAAAGGGAAACTGTAGTGGATACGGATTATTAGATGCTCAAGCCGCGCCAAAAGATGGGCCAGACAGCCTGCAGGCGTTTTTCATATTTTTCCACGCCACTGTATACAAGTTCGGTCATGGTTCCTTCTGTGATCGTCAGGTATGCCAAAGCCGCATTAGAAAAATCCGCTGTATACAGTATTTTTTCCTGGCGCTGGCGTTCACGCAGAAGACGTGTTAAATGCCGATGCATGTTATCAAAAAAGGGGTTGAACAGTTCTCCGACTTCTTTTTCAAGTTTGAGCGGTGGAAAATAAGCGACTCTCAAAATGAATTTCATCCGTTCATTGTCTTGGCTTTCTTGTGAGAACCAAGCAAAATAACCGTACAGCATCGACTCTAGCGGAAGGTCCCTCATACCATTGAAATAACTTGCCAAATGAGTTTTTTGTGTGTGGAGAGAGTAATGCAGAGCGGAAAGGAAGAGATCGTCTTTCCCTTTGTAATGCGCATAAATTGATGGTTTTTTTATTCCGACTTCCTCGGCGATTTTGCTGAGGGAAGCACCTTCGTAGCCTTCTTTCGCAAAATGGCTGACGGCGGTTTGGAGAATATGATCTGCTTTCATCGGTTCACCTTCCTAACGGTCGTTAGGGTATAGTCTCATGCGTCGATTTTTTTGTCAATCCTCCATGCTTGAAACGGTGTATGTTCTAAAAATTACTTCGTATCGACTTGATATACGTCAAGGCGGTGGAGCTGCATAAGAGCTATGCTGGGGGAAGAGGTGTACTTATGGGAAAAATAATTCTATTCTTGATGATTGCTGTATTTCTAGTAGCTTGCGGCAACGATTCTACAGTAGCGACCATACAAAATCCGTCGCCCGATCAGGAACTTGCATCCAGTAAAGCCGGCTTGTCGTTGCTTCTTGAAGAACATAGTTACGAAGGGTCGCCTTCCATCATCGCTACAACGATCAAGAACGACAGCATGCAGGATTATGGTTTCGGGCAATACTTCCATATTGAATTGAAGCGAAAAAGTGGATGGCATATCCTGACCCATTCTGACGCTGTATTTATAAACAATCCGCAATTGAATGATTTTGGCCGTGTGTTGGCGGCGGGAGACGAAACGGACATGGATTTTTCTGTGAAAGAATTGGGAATAGTGTTGGCTCCCGGTGAATACCGGATCGTCAAAACTTTTTTATCACAGGAAGCTCCAATCTTTGAAATATCGATTGCTTCGTCTTTTGTCGTCAACTAAATGCAGCCAGCAATCTAAAACGCCTATCCAGAGCCATTAAGGGCTTGGGATAGGCGTTTTTATTTAGGAGGTGATTGACGGCCAACAGGATCTTTTAATAAAGAATATGACCTGTTCCTGCATTGCCGCCTTTTGTAATGTCAGTCGGGCGTAGATGTGTTTTTTCAGAATGCCGATAGAAGCTTGTGTCTACTGCAATTTTAACCTTCCAGATCATCCAAATTCCGAACAATAGCTGAAGGACAACCAGTGCCAAGTAAAGTGGGTTGGAAAAGGTTTCGGCAATAACAAAGAACAGGGAGAGCAAAATAGCCTCGATGACAATGACTCTTCCTGCCCGCAACAGCACCGAGAAGAAAAGGATCAATATGCCGATAATTAAAAATGCACTATGCTCATGCAGTAACGCATTAAATGAAAAATCGGTAGAAAATGGTGAAATAAACTGAACCGCATTCATTTTAGTTCTCCTCCTTGCTCGGATCCATCAACTGGTTGAACTGAAGGCATGGTCTGGTACTTTTCCTTCAGTTTTAGATGGGCGACTGTATAATTCGGATTGACTGAACCTCCACTTAGTCCCTCATCAATCATGCGATCTATTTCTTCAATGCAATCACAAGCGATTGTTTGTAGCTTTTTCATGGATTTTTCCTCCTCGTTTAAAGTAATTAGATTAAAATTGACCAGCTTCATGAGTAGCGTTGGCGTTTATGATGGTTTTCCTGAATTCTGCAGCCAGTTTTTCGATGGATTGCAGGTCTTCTTCTTCGTCAGGCGACAGATCCACTTTGACAGAATGTGGGATGACCTGTGCGTTATGCTTTTTAAACTCAACTTTCATCAAATCGACTGCTGAGCAAAATCCATCGTAGGCAGTGTCCCCTGAACCAAAAACGCCGACTACTTTGCCTGTCAGATCGACTGTTCTCAGCGTGTCGCAAAATACTTCTGTTTCAAATGGAAGGTCCCCATCATCATACGTATAGGTGCCGAAAAGAATGCCATCATACTGGAGCAGCTGCTGGGGATCCATGTCTCCCATTTCGATATTTTCCAAGCTAACTGCATAGACCTTCGGATCCAGGTGCTGCTCCAATAGGCTGGCTATTTCTTCTGTATTTCCTGTTGAACTCGCATAAAGGATAAGCACATGTATCATAGCGATCACTCCTGGTTCTGACTTGCTTTCTATCTCTAGTTTATCGGAAATATCTAGAGAAGAACTTGACGCACATCAAGTCAGACGTTGAATTCATCGTTTTGGAATAGCTGGAATTAGGCCGCTACTGGATAGCCAAGCTTCTCGATAACGGACTTCAACTCTTCTGGTGATACCTGTTCTTCGTCATAATCCACTTTTACTTTACTGGAATTGAACAGCACTTTCACTTTCTCCACACCATCCATCTTTCCGACTTTTCCTTCAATCTTTTTGATGCATGATGGGCAAGTCAAAGGTTCCAATTGAAATTTAATGACAGTCATTTGAACCGCTCCTTTCTCTTTCTGGCTTTAGTATAGAATCTCCAGTCAGGCTTGTCCTTGACCTGTATCAAGCCCTGAAAACAACCATTCCATATTCTATTGCCTAACTATCTGTGAAGATTTCCATTTACTTGATGGGAGTCAATTTGTAAAAACTCAATTGGATTTAGTATAGAAGTATAAGGAAAAACAATATCCAAAAAGAATTTGGCTAAAACTTCCCACATCAATAAAAGAGGAGATGAAGAAAAATGTTTGCTTTTATTCACAAAAACAAAAAAAACATAACGTTTGGAGCCGGTTTTCTACTGGTGCTCGCATTGGTTTTAAACTTTACAGGCCAGTATGACTTGCGGCAGCTCACACTGATCCTCGCCACGGTCATTGCGGGGATCCCAATTGCCATCAAAGCATATCAGGCATTGATGATGAAAGCGTTCAGTATTGAAATGCTGGTCACAATTGCAGTCATCGGCGCCTTGTTTATCGGTGAATATGTGGAATCGGCAGTTGTTACTTTCTTGTTCCTGTTCGGGGACTATCTGGAGGTACGGACGCTTGAGAAAACCCGTTCATCACTGAAAAGCCTCGTGGATCTGGCGCCACAGGAAGCGACCGTCATCCGTGAAGGCATCACCTTGACTGTACCGGTGGAAGAAGTTATCAGAGGCGATCGGGTAATGATACGGACTGGTGGAAAAGTACCGGTTGACGGAAAAATCCTCACTGGACACGCTTCACTTAATGAAGCGGCTATCACCGGGGAATCTGTACCTGCCTCCAAAAAACCCGGAGATAAAGTGTATGGCAGCACCGTTATCGAAACGGGATATATCGAAATCATCGCTGAAAAAGTTGGAGATGATACAACTTTCGCAAAAATCATCGAACTGGTGGAAGAAGCGCAGGAATCGAAGTCGAAGACTGAAAAGTTCCTGAACCGATTCGCCAATATCTATACACCTGCCGTCGTGGTCTTATCGATCGTGGTGTACGCCCTGACAAGAGATCTCCATCTGGCCATTACATTCCTGGTCATTGCCTGTCCAGGTGCATTGATCATCGGTGCACCGGTTTCCAGCGTAGCGGGTATCGGCAATGGTGCAAAAAATGGTGTGCTGATCAAAGGCGGGGAAGTGATGGACCGCTTCTCGAAGGTCGATACATTGGTCTTTGATAAAACCGGTACCTTGACCAAAGGAAAGCCGGAAGTGACAGATATCAAAGTCTTCCATTCACATGAAGAACAGAATTTGCTTCGATTGGTTGCCCAAGCAGAAATGGCTTCTGAACACCATCTGGGCCAAACCATTGTCAAAGAAGCGAAAAACCGGGATATAGCCCTCGATCAAGAGCCGGAACAAGTTGAAGTCATTAAAGGCAATGGCTTGGCCGCTAAGGTAGAAGGCGAAGGTTTGGTGATCGGAAACCGGAAACTGATGAAAGCGAAAAATATCTCCATCCCGGAAAATGTAGAAGCGTACGCGGTAAAACGCGAAAAAGCAGGGAATACGGCTATATTTGCAGCTGTAAACGGGAAAGTGGCCGGCATCTTCTCGATCGCCGACCAAATACGTGAAGACGCAGTGCCTGCACTCGCTCAAATGAGAGCGGACGGCATCAAAAAAATCGTCATGCTGACAGGGGATAACCAGCACACTGCCGAGTTGGTCGCAACTGCTTTAGGCTTGGACGAGTTTCATGCTGAGCTGTTGCCGGAAGATAAAGTGACTTTTATAAAACAATTGAAAGAGCAGGGCCATATAGTAGCAATGGCCGGGGATGGAGTCAATGATGCTCCGGCTATCGCCACTGCAGACATCGGACTAGCGATGGGAGAAGGCGGCACCGATATTTCAATGGAGACAGCGGATGTCGTGTTGATGGCTGACAAACTGATGCAGTTCTCGCATGCCTATTCACTGTCGAAAGCAACAATCCGCAATATGAAGCAAAACACTTTCTTCGCAGTGGGCATTGTGGCGATCCTGCTTTCGGGTGTGCTGATGGGATCCATTTACTTGGCTTCAGGTATGTTCATCCATGAAGCGAGTGTCCTGATCGTCATCTTGAATGCCATGAGATTGATGGGCTTCAACCGCAAGAAACTCCAAGCTGAACATCCAATGGAACCGGCTAATGCTGCAATTTAAAATACAGTTCGAGCTGAAGACCAGCAGGTGATGATTTAGATTTTGGATATGAAAAACCGACTGTTTCCAATTGGACAGTCGGCTCTTTTTTATGCTCAGGCATTCAATATCAAAATGGTGGTTTCAGGCTGAGGATACAATAAATCTGAGAAAGAAAAGTCTCTGGTTGGATCAATTATATTAAAAAAGAAAGAAAATTCGATTTTTACTTAGAAATAATGAGTGGATTTTGTTATGGTGAAGTGGCAGTCTGAGTTCTCTTTTCAACTTGATGGAAACGAAGGCTTAAACTGATTGATTATAAAAGCAGAACCGTTTCCTTCAGTCATTGATAAGCTTAATGAATGCCGGCAAACGTCTTGGGAGGATGAATGGATAATGAAAGTACAGCAGCCGAAATTGGAAGTGCGGAAGAAGAAGATTATAAAAGTGGATGGATTGGAATTCAAGGATTTGAATGGGGACGGGCAACTGGATCCTTATGAAGATTGGCGCCTAAGTTCTGAAGTGCGAGCAGAAAACCTGGTGTCATTAATGACAGTTGATGAAAAAGTCGGGATGATGCTCATCCATACGCGTAAGATGGGACTCAGCCAGGAAGACAAAAGCAAGACTAGCCATGGCGGTGTACTCGATGAGGCCATTGTGGAAAAAGGAGAGAACATCTTTGCAATTTCCAAAATTTATGAAACCACACATACCATCGAAAATATGCACCTGCGCCATTTCATTTTGCGGGATGGCTGGAGCGCTGCGGAGATGGCTGAATGGGTGAATACCATAAACGAAGTATGTGAAAACACGCGTCTGGGCATACCGGCTTTAATCGCTTCAAACTCAAGAAATGAACATGCAGAAGCTGTTTTCGGCATGAACGATGCCTCTGGGATTTTTTCGACCTGGCCGGGCACACTAGGTCTTGCAGCAGCAGCTCAAGGTGAGATGAAGCAAGGGGGAGATGCGTCCTTGATCAGCCGCTTCGCTGACATTGCAAAAAAGGAATGGAATGCGACAGGGTTAAGAAAAGGCTATATGTATATGGCGGATACAGTTACGGATCCGAGATGGCAGCGCACATACGGGACATTTGGCGAAGATCCCGTGTTCATCGCCGACGCGATCGGACGCTTAATCGACGGGTTTCAGGGGAAAAATGTAGGGAATTCCAGCATTGCCATGACGACTAAGCATTTTCCCGGTGGAGGGGCGAGGGAAAATGGCTTCGACCCACATTATGAAGAAGGGAAATGGAATCTGTACCCGACTCCAGGAAGCCTGGAAAACTATCATTTACCTCCATTTAAAGCCGCAGTGGAGCACGGTTCTTCTTCTATCATGCCCTATTATTCGATACCCAGCATCAAGAAAAGTGTGGTGCAGCAAGTGGATGGAGAGGATATCCCATTCGAGGAAGTCGGTTTTACGTTCAACCATTATTTCCTCAACCAGATCCTGAGAGAAAATCTGGGCTTCAAAGGCTATATCAACAGCGACAGTGGCATCGTCAATAAAATGGCATGGGGAGTGGAGCAGCTCAGTGAAGCGGAACGCTTCGCTAAAGCGATCAATGCCGGAACAGATCTCGTAGCGGATACCAATGATGTGGAGAACTTGAAAACAGCCATCACCAAGGGTTGGATCAGCGAAAAGCGGATCGACGAAGCTAGTACACGTTTATTGGCAGAAATGTTTGCTCTTGGAATCTTCGATGACCGCACATATGTGTCGCCTGAGCATGCCGCTCGTACAGTTGAAACACCCCGTCACTGGGAAGCTGCCTACGAAGCGCATAAACAGTCGGTCACTGTTTTGAAGAATCATCAGGAAACGCTGCCTTTGTCTGCTGACAAGCTGGGCGTAAAGAAGTTATATGTGGAAGTTTTTCATAAGTCGCCTGAAAAGGCGGCAGCCTATACAGAGCAAGCCAGAAAAGATTGTGTGGATCTTGGGCACTTTACTTTAGCTGAGCGTTATGAAGAAGCCGATATGGCCGTGCTGTTTCTGGAACCTAAATCAGGGGATTACTTCTCGGCTACCCCGGGACTGTTGGAGCTGGAACTTTGCGAGGGTAAAACCAATATTGCATTGGATGGCAGTTCTTACGTGGAAACCACACTGCATGGCATAGAGCAGGTGAAAGCAATTGCCGCTGATATCCAAGGGCGCGGCGGAAAAGTGATTATGAGTGTCAACATCATCCTGCCTTGGATTCTTGATGGCATCGAACCGCTTTGCGATGCCTTGCTTGCGGGATATGATACCTTCTATAAAGCGCAATTCGAAGTGATTGCCGGATCGAGTCATCCTGTAGGGGTATTGCCTTTGACTTTGCCAGCGAGTGCGGCAGTCATTGCAGTGGATGACAACGGTGAATGCCTGTCACGAAATGACGTGCCGGGCTATGACAAGGATCTCTATATGCCCGAAGGACTTTCTTACGCCTATAAGGATGAAGACGGCAACAGCTACAGATTGGGACATGGACTGCGATTCTGACAAGAAAAGCATAAGAAAAGAGCCGCTTCCGTTTAGAAGCGGCTCTTTTCTTATTTCACTTATCGTCCGCCTAATAGATCGAATAATCCTCCTGCAGCACTGCCTTCGCCTTGTGAACGGCCGGTGGGATTTTGAGGAGCGGCCGCAAATACACGGCTGGCCAAACGGCTGAATGGCATCGACTGGATCCAAACACTTCCAGGTCCGCGCAGAGTCGCAAAGAACAAACCTTCGCCGCCGAACAGGGCGGTTTTAATGCCGGGTACGGTTTCGATATTATAATCGACATCGCCTGTCATCGCTACCAGGCAACCGGTATCAACGCGCAGCACTTCGCCTTTTTGGAGATTCTTGCGGTAGATGGTGCCTCCGGCATGGACAAATGCCAGCCCGTCGCCTTCCAGCTTCTGCATGATGAAACCTTCGCCGCCGAAAAATCCAGCGCCTAGTTTTCGCTGGAATTCAACGCCAATGGAAACTCCTTTTGCCGCTGCCAGGAAGGAATCCTTTTGACAGATGATTTTGCCGTTGAGCATGCTCAAGTCCATCGGAATGATTTTGCCGGGATAAGGGGCTGCAAAAGAAACATGGCGTTTGCCGGTCCCATTATTAGTGAAAGCCGTCATGAACAGGCTTTCTCCGGTAATGATCCGTTTTCCGGCACCCATCAATTTGCCCATCAAACCGCTGCCTCCAGAACTTTTGGAACCGTCACCGAAAATCGTTTCCATGGCGATGCCGTCTTCCATCATCATCAATGCGCCAGCTTCTGCGATAACGGTTTCGGTAGGATCCAACTCCACTTCCACAAATTGCATATCATCGCCGTGCAGCTTAAAATCGATTTCATGATTATTCATCTTTTATTCCTCCTTGGTTTATTATATAAGTTGAACTAACAATTCTCAGCTGGTTTGCTCCATATATTTTATGTATACAGTGGTAATATAAAAGCTGGTTCCTATCGTTCAACTTAGGTTGATATGTTATATAATGGATACGTCTAAAGAGTTGAAAAGTTTCATTATTTTAGGGCAGGAAAAAATAATAAGGAACGGAGCTGGAGATGATGAATGCAGAGGATTGGATTACCCATTTGGATATGGCGGCGCATCCGGAAGGCGGGTATTATAAGCAGTCGTTCGTTTCGCCCGAAAAAATCAACCTGGCGACACACTCTGCTGAAAGGAATTTGTATACCAGCATCTATTTCCTATTGAGGTCACAGGACATTTCACATCTTCACCGGCTTAAATCCGATGAGCTCTGGTATTTTCATGCCGGTGATGCGGTAACAGTGCATATCCTTGATGCTGATGGGAAATACCGGACCGAAAAATTGGGGCTGGACATAGCAGCAGGAGAACGGCCGCAGGTGCTGGTGGAGAGAGGCAGTATTTTCGGTTCGACAGTTGAAGCAGAAGACAGCTTTTCATTGGTGGGCTGCATGGTTTCACCTGGCTTCGACTTTGCGGATTTCGAATTATTGCGGCAGGCCGAGCTGCTGGAGTTGTATCCCGATCAGGGAAAGATCATCAAAAAACTGTCCTATGAAAAAATTCCCGGTACTCTATCGGATCAATAGGGGAAATGTTAGTATTAGGGAAGACAAAGTTAAAGGGTGAGGGAGAACTATGGGGAGTTTTTTGTTGATATTGATTATCGCTGTGGCGATTTTTGTAGGAATCGCGTCCAAGAAATATTATGACCGGCCGTATATTGTGAATTTCGGCATTGCGTTGATGATGGCTTTGTTGGTCATCCAAACCTTCCAAATGACGCCAATCGGCGGACTTGGCTATGCCGCGATCATTCTCTGTTCGGTTGCATTTGTATTCCAGCTGGTACTCGGGATTAAAAGCCTGAAAACAGTATCCTAATTTATAGATAAAAAGGCTTTTGATCAAAAGATCAAAAGCCTTTTTTAGAATTTTTGAGCCCTTTACAAACTGTTTAGCGCGTCTTCGATATCATCTTCACCGGAAATGATTTCAAACGTTTTGTTATAGACATGTTCATTCGCCAGTGAATGCAGCAGCACACGGGCTACATCTTCCCGGGGGATTTGGCCGGAATCCAAATTTTCTGTCGCTAGGATCTTGCCGGTTCCGGAATCGTTCGTCAAAAGGCCCGGGCGGATGATGGTATAGACTAATCCGCTGGCGCGTAGAATATTGTCGGCGTGGTGTTTTGCGACATAATAATGGGCCATATCCTCTTTCCACATATTCCGTTTGTCGGCATTGATGGCACTGATCATGAGAAAGCGTTCAGTACCGGTTTGCTCCGCTGCTTCAATCGTTTTTGCGGCGCCATCCAAATCAATCAACAGGGTTTTGTCTGCACCTGTACCGCCGCCGCTGCCCGCTGCGAATACGACCGCGTCGCATCCTTGCATGGCAGCAGCTATTTCTTCCACACTGCCCTCGAGACTGGTCAATACCGACTCCACTCCCAGACTGTTGAAGAAACTGATTTGTTCTTCTTTGCGGATCATCGCTTTCGGTATATGCTCTTCGCTATCTGCCAGCATTTTTACAAAATGCCTTCCGATTTGTCCATTTGCTCCGACTACCAACACTTTCATCCGACTCAGCCCCTCTTCAATTTTCGTTTCTCTTCTCTCCTAATATACCCTGTATGAGTCCCTGCAGGCAAAACATGCCTCTGTTTAATTCTGAAAAATGCCAATAAGTAGAAAAGGGGACTTTATTCTCAAGTTAAGTTTAGTATAATGAAAGACAACAAACTGATTTTATTGCAACTGATTTTAGGAGGAAGATGATGAACACGACGACAGATTCAAAGATGATGGAAACAAAGAAAACTAGTCAAAAAAGAGAAACACCGCCTGACTTCTCCCAATTTAAAGGGAAAAGACTGGATAAAGAACCAAGCCGTTTTCTCGAATTGATGGGTCATGCATTATGGTTCTGTTCAGGCGCTGCTATTTTAATGGCGATGATTTTTTCTTTGTTTTATTTCGTTTAACTCATAAAGGGGGACTATTGGATGATTCGTTATCCTGCAAAAACCTTAAAAACAATTGGGATTACAGCACCGTCTTCGGGTGTGGGAAAAGAACAGCACGCTCTACTGAAACAGGCGATTGCCCGCCAGCAGCAGAACGGCTTCCGGATTGAAACGGGAGAAACCGCCTGGACGCAGGAGTTGGCCAAATCGGCATCCGCGAAAAAGCGTGCGGAAGAGTTCATGGACATGGTGAATGATCCAGAGATCGATTTCATTTTCCCTCCATGGGGCGGCGAGTTGCTGATTGAAATACTGGAATACCTGGATTTTTCAAAAATTCAGCCTAAATGGTTACTGGGATATTCGGATCTCAGCTTGTTATTGCTGGCGATTACCTTGAATACCGGACTAGCCACCGCCCATGGAACCAATATTGTGGATCTGCGTGGCGAAAAGAGTGATGAAACAACGGGACAGTGGCTGTCAGTTCTGAAGACTGGAGCCGGAGAAACCGTAATACAAAAGTCTTCGTCGCATTTCCAGAAACAATGGAATCATTCAGAGCCATCACCGGTAGTCTTTCATTTGACGGAGCCTACCAGCTGGAAAACCGTTTCAGGCGCCGACGAAACAATCTCAGGCCGGCTGCTGGGTGGCTGCATCGATGTGATCCGCCACCTGATCGGGACACCGTACGGGGAATTCCAGGCTTTCAGAGACAAGCACATCCCTGGTGAGAAAGTCGTCTGGTATCTGGAGAATTGTGAAATGTCCGTTACGGATTTGAAACGCTCGCTGACAGGGATGAAATATGCTGGATGGTTTGAAGATTGTGCCGGCATTGCCTTTGGGCGAAGTGCAGCGAATGAACCGGTCGAGGGATACACGGTCGAAAAGATGTATCAGGATCTGTCGGATGATCTTAATCTGCCGATTGTTTTTGATATCGACCTGGGACATGTACCGCCGCAAATTATCTTTGTCAATGGTGCCTATGCGGAAATCCATGTCTCCAACGGCAAGGGAACCGTCACACAGGAATTCAGATAAAAGGATGTCAGCCCATGGAAATCAGGAAATTGGATGTTACAGATACACAGGCATATTATGACTTGCGCATCGAAGCTTTGCGGGACAGTCCCGATTCCTTCACTACGAGACTGGAAGATGCCATCAGAAGGCCGGTTGAAAAGACGGCAGAGAACTTGGCTTTGGAGAATGCCGCCACTTTTGGTGCTTTTGCAGACGGCGCTTTATGCGGCAATGTAACGCTTGTGCGAAATAGGACGCCAAAGCTGAATCACCGGGCATCGGTGGTTGCTGTTTATGTAACACCTGGCCAAAGAGGCAACGGGATCGCCTGGCGATTGATGCAGGAGCTCTTTCGTTTTGCTGAGAACTGGGAAGGATTGGAGCGGCTGGATCTGATGGTCGCCAGTGAAAACCTGCCAGCAATTGCTTTATATGAAGGGCTGGGCTTTGAAAAATACGGAACGGAAATCAAATCGATGAAAACACCTGAAAAATACATCGATGAAAATCTGATGGTGAAGTTCATTTAGCGGCATACTGTTATAAACTATAAAAGAAAAGGTGTATTGGACTCAGCCAATACACCTTTTGCTATTCATTCAGTTTGTAGAGTTTATCGTCTCCTTCAGCGGGCGTACCCCGGCCATCCGTGTTATTGCTGATGAAATAGAGTGAGTCCCCATCAGAATGTACATCCCGGACACGGCCGAAGCCTTCAATCGAGTCTGTCACTTCAGCGTTATCTAGGTCCAATACTTGAATGGCTGTCCCGCGGAGGGCAGCTACATAAAGTGCGTCATTGTGGATCGCAATTCCACTCGGGGCCCAGGTTTCAGCGGAGCCGGTTGTATAGAAAGGAGATTCGAGTCCTTCTTCAGTTTCTTCGCCTTCAATGGTTGGCCATCCATAGTTGTTTCCTTCTTCAATGATGTTGATTTCATCGTTGGCTGATCGGCCGTGTTCTGAAGCATACATCGTCTCTTCATCCCAGGCAAGACCTTGCGGATTTCGGTGGCCATGGGAATAGATCTCAAATTCATTGGAAGAATTCAGCTTTAGGATTTTGCCGTTGACAGACCCTAAGTCCTGCGCAAGCTCCGGAGTCGAAGCATCCCCGATGGCCGCAAAAAGGGTTCCGTCCGGGTCCAATTCCAGTCGGCCGCCGTGGTGGACATTGCCTGTCGGAATTCCTTCCAGCAGCACTTCATTTTCCTGCCACTGGCCATTTTCCAAAAGCAGTGTGATAATTTTATTGTAGTCTTCACCATCACGCTCATACACATAATACCCGTAGGCTTCCTGGCTTTCTTCAAAATCCTGCTTTAAAACGAAGCCCAAGAATCCTGCCTCTGCGGCACTGGAAAGCGTATCGGAAAAGTTGACTTCCTGGCGCGTCATAGTCCCATCATCAGCTACATGGGCAACACTGCCCGGCCGTTCCGAAATATAGAATTCTTCACCGGTTTTATTGATGGCCCAGGGAGCCTCAAGGTCTGTGGCAATCTCTTCGAAAGGAGCGGTCGCTTCTTCCGGATTCGGTGCGGCATTGTTGCAGCCTGCCAACAGGAAGAGGGAGAGAGAGGGGAGTAAAATTTTTCTCACGAAATAACCTCCTTTTTTCCATCTTAATGGATTAATACGCTGATAGGAAATAATATACTGAAGGAGGTGATTTCATGCCGTTTATGAAAGACGTAAAAGAACAGGAAGAAATCCGCAAAAAGCAGAATCTGATCCGCATCCTTACTTGGGTTATCGTTGCCATCGTCCTGGTAGTCGTTTGGTACTTTACGAGATGAAGAAAACTAACCTATTTTACCCCTTTAGAAAAAAAGTTGTGCAATCCAAGAAGCAAATTTGTTCATCATGGCTGTACAAAAAAAGACCATAATCAGACTCGAATCATTCGAGTCCGGCTATGGTCTTTCGCCATCTCAGGCTGGCTTTTTTTTCGTCTGGATAATCTCAACGATCACTAATCCCAATGTGATACCAAGAAGCACGTTAATGATCAATGGGCTTAAAAACTGGTCACGGAAAATGGTGGCAACCGTCAATATGTAGAAAGCCGCTTGTGTGATTTTTGCAATCGTCGGCAATGCGTCTTTCGGATAGCGTATGCGTGCCAGCTGAAAAACCAGGAATGCCAGCAGCAAAACCAGGTAATGCGGCCACGATAAAGCAGAGACCACATTATTAATCACCGCAAAAACCAGCAGCGGGATAAAATAGAACAAAACTGATTTCACGATTACAGCCTCTTTTCAAATTATTTTTTCGTATTGTCCTGTTGTTTGCGCACCACTAGTAAATATAGATTATAGATGGAGAATATTACCGCAACGGTTACGATAACCACTGAAACCATCGGATAAACAGAAACTCCATTTTGCATCATTTCCACGATTCGCGTATAGACGATCCAGGGTCCGATGACCAGAATGAAAATATCAAGAGCAGTACCAAGTTTAGTTCTCATAAGCTTCCTCCAATAAATGATGATAACTCAATCTTATCAGACTTTAGCTGCAGCGTATGCATAGAAACCAAACAGCCGTCCATAAAAATAAAGGACGGCTGCCACAGATGGGACAGATTACTTATGTGCACGAAGCTCGGTTCTTGCCAGCGCATCCGCTGCCCGGTTCTGTGAGTCTGGAATCCACTTGATAAAACAAAAATCGAATTGATCGCCGATTTCCAGTGCTTTGGCCAAAAGAGGCTTGAACTTTGGATTCTTGATCGATCTTTTTTCAAAGGCATCGACCGTAACCTGGGAATCAGACTTGATGGACACCATTCCTGATGATAGCCCTTTCGCAAGCTCCAGCCCTTTTACCAGCGCGGTGAATTCTGCAGTATGATTGTCCATTTCCCCCACATATTCGCTCCAGTGGATCAAATGGCCCTCACCGCGGATGAAAACACCGACTGCACTGACTTGAGGAGTTCCAGCAGAGGCCGCATCCACAAATACTTCCAGCATCGAATCACCTACTTTTCATCAATGGGTTTCATGATTTTCGCCAAATAGCCGAATGGGGTATCCATGATGGATACAATAAATTTCAACACGTATGTCGAAATGAATATTTGCAGCCATACATCAAATGGAAACACTCCCCAAAAAGCGATGGATGTAAAAATCAAGGTATCAAGCAATTGACTCAACAAGGTTGAGCCGTTGTTGCGAATCCAAAATTGGCTGTCTTTCGGGAAGATTTTACGAAGCGCCCCGAAGATGATGACATCCAAGTGCTGACTGGCAAGATAAGCCACCATGCTGCCGATGGCGATCTGCGGAACAAGACCGAAGATCGTTTCCAAAGAGCCTTGTGCGAAATCGCTGTCTGCGGGGATGAACTTGATCCCGAACTGCATGACCAGCACCATGATGAGCAGGGAGGAAAAGCCGAGCCAAACTGCTTTTTTCGCTTCTTTTTTGCCATACTTTTCGTTCAAAATATCAGTCGCCAGAAATGTCGATGCGTACAGGCTATTTCCTAATGTAGCAGTGAGTCCGATAATTTCAATGGTCTTCGTGACTTGGATATTGGCCAGTACCGTGGAAATAGCTACCCACGCAAACAAACCGGTCTTCCCGAAAAATTTATACATGATCAATAACAGTACAAAATTGAACAAGGCAAAGCCGAGTCCCCAAAATTCATTAAACAAAAAAACTTCCTCCTTAGTTTTGGTAAAGCGGGAATTTGCGAACCGCTTGGTACCGTAAAAATGTCCTCAGTCAGTATAACTATTGTTGCAATAAAAAACAAATGCGTAGTAGAATGAGGAAATGACGATTTGCTATGAGGTGACTAAGTGAAAAAAGTTTCTATTATCAATGAAATCGATGAAATGCTGTCGACATACTGTGAAGGCTGTTTTGTGAGAACCCAACTTCGCAAAGATGAAGGGAAAACCGCTGCCCACAGATTTTGCATCAGCAATTGCACAGTCGGAACCCAACTGCAATTTTTAGGAAACGAACTCAATAAAGTTGGAACCAGCGATAAATGATAAATAGAGAGCCCGGGACAGAATAACCGTCCCGGGCTCTCTATTTGGCTTTCCTGAAGATTTGTTTTTCGGCAGCCATGTATAGGCAACATTCTCCAACAATCAAGAGAAGATATTCTTTTCTTTCTTATTCTTGCTCCGCTCAACGAAATCAATGAAAATTGAATAATCTGTATGTTTAGAATACTTTGACTGGGCAATAGTAAAAGTATGCACGAATTTCTAAACTACGGATTAAGGAGTGTTAGTATGTCGGGAACAAATGAGCAACAAAAGCTTACGGCATTATTAGGGTGGAGTCTACCCGCAATCGAAGCGATTGATAAGTTGGACAGGCCTTATGTCGTGGTCGGTCCACCGGATTTCCAGTCTTTTGCTGACGAAAACGACATCAACTTTATCGGCTGGGATTTTGACCGGCTCAATGAAGGGTCAGATGAACTTTACGAACGGCTGAAAGAAATGAACACGAAAGTGACAGTTCCCATCTATGAAGAAACGGTGGAATGGGCGGGGGCGTTGAATGCAAGGCTGTTCGACGATCCGCGGATCTTCAACCGCTCTCTTTTGCTGCGCGATAAAGGGCTGATGAAGCGGAAAGCTCAAATGTCGGGGATTAAAGTAGGCGTTTTTGAAGAAGCCTACACCAAAGACGACATCCATCGGTTCCTGAAACGTGTGAACGATGCCTTAATTAAAATAGACGGAGACTTGAACGACCCGATCCACATAAAACCATTGAACAAAGCAGGAACAGTGGGGCATATGATGATTCGGGATGCTGGCGATATCGATAAAATCGGTGATCAGGAATTTCCATACCTCATGGAGAGCCATTTGGACGGACAGGAATTTTCCTGTGAAGCGTTCATCCACGATGGCCAGGTCAAGTTCCTCAATATTACGGAATATGTGAGATTGGGACATTCCAATTTCGTTCCTGCCTCGCCCGCACTTGAAGAATGGCGACCGCAGATCCTCGAACAGGTACAGAAACTGGTTGATTCATTTGAAATCCAATATGGCGTCATCCATCCTGAATACTTCATCTCCCATGATGGAACTTTAAATTTCGGTGAAGTGGCAGCGCGTGTGCCAGGTGGCCATATCTTTGACTTGATTGAACGGGCGTATGGCTTCAATGCATTCCAGGCGCAAATTCTTTGCAGCGATCCTGATACGCCTTCGGAAGAACTGGACAATTTCTTCCCTGAAGAAGTCGTTTCGGCGAAAGGCTATGCCGGAAGCTTGATGGTTTATCCGCGCGTCCGCCTGATTGAGAAACTGGATGTGCCGGAAGAATTGAAAAGTAATCCCTATTTCGAAAAGCATGACCTGTTCATACCGGTAACATCCAAAGTGGCGGAACGTGTAGGATTCGGTAACCACTACGGAACATTGTTCTTTTTTGGACAAGACAGCGATCAGATGCAGGAATTGCTGAAGCAATATGAAGACTATGATTTTTATCATTAATAGCTTGGAGGAATTTTAATGACAACTGAATTAACGACAAAAGATAAATTCGGACAAGCACTTCAAACACTTGAAGACGCCAAGCCATTCGCCAAAAGCATGTATCAGACAAATGTGTTCCAATTGGCGACTGAACTTGCTGCTACAGAAGAGGGTCTGGCTCAATTGTATGAATTTGCGCCCCAGTTTGATCAAGCAGGAGTCTATCATGGCGGACCTTGGGCAGACGCTTCAAACCTGGAAGCACCATTCGTCGGAGGATCTTTAAAGATCAAAGGCATCAATTCGTTAGTGGAACTGCTAAGCGAACTCCGGATGCTGGCGATAGCTGAAGGGAAATATGAACACCCTGAAGTTTCTTCAGAAGAAGCGGCCACTTTCCTGAATGAAGTGCTGGCGTTGAATCTGGATCTTTTGTTTCCGCCCGAAACCGAAGAAGCGAGAGTAGCAGGTGGGGGCGAGCATCTCGAAAGAGGTGAGCGCTTATTCCGCTTTCTCGGCGGCAAGCTTTCGTATAAAGCGGTCGCTGAGAAATTAGTGGAGGAAATCGAGCGTTTGACAGTCCAGCGCCCCATCATGGTGGACCGGATCGTCTTAATGATTGAAACGGCTACGCGCATGATTGATGAAAACATCTCTGACGAAACCAAAAATCGGCTGCTTTATTTTAAGAAAGCCATTACGTATCCGACTGCATTGAGCGAGCAGTACCCGGATTTGAAGTCGTACCGCCTTCAGTTGATGAAGGAAAGCGAAGAAACCCTGCAGCAAGAAGCACAGGCATTTGCGAAATCCATCGACGAAACCGGGTTGGTGTCGCCGGTCAATGCAGTGTTCTTGCGCTATCTCAACCGGAAATATCCTCATCTATTGAGTGATGCTTTAAGCTTAACTGAACAAGGCCAGGCGAGTCTGAATGCCAATCCGGAATTGATTCGGGACATGATTCAAATTTCCGTTCATCCGCAAACGAGCAAAGTGGTTTATGGCTTGTCGAAAATGCTGGACCGTGGTGTGCTGACCCAGGAGCCTTTGCTGCCGGCACTCAGAAGGCTTTTTGAGATCGACATCCAACCGGAAGTGAAGCAGCTGCTGATGAAACCGGAATTCAGAAAAGGCGGCATCACTGCGAACGGTGTACTGGTGGGAGGAGTCATCAATGTGCTCGGCCAGCCTCTTGGCATCGGCCAGGGGTTGAACCCGACATGCCAGTCGGCGAGAGCGCTGAGCCTTTGGGCGCAGCATGGCATCGGCCAATTGCTTGAATACATTGCCCGTGCTGTACGTGAAAATGATATCGATATGACGTTTGAAGGGGAACAGATCCATTCCAATATGGTGATCGGCGGTGTCGCCGAGGAAATTCATCAGGATCTGGATCCTGTCTCCATCGTACTGGTTCCTCATCTCGACAAAATCTACAATGAAATGATGAAAAAAACGATATTGCGGGGAGAAGATGGCCATAAATGGGTCAATCCTGAGTTTTACGGCGAATGGATTTCCCGGGGTTTTGCCAATATCATCGACCCGTTAACCGGCTATGCAGCTGACTATGCAGCTTTTGTCCGGTTGTTCTATGCTACCCATCATCCCGAATACAACGAAGGGTATGAAATGATTTACCCGAATCCTGTGGGAATCTACATCACCAATGTACATGGCAATCTTTTGGGGTTGCATGCCGTATCGATTCAGCGGATAGCAAAAGATCCACAAGGTGAATACCGCGTCTACTTTTATAATCCGAATAATGACAGCGGACAGAATTGGGGCCAAGGCATCCTGACGAGCGTACAGGGAAATGGGGAGCTGGAAGGCGAATCTTCCTTGCCATTCCATCAATTCACTTCCCGGATGTACGCCTTCCATTATAATCCTTATGAACAAGGCGACCTGATTATGGTTGAGGATTCAGACGTAGAGAAAATAGAAGCATTGGCTCGTGAAAGCTGGGGCAAAAATTATACATGGGTTTAAACGGACAAAAAATAAAAAGCAGGAACGGAATCCGTTCCTGCTTTTTTATATTGGATTATTCTGAATCGGTTTGAATAACATTTGCAGCCTGTGGTCCGCGATTGCCATCAATAATATCGAATGACACGGTCTTGCCTTCGGTCAATGTCCGAAACCCATCGCCTTGGATGCCTGTAAAATGGACAAACACATCATCACCATCATTATACTCAATAAATCCGTAACCTTTTTCTGAGTTAAACCATTTCACTGTTCCCTGGTGCATGCGAGTTCCCCCTATTATTGAGTATGCCATGGACCTATAGACGCCATGTTATGGATGGCTATACTATACATGAAGCCTATCGAAACGTCAATAATCGTTGGGAATACAGGCATTTTGATTGTATTTCAGGTTATAATAGAAGAAACAGGCGATAGGAGCGGAAGCATGGACCAGGAAAAAATCAAGCAATGCCGTAATGAAGTGAAGAAAATCTATGAGCAGTTCGATGCCAGCCATGATTGGCAGCACGTTGAACGGGTATTGAAAAATGCAGAAATCATATTGGAGCAGGAGCGGGCGGATGCGTACATCGTCGAACTCGCGGTGCTGCTGCACGATGTCTCGGATCCGAAATACAAAAAACCCGAAGAGGATTTGGAGCAGGACATCCTGGATCGCCTGGAGCTGCCGGAGGTCCAGCGGCAAAAGATCCAGGACGTCATCTCTTCGGTTTCCTTCAAAGGCGGCAACGGCAAGCCGGCAGCAAGCATCGAAGCGAAAATCGTCCAGGATGCAGACCGCTTGGATGCCATCGGAGCGATCGGTATCGCGCGTGCATTTGCCTATGGAGGAGCCAAAGGGCGAAAACTCTACGATTGGAACGAAAAAGCACGAACAGAAATGACTGAACAGGAATACCGGGAAGCACAACCTAGCAGCGTCACGCATTTCTATGAAAAACTTTTGCTGCTGAAAGATCAAATGACTACGGAAACTGGTAAGCAGATGGCTGAAGAACGCCATGAATTTATGCTATCCTTTTTAAAGCAACTACAAACAGAAACGGATGGGAATAAATGAGCCACTTAAATATTACGAAATTAACAAAAACAGTTGGAGCCAAAACATTATTCAAGGATGTCGAATTTTCATTGTATCCAGGAGAGCGCGCCGGATTGATCGGCGTCAACGGAACAGGGAAATCGACCTTGATGTCCATTTTGGCAGGAACAATGGATGCTGATAAGGTCGTTATGGACCATCCGAAAAAATACCGTATTACGTATTTGATGCAGGAGCCGGAATTCGATGAGTCATTGACAGTTCTTGAAACAGTGTTTTCGGGTGATTCGCCGATACTGGTGTTAAACCGAGCCTATGAGAATGCTTTGAAAAATATGATGGTCGATTCAAGTTCCACTAAATTGCAGGACGAGTTGATGGATATTCAGGAAAAAATGGAGCAGGATAACGCCTGGGACATCAATGCCTTGGCTAAAACTGCTTTATCCAAGCTGGGAATCGATATGTATGATCAGGTGGTCAGCGAGCTTTCGGGCGGACAGCGCAAACGTGTCGCTCTTGCCAAAGCTTTGATCGAACCAGCGGACTTGATCCTGCTGGATGAGCCGACCAACCATCTGGACGCAATTTCAACGGAATGGCTTCAGGAAACTTTATTGCGTATGGGTTCAGCTATGCTATTTGTTACCCATGACCGTTACTTCCTGGATGCCGTCTCTACACATATCTTTGAGATTGCAGATCAGACGATGTATACCCATAAAGGGAACTACGGAGACTATTTGGAGAACAAAGCGATTCGTGACGAAATGAATGCTTCGTCTCAGCAAAAACTCGAAAACCGCTTCCGTTCAGAATTGAAATGGATTCGTCGCGGAGCAAAAGCGCGTTCGACCAAACAAAAAGCACGGATTCAGCGTTTCGATGAAATTAAAGAAGATGTTCAAAAAGTAAACGACAATACATCACTGGAACTATCGATGCAAAGCCAGCGTCTTGGCAAGAAAATCATCGAAGGCAAGGACATGGGCATCGCTTTCGGCGACAAGCAGATCTTCAGTGGCTTCGATTTCCTATTGCAGGGCGGAGACCGCATCGGCATCGTCGGGCCGAATGGCGCCGGCAAATCGACCTTGATGAAAATGTTGGCTGGCGAACTGGAACCGACTACCGGCAAGATGGAATACGGCAGTACGGTGAAAATTGCCCACTTCACCCAGCATTTGCCGGAAATGGACGAATCCCAGCGCATGATCGAATATATCCAGGAAACATCCAGTGATTTTGAAGCTGAAAAAGGAGTGCGCCTGTCTGCAACGCAGATGCTCGAACGCTTCTTGTTCCCATCGAATGGCCATGGCACGCAAATCGGCAAACTGTCGGGCGGCGAGCGCAAACGCCTGTATTTACTGAAATTATTGATGGAACAACCGAATATCCTGTTCCTGGATGAGCCGACAAACGATCTGGATATCCAGACCCTCTCAGTTTTAGAGGATTTCCTGGAAAACTTCCCAGGCGTCGTCATCACGATTTCCCATGATCGCTTTTTCCTTGACCGCATCGCGCGGAAATTATGGACGACAGGCACCGGCCAAATTGAAGAATATCAAGGCTTGTACTCTGAATTCATCAAAGAGAAAAATAATCCGGTTGCCTTGGCTGAACAAGAGCTTGTAGAAACGGCTGTGGCTGAGCCTGTAAAACCAAAAAAGAAAATGACCTATAAAGAACAGCAGGAATACGATGGCATTCTTGAAAAGATTGCACAAGCGGAAGCGAAAATCGAAGCACGCGAAGAGGAAATGGCTCTGGCTGGTGCAGATTATGATAAGCTGCAGAAGCTGACAGAAGAAGTCAATGCACTCACGGCCGACTATGATGCATTGATCGAGCGCTGGACCCATCTTCAGGAAATCGCAGAAGCATGATCTATTAATTGCAGGAGGGATTTTTTGTGAAAATCATTACGATTGAACCGACACCAAGTCCGAATACGATGAAAGTGATCATCGATCAGGAGTTGCCATTCGGCAAAAGCCACAATTACAATAAAGAAAATCTGATAGATGCACCGAAAGAAGTTCAAGAACTGCTTTCGATTGAGGGTGTCAAAGGCGTTTACCACGTCGCCGACTTTTTGGCAGTCGAGCGCATCTCGAAGTTTGACTGGGAAACGATTTTGGCTCAGGTCCGTAATGTCTTCGGTGAAGACCGGGAGCATACGAACGATGAAATCGAATTGGACGAACATTTCGGGGAAGTTTATGTACATGTCCAGGAATTCAAAGGAATTCCGTTGCAGGTCAAAGTGTTCGACAACAGCTCTGAAGAACGTTTTGGGATGCCGGAGCGGTTTGTCGCTGCTATGAAGCTGGTCATGGACCCGACAGAGGAAAACTATCTGCTGCAGCGTAAATGGACCGATTACGGCGTCCGTTACGGCGACAAAGGCGAAATCGGCAAAAGCATGGTGGAGGAAATCGAAGCCGCTTATCCGCAGGATCGTCTGGACGCGCTGACAACGAAAGAAGATGCAGAGCAGGCACAAGCAGCACCGCGGGGTCGCAGGATTTCTGCAGAGGAATTCAACGCGCCTGATTGGGAAACGCGTTTCCAACTGCTCGATCAAATGATTGAAGCGGATGTTGACGACCTGCCGTTGCTGTCTCTTGCACTGGATGATGAAAAAATGTCCATTCGCCGCCAGGCCGCCATTTTCCTTGGAGACATCAAGGATAAAGCAGTGGTGCCTTATGTCGAGCGTGCAATGAAAGACAAGAGCTGGGCCGTCCGCAGAACAGCAGGAGATACCATCAGTGACCTTGGTTTTGAAGAGTTTGAACCGATCATGATGGACACGTTGAAGGATAAAAACAAACTGGTTCGCTGGAGAGCGGCGATGTTCCTGTATGAAACAGGGACAGAAGCAGCGTTGCCGGCATTGAAGCAAGCAGAAGATGATCCGGAGTTTGAAGTGAAGCTCCAGATTAAAATGGCGATCGCACGCATCGAACTGGGCGAAGACGCCAAAGGGTCCGTTTGGAAACAAATGACCGAAGCGCGCGAAGCGATGAAAGACCAATAAAATTGGAGGCCGGTGACTGAAAAGTCATCGGCTTTTATCTGTCATCAAGTCAACTTGTTCCAAATAAAATGTTTCCTTCGGTCCATTAAGAGGTAAAGTGCTCCTAACCGAGATAAAAAGGGAGTCATAATTTACTAGGAGGAATACGTATGGCAAACAGCGTTTATTCAATAGAAATCTTATCCAGTGGAAAGTACGAATCATGGGAATTTGAAGATCGCCAAAAACGTGATGCTTTTTTCGAAAAAGTAAGCAAGCAATTTAAGGAACAGAAAGTAAGAGAGCAGGAAGACGATATCGATGATACGCAGATTGTTCAGCTGTCTTCCAATAATCTGGAGATAAAGGACGATGGAAAATACGATCAGGACACTTCATATGAATGGTTCGAATACGACATCTTCAGCAAAATGCTCGATTTCATCAACAAAGAATACGACAAGCTGGGATAGGCAGTTCTTTAAAGAAAGGAAGGTAGATGAAAATGAGGCTCACGAAAGATCAGTTGGAAGTCATCGCAAAAACTTTGAATGACAAAGGTGTCAGCAAAACGTGCACAGCTTGCGGTAACAAAGACCCTGTAATGGTTGATGAACTTCTGTTTTTGGGGAAATCGACAACGGGCAAGTTTCCTTTAGTGGTCACCGGATGTGGCCACTGCGGACTCACGCAAAGCTTTGCAGTCAATCGGCTGGTGCCGGGGCTGTTTGACAATCTGGCATTCGAAAAGGAAAGTTGACTAACTGAAGTGTTCCCTAACTACCCATTTCGGGTAGTTTTTTTGTTATCAGGAATTCGCGTTTCGTGAGTAGGTAATGGCATATATATAGGATAAAATAGGACTATAAAATCACTTTCTGCATCAAAAGATATGAATATATCAATATTGTTCATTTTTATTAAAAATTATTAGGTCCTTGTATACGTTTATTGGTATTAAATTTATGCTATCTTGTATGTATACATAGGAGGGTTTCAGGTGAATCTTACAGTCAATGGCGTAGTATTGAATCAAAAAAGAAGTTCGTTGATCATCAGTGAACTCATAAGAGAAGCAGTGGCAGAACATCCACAAGATGTAGAAGAATATTTAAAGGATTACACGGTAGAAGAAGTCGGAAGCTCCATCATTCTTCGCCCACCATCCGTTGAAGGCATTCAAATCTCACTATTTAAGTCGTCCTAAGGGATGGCTTTTTAATTTGTCTGGGTATTAGGATAGTATGTTAAAAGATATGAAGTAAGCCATATTCAAAGTTTCAATTTTACTGTATATTGATAAGAGAAAAGAGTGATGTTATGGGCAGTGCAGTATTTCCCGCAAAAAAGAAAAAAATAGAAGCTATGATTAAAAAATACGGCATAGATATGAGTTGGCATGTTTTTAAAACTAATTTTAAAATTGATTACCCAGAAGATTGGGAACTGATCAATGCAGCTTTTGAAAGTTACCAAAAAAACACCAAAAGAGGCAAAAACCATCCAATGCCGCATCCGGATAAATACCTTAAGAATCTGTATACCAGTTTTCAACAAAATGATTAATTTCGAGAGCATCCAACCGGGTGCTTTTTTTCTTGGGATTAACATGATGAGCAGCAGGCAAAAAAACCTCCCTTTTAAGGGAGGTTAGTAGAGTAGATTTTATTGAAAATGCTTTCAGCTGCTTCATCAATAGACGTGTGGTATTCGACCTTGTGGCTGCCACTGGATGTGATCTCTAGGATGAATGTGTCCTTTATGCACTTGACTTTAAGTGTGTTCTCACTATCTTCGATAGCGAATGTATGCGTGATTGAAGAAGTGTTGAAATGGCAGGTAATCTGCAAAAGATCTTTAATATGATCCAATTTCATAAAAGTCGCTCTCTTTCAGGTTTAGACTTAGCTGTTTCACTTGTCAGTGAATCCGAGGCGAGGTTTATAAACGTAATGGAACTCACTATTTCTGAAAAACGGAAACTCCCTTAAAAATAAGGGATAAGTGCCACGGCATGAATTGAGTTGCAACTCCGCTATTTTCAAGGCTTCGGCCATAGAACTGTATAATTCTACTTTATGATCTTCGAGAAAAGTCAGTTCCAAGATTGTAGTTGAAGGAATGCACTTTGCACAAATCAAGAAGACACCGTCTTAGCTGAATGCATGAGTGATTTTTGCACTGTTGTATCGACAACTGGTTGTCAAAAATTCCTTTATATTTTCTGGACTCATCGCAATTCCTCATTTCCATAGCTGGAATTCGACTAAATAAAATACTTGAATGTCCTTTAGCCAAAACTATAACACAAGCGTGTGATAACTCCCCCATCACATTACTTACCATACTGTAGCCATTTGCATTGATACACTGCGAATAGCATAGTCGGGAATTAGCTAACAAATTTTAACGAACACATATGAAGGTAGATGATCTTTCCGCAGGTTTTTTAGTTTTACGGAAATAAAACAGCACACTATGAAATTCCAGTCTATCTGGGTTACACTAAAAGAGATAAGATTCTCGATACGCAACACAATATATACTAGGAAAAGGGGCGAAAGCATGAACGCATACGATGAGTACATGAAAGGCATAGTTGTGCCTATGCGCCAGGAATTGACCGGCGCAGGATTCAAGGAGTTATTGACGGCTGAAGAGGTCAACGACCATATGAGCAGTTCTGAAGGGACAAGTCTTGTAGTCATTAATTCAGTCTGCGGCTGTGCAGCAGGTTTAGCGCGTCCGGCAGTAATTGAAGCGCTGCAGACAGTGGAAACTAAGCCCGAACACCTGGTGACGGTATTCGCTGGACAGGATAAGGAAGCGACTGCACAGATGCGTAATTATTTCGAAGAGGTTCCACCGTCTTCACCCTCAATTGCCGTATTGAAGGATGGCCAATTGGCTCACTTTATTCCGCGTGAACACATTGAAGGTTATCCGATGGAACAGATCCGCGACCATTTGGCACAGGCCCTTGAACAGGTGGCTGCTCAGTGAAAACGGTCATCACCACAGCGTACCGGCCAACTTCGCACATCTTCGAACAGGCCGGCCGCGTTTCAGCAGATCTTTCGCTCGAACAGATTCCACGCAATAAACGCTCCATCGAAAGATTGCATATGGATGAAAGAGCGGATCTTCTGGTCTGTTTAAAGGAACGGCTCGAGTTTTATCCACTGGGTAAAAACGAGCCGTTCTTTTTTCATCCGAATTCAGCGGCCTTCCGGACAAAAAGGCCGCTTGAACAAGACCCATTGATCGAAGTATCGGGTTTACAGCCAGGCGACTCTTTTCTGGACTGCACCTTGGGGTTGGCATCTGATTCGATTGTGGCTTCTCAGCGTGTTGGTGACCAAGGGAAGGTGTTTGGTTGTGAGAGCCACCCAGTCCTCGCATACGTCATAGGACGGGGCTTGCAGCAATATGGCGGCATGCCGCATTTGGAAAAGGCGATGAAGCGCATCCAAGTGATTTCATCCGATGCGGTGTCGTTTCTGGAGAAGCTTGAAACAGATTCGATTGACGTGATCTACATGGATCCGATGTTCACGGAAGAAATTACGGAAGCATCCAATTTCACCCCTCTAAGAGGTCCTGCTGATCAGGGGCAATTGACAGATCAGTGGATGGCCGAAGCGGAAAGGGTAGCGCGCAAGTCGATTGTCCTGAAAGCGCATTTTCGCTCAGCGGATTTTGAACGCTTCGGTTTTACCCGGCGTGTACGTCCGAATACAAAATTCCATTACGGTGTAATCTCCTGCCATTCAAAAAAGTAAGCAATAAAAAAACTTCCTGAAATCCAGGAAGTTTTTTTATTGCTTATTAGTCTGTAAAAGAAAGTGAAGTCAAGTATACGAGCATAAATAGAAGACCCAGTCCGATCAATAATGATGCATCCATGAAAAATTCCTCCTTTTCAAAAAAACAAGGCGTTGTTAATGACTTTATTGTACAATGAATTTCAAGAAGATGAAACCTTTACCAATAAAATTCGTATAAATAAGCAAGCGTGTTACTAAAATGTTCATAAATGAAAAGGTGATGTTGATGAAAAATTGGTGGCAAAAGTCGCTGATGATTTCAGTTGCCGTTTTAACATTGGGTGCCATCTCTCCGAACCATCTAATCTGGGAGTCGCTTCTGGACGAAAAAGGCCAACCGAAATCACATGCAGCGGAAAGCGATAACAAAGAATATACGTATGATTGGATCGATCCGAGCGAGTTCTACATTACCGGTGAGTCCATTCTTGACACAGTACATCAGTCTGCCGAGGAGCAGTCTTACCTGAAGTTCGGTTCGCGGATCGGTCCTGTGATACAGGATGAATTCCAGACCATGATCCTGCCGAACATCCAGCGGGCGATCGACGTTCATCTGGCGTCTCTCGATTCCGGTAAATTGAGCAAACTGGCTATTTCTGAGAAGCCGTCCGGCGACTACTCAGAAAAGATTTTTCATGTCTATGATACCGAGACCAATAAAGATGAAATCCGCTTCCATGTCAGAACGGAGAAAAAGCCGCAAGTTGGCTATTCTTTCAATTTCCATTACCATCTGGCCGAAGATGACTTCCAAAAGCACATAACTGTGGGCGATATTTACTGGTCCAAAAATACACCACCGAAATGGCTCTCCTAAACCGCTCACTATGTGACGGTTTTTTGTTTTGGCGAATTATACAGTAGAAAAATGAGTTCGCTTTGAATTTACCAATCTCTTAGCGCCGGCGCGTCCCCGGGCTGGGCGGAGCGATAAGACGGGTGTACTTCCCGGCTTATTGTGTGAGCCTTGCCCAAAGCGACCGAAGCGGCATCTGAAATAATGATTCTCAGGTTTAATTTAAATTTAAAATCTTTATTAACACCAGCAGTATTGTTATGATTAAACTTAATAATGGAGGCGATTTACATGAAACAATATTTAGATTTATGCGAACATATTCTACATAACGGAGCGACTAAGGAAGATCGTACAGGTACAGGAACCTTAAGTGTCTTCGGCCACCAGATGCGATTCGATTTAACTGAAGGGTTTCCACTGATGACCACTAAAAAAACGGCGTTTCGCTTGATCGTTTCGGAGCTTCTCTGGTTCATCAAAGGCGACACCAATGTCCGGGCTTTACTGCAGGACAATAATCATATATGGGATGAATGGGCGTTTGCCCAATGGGTCGCAAGCGATGAGTATGCAGGTCCCGATATGACTGATTTCGGCCGCCGTGCGCAAAAAGAACCGGAATTTGAGGAACTGTATAAGATGGAAATGCAAGGCTTCCAACGGAAAGTCATCGAAAATCCTGAGTTTGCAGAAAAGTACGGTGACCTGGGGCCGGTTTACGGCAAGCAATGGCGCTCGTGGGCAACCACACAAGGCGGAACCATCGACCAATTGAAGAATGTCATTGAGTCGATCAAGAAAAACCCGGATTCCCGCCGTCATCTGGTCACTGCCTGGAATCCCGAATTCATTGATGATATGGCTTTGCCGCCATGCCACATCATGTTCCAATTCTATGTAGCGGATGGCAAACTGTCCTGCCAACTTTATCAGCGCAGTGCAGATGTCTTTTTAGGCGTGCCCTTCAATATCGCCTCCTATGCGCTTTTGACACACCTCATTGCACGGGAATGCAAGTTGGAAGTCGGCGATTTCGTCCATACGACAGGCGATACCCATCTGTATTCCAATCATCTGGAACAGGTGAATGAACAATTGACAAGAGAGCCAAAACCATTGCCGACTTTAAAAATCAACGAAGACGTCGAATCGATTTTTGACTTGACTCTGGCGGATATTACAATCGAAGGCTATGATCCACATCCGCGGATCAAAGCGCCGGTCGCAGTTTAATCGGATTTATTTAACAACAAAAAAGCCTGAACATTAGAGTTCAGGACCCGCCGAAGAGCGGTATAGGAGGAAAATGCATGATTTCATTGATGGTAGCGCATGATCAAAACCGTGTCATCGGAATAGACAACGAATTGCCTTGGCATATCCCAGCAGATTTAGCTTATTTTAAAGAACACACCATTGGGAAAGGCATCGTCATGGGGCGCAACACGTATGAATCCATCGGCCGTCCGCTTCCGAAGCGCCGCAATATCGTCGTCACTCGCAATGATGATTATGAGGCAGAAGGAGTCGATATCGTCCATAACATACAGGATGCCGTAAAATTAGCCAAAGAAGTCCATGAAGAAGTTATGATCATCGGCGGCGAGCAGATCTTCAACTCGGTGCTGGACGATGCAGACCGCTTATACATCACGCTTGTACATCAGTCGTTTGAAGGGGACACCTACTTCCCGGAATACGGACGTGAATGGAAGCTCGTTTCAGAGTCGGAACAGCAAATTTCAAACGAAGTGCCTTTTTCGTATCTGGTATACGAACGGCGCAAAAAGAAATAGACCATGTTCAATTCGATTCGGACATTCTCGTTTCTTTTCGGCTATTTGCCATTCAGTGCAGTGAACCTGAAAAAGTGCATGAAGCAGAAACCTCAGCTGAGCATACAGGAATATGATCAACTGATCCATATAGAGCCCCAAAAATGGGCTTCCGGCATTATGGAGCGGACGAAAAGCACCGTCTCGATCACCGGACTGGAAAATTTACCTGAAGGACCTGCCCTTTTCGTCAGTAATCATGAGGGGAATTTTGATATCCCGGTCCTGCTTTCGACAATCCCGAAACCTTTCGGCTTCATTTCCAAAAAAGAAGTAAAAAAACTGCCGATCATCTCCATGTATATGGAACAGATGAATTGCGTCTTTTTGGATCGCACCGATCGCCGGAGCGCATTGAAGTCCATCACCGATACAGTCGAAAAATTGAAAGATGGCCATTCGATCTTGATTTTTCCTGAAGGGACTAGAAGCAAAGGACAGGGATTGGGTGAATTCAAGTCCGGGTTCATGCGCATTGCGAAAGATGCAGGTGTACCTATTCTACCGATTGCGATTCATGGAACTTCCGATATAATGGAAAAAAATAACAACAAGGTCTTGCCAGCGGACGTCAAGGTCCAGATTTTGAATCCCATCTCTGCTGAATTGATCGGAACGCTGGATTCAAAAGAAGCGATTACATTGGTTCGGACGCAAATTGCTGAAGCTGTTTCAACGCTTTCTCTATCCACAGCCACCAACTGAGGTCGGATTTTGAAAGAGGTGGCAGCCCTATCAGTTGTTTACTGTTCTATAATTCCTTAAACTAAGTAAAGAAGAAGGAAGTGATTTCATGTCCAAGATTCATATTGTCACGGATTCGACCGCTGATCTGAAACCGGAGGTCATTGAAAAATACGACTTGCATGTAGTTCCTTTGACAATTCAAATCGGTGGGAAAACCTATCTGGATCGGGTTGACCTTGAGCCTGAATCTTTTCTTGAATTGATGAAAAATTCCGATGAAATGCCGAAAAGCTCACAGCCGGCTCCTGGTGTATTCAAGGAGCTTTATGACAAACTAGGCGAAAATGGAGATCAAATCTTATCAATCCACATGACCGGCGGAATGAGCGGCACTGTCGAATCGGCAAAAACCGCAGCTCAGCTGACAGATTCGGATGTTACGGTCATAGATTCACGCTATATTTCCCATGCACTGACATTCCAGGTTTTCGAGGCTGCTGATATGGCGAAAGATGGAAAGTCAATGGAAGAAATCGTGGAGCGCGTAGAACAGATCCGTCTTAACACCAAGCTGTTCGTCGTAGTGGATACGCTCGATAATTTGGTGAAAGGCGGCCGTATCGGTAAAGGCCGCGCATTATTGGGGTCATTGATGAAGATCAAGCCGATCGCTTCTTTGGATGATGGAGAGTATACGCCGGTTGCCAAAGTCAGAAGCCATAAGCAAGTGGTGGATTACTTGATGAAAGATTTCATGGAGCGTACAGCGGGAAAAATAGTCAAAGGTGTCGGCATTGCCCATGCCAATGGTTTGGCGATGGCTGAACCATTGCGGGAAAAAATCAAGGAAACGGGTTTTACGGATATTAAATTCGATTTTACAACTCCAGTCATCTCCACCCATACGGGTATTGGAGCGATTGGTTTTATGTACTACACGGATTAACTGAAGTGGTAAGGCCCATTTGAAAAAGGAGAGACAAATTTGAAGCGCATCCTGTTTATTATTGTCATTTTGTCCATGGGTATAGTAGCGGGGTGCAGTCCAACGTTTATCTTTGGCAATGAAGAAGCGGAACCAAGAAGCGAACCGGCCATCAATCCATACACCGTTCCGCCGAATTTCATTCCTCAAGCAGTGATTCTCACAGCGCTTGGGGATTCCTTGTCTCAAGGTGTAGGCGATACGGAAAATCTGGGTGGCTATACAGGCCGGATAGCAGCCGAAATCCGGACCTGGCAAGGGATTGAAGGAGTCGCTGTTGAAAATACCGCTAAACGGGGACGCCGCAGCGATCAATTACTGGCAATGTTCCAGCAAGGTGAACTCACAGGCCCTGTGGCGGAAGCGGATTACCTGACGATGACGATTGGCGGCAACGATGTTATGCGGATCGTCAAACGTGATCTGTTTTCATTGAATATGGAAGCTTTTGCTGATGAACTGATTCTTTATGAAAATCGATTCGATACGATTTTTACGGCAATCCGGGACATCAACCCGAATGCCCCTATGATCGTAATGGGCATCTACAATCCTTTCTCGCTCATCACGGATGAAGTCGAGGAGTTCGATCAAATTATCGCTTCATACAACGATGCGATGCAGGAAAGGGCAGAACAGGATCCACAGGCATGCTTTGTGCCTGTCAGTGATTTGTTCGCCGGCAATAAAAACTTGGTTTACCATTCTGACTTTTTTCATCCGAACAGCAAAGGCTACGACTTAATGACTGAACGTATCCTGGAACGGATGGAAGAATGTGGATTAAGCTATCAAGAATAGGGGTGGTGACATTATGAAAAAATGGCGTATCGCTTTCTTTATATTGCTGGCGCTGAATGCTTTGGCATTAGTGGGAGTCGTACTTTATGTGACCACTCCGCCGAAGGATTATACATCTTATCAGGCGCTGAAAAATGCTCCTGCTGCCGGCAATACGGTAGTGGTCAATACGACAAAAGCTGATTTCGAAGGAATTGCCAACACCTATATCCAGGATGCCATGAAAGACCAGCCGATTCCGCTGGCATTATCGGTTAATGATGATGTCAGTATATCGACAGAGCTTACTATTTTTTCAGTGACTTTGCCGATTTTGATGAAATTTGAACCGCTTGTTCAAGAAGATGGCAATTTATTGCTGGAACAGAAGTCGGTTGAAGTCGGTATGCTGGATATTCCTCCCGAATCTGCGTTAAAGTTGCTTAGAGATTCGGTTGAACTTCCGGAGTTTATGGAAGTGATGCCTGCGGAGGAAGAAGTGCTGCTCAAGTTGACGGAAATTCCGTTGGACGATGGCATTTCAGTCCGCGCATCATCATTCAATCTGCAAGAAGACGATATCCGATTACTGGTGACAATTGAACCATAAGGAACGGAGTGGACGTATGAAGACAGAAAAAGCGACATTTGCAGGCGGCTGTTTTTGGTGCATGGTCAAGCCCTTTGATTCATTGGATGGCATAGAAGAAGTGGTGAGCGGCTATACAGGCGGCGAGTTGCCGAATCCAACCTATGAACAGGTTTGTTCAAATGCCACAGGTCACGTAGAAGCTGTTCAAATCACATTCCAGCCGGAGATTTTCCCATATGAGAAATTACTGGATGTATTTTGGACGCAAATCGACCCGACAGATGCAGGCGGCCAATTTTTTGACCGAGGCGAATCCTACGAGACGGCGATTTTCTATCATTCCGAAGAACAACGGATCGCAGCAGAAAAATCCAAGCAGGACCTGGACAATTCAGGCAGATTTGAAAAGCCAGTAGCGACGCCGATTAAGGAAGCAAAACCGTTTTATCCGGCAGAATCCTATCATCAGGATTATTATAAGAAAAACCCTGCCCATTACAACCGTTATTCGGTTGGTTCGGGGCGGACAGCGTTTATCGAAAAGAACTGGGGTGGACAATCATGAAAGAAGAATTGAAAGCGAAGTTAACGCCGATGCAATATCATGTAACCCAGGAAAGCGGCACTGAACCGCCTTTCCAGGGAGAATACGATCAGCATTTCGAAGACGGCATCTATGTGGATATCGTCTCTGGAAAACCGCTTTTCAGCTCCAAGGATAAGTTCGATGCCCATTGCGGCTGGCCGAGCTTTGCCAAGCCGATTGATGGTGCAGAAGTAAAAGAAAACTTGGATACAAGCCACGGTATGAGAAGAACGGAAGTCCGTTCTGAAACAGCTGACTCCCATCTGGGACACCTTTTCCCAGACGGTCCATCTTCTCTTGGCGGCTTGCGTTACTGCATCAATTCCGCGGCGCTTCATTTTGTGCCCAAAGATCAATTGGATGCAGAAGGATTATCCGAATACAAGAAATTGTTTGAATAACGGGTTTCCCGGACAACTGTCCGGGTTTTTTTTGCCTTAAATTATGGAAGGAGACCTTCATGGAACGTTCATTTTATCAATTTGCATTGAAATACCGGGGGAAGCTCGTAGCTGACGATTATTCACGCTTTGCGGAAGCGATGTTCTTGGATCATTCATTTCCCAAAACGGCCACGGATTTCGACAAGCTATCCAAATACATCGAAGAAAAGGCGCATCCCGTCATGAAAGCGTCCACCTTTGATTACATGTGGGAAGAATATACAGGGGAATAAGGCTCGTCATTGCACTAAAGGAAAAAAACCAGTATGATTAAATCGACTATATTAAAGTGAGGTTTTTAGATGAGTGTTCATATCAATGCGAAAAAAGGCGATATTGCCGAAACAATTCTACTGCCGGGAGATCCGCTTCGTGCAAAATACATAGCGGAAACCTTCTTGGAAGATGTGACTTTGTACAACGAAGTCCGCAATATGTTCGGATATACCGGAACATATAAAGGGAAACGCATCTCTGTTCAAGGAACAGGAATGGGTGTACCTTCAATTTCGATCTATGTTACAGAATTGATGCAGGAATACGATGTGAAAAAATTGATCCGTGTTGGAACATGTGGTTCAATCCATAAAGACGTTAAGGTTCGCGACGTCATCTTGGCACAAAGTGCTTCAACTGATTCAAAAATGAACGAGATTATTTTTAAAGGTGTCAACTATGCTCCTACAGCTGATTTCGATCTATTGCTGAAAGCATACAACGCCGGCATTGAAAAAGGATTGAATTTACGTGTCGGGAACGTCTTTACTGAAGATGTCTTCTATAACGAATTTGCAGAGCACGAAAAATGGGCGCAGTATGGTGTCTTGGCACTTGAAATGGAATCTTCTGCCCTATACACATTGGCTGCGAAATTCGGCCGCCAAGCCCTTTCAATCTTAACTGTCAGCGATCACTTGCTGACTGGTGAAGTGACGACTTCCGAAGAGCGCCAAACAACGTTCAACGATATGATCGTCGTAGCGTTGGACGCAGCGATCCAAGAGTAGAAAGAAAAGCGCAAGCAGCCGTTTAGCCCCGACAAGCGCTGGAAGCCTTATCGGGAATGGCGCTCTTTGCCATTATTGGTGAGGCTGAAGCGACTCGAGGGGCTGGCTTGCTGGAGCCTGGACAGAAAGAAAAGCGCAAGCAGCCTCTCAAGTTTTAAAAAAAGACTGTCTTGACAGTCTTTTTCTTTTAATGCTCTCCAGTTCTGAAGGCAATTATGAAAGTGGTGAAATAGATGGATGATAAACATCCGGGGGAAGAGCATGAACAGATTCCGCCAGTAGAAGAATCGCCGTCGCACACTATTAAGATGAAAACATTCTCGTTTATTATGCTTGTCTTCCTTTTAATAATAGCAACGGCAGGTTTGACCGTTTTTGCATTAACGTTCGGCGACGACAAAGCAGTGGAAGTAAATTCGCCGGAACGCCGCGAATTCGAGAAGCTGTATACGGCATATGACCAAATTCAGGATCAGTATTTCGAGGATGTCGATAGAGACGTTCTGGTCAATGGAGCGATCAACGGCATGGTCGACTCGTTGGAAGATCCTTATTCCGATTACATGAATGAAGAAGAAGCATCTCAATTCCTTGAAGGGATTTCGTCAAGTTTCCAGGGGATCGGTGCAGAAGTGCAGGAACGTGGCGGATTTATAACAGTGGTTTCCCCCATCAAGAATTCACCTGCAGAAAAAGCAGGTGTCTTGCCGAACGACCAGATTATAGCGGTTGATGGAGAAAGCATCCAAGGCTTTACAACAACTGAAGCGGTTATGCTGATTCGCGGTGAAAAAGGGACTGAAGTTACATTGACCATCGTGCGTGGCGAAAATGCAGACCCGATCGATATTACCATCGTCCGGGACGAAATTCCGATTGAGACCGTTTACGCGGAAATGGTCGGAGACAAAGTCGCACATATTCAAGTAACAAGTTTCTCTGAGAATACCTATCAGGAATTGCTTGATGCCATTGAGGAAATGGAAGCTGAAGGGATGGAAGCGCTCGTCATGGATGTGCGCCAAAATCCGGGTGGCTTGCTGGATGTGGCTCTTGATATTTCCGACTTGTTTATTGAAGAAGGAAAACCATTATTTGAAGTTCAGGCAAAAGGTGCAGAACCGGAAATCTATATGTCTACAGCAGGTACGAAAATCGATGTTCCTGTTACGATGCTGATCGATGGCGGCAGTGCTTCGGCATCCGAGATATTGGCCGGAGCGATGAACGAGTCGGCAGACATTAAATTGGTCGGTGAAAAGACATTCGGCAAAGGAACTGTCCAAACAGCCAATGACCTTCAAGATGGCTCTAATTTGAAATTCACGACAGCTAAATGGCTGACACCTGACGGCAATTGGATCCACGAAAAAGGAATCGCGCCGGATGTGGAAGTGGCATACCCTGCGTATGCGTCTCTTCCGGTACTGGATACTTCAGTGGAGCTGAAAGACGGTGTCATTTCCGACCAGGTCAAGACTGCGGAGCAGATGCTCGAGGCACTTGGCTACGAAGTCGGAGAAGTGGATGGTGTATTTGAAGAGCAGATGACAGAAGCTGTGGAAACTTTCCAAGAGGAAAATGACCTGGACGCGACAGGCATCTTGACTGGAGACAGTACATTTGCAGTAATGGATGCATTGCGTGAAAAAATCGAAAATGATGATCCGCAATTGCAGGAAGCTAAAAAACTTCTGTTGGAAGAAGCGGGAATCGCGGCTTCTGCGTCAGAAGAAGCTGAAGAAACTGCAGAGTGATTTCTAAAGGTCCGCTTAGGCGGGCCTTTTCTTAATCTGTGATTGAAAGGATGAGACGATGAAGGATGTATATTTGTTCAGTGGATTTTTGGGTAGCGGGAAAACGACGCTGCTGAAGGGCATGATCAGCCAAATGAAAGGCCAGGGGCTGAAGCCTGCAGTCTTCATGAATGAACTCGGTAAAATGAATATGGATTCCGATGCTGTGGAAGATGGCGTGCCGTTGAAGGAAATCCTTGACGGCTGCATCTGCTGCTCGGGATCCGAGAAATCAGAGGCACAGATCCAGACGTTGCTGGCCGAAGAGGACTTCGATGTCCTATTGATCGAAACAACAGGTGCCGCACATCCGGTAGAAGCCTTGGATGCCATCTTTTCACCTTTATTTGCTGACCGCTTGAATTTCAAAGGGATCGTCACCGTAGCCGACAGCAAACGCTGGATGGACCGGGGGAGTCTATCGCCGCAGATCCGTTCGTTATTTTTGGAGCAGATCCGCCACGCCGATTTGATCCTGGCCAATAAATCGGACTTGTTGACCGAGGGTGAGCAGGGAACGGTAGTTTACGAAATCCAGTCGCTGAATCCGAAAGCGCAGATCATCCAGACTGTGCACGCCAAAGTGCCATTTTCGGCGTTGGATAAATTGACGCCTTCAAAGTCGGGAGACGTTGCTAAAGCACCTGTCTCAAAATTGAACCTGAATGCCAAAGTGCTGCAATTTGAAGCACCTGTGCAACGGGAGAAGTTTGAGGAATGGCTGCGTGCACTCCCGGATACGGTATTTCGCATCAAAGGCTATGTGCCACTCGAAGGCGATAAATATTCGCATGCCTTCCAGTTTGCTTACGGAATGGTGCAATGGCTTCCTGAGTACATCAAGATGCAGAACCAGATTGTCGTAATCGGAGAAGGCTTGGAAGGAGTCGAGCTTCCATGATTGAGGCTTACCGGAAACTCTGGCCGCAACGGGTGGCTGCGGAAAAGATTGCGACTCAGCAAGAGCTTGAAAAATATATCCTGATTGAATTGGATGACGAGCTGACCCATCCACGCGTCCGCAAATCCAGACAGCAAAAACTGGAGTTGGCACTGGCGCGGATTGAGCAATCGGATTTGTCACAAACGGAAAAAGACGGTTTGGCCGCTTTGTATCAAAAACTAGCCGTTGAGTAGATTGAAAACCGATTGGGAAATAATCGGCCTAAATAAAAGCAGGACACGAAAAATCATTGATTTTTCGTGTCCTGCTTTTTTATCGTCACCTATGTTATTGCGCGTTCCGCGGGACTGCTGCGGTTTGGCGGGAAATCTTTTTTTGGATGGACAACAAGCGGATGGACAAGGTGATGGCTCCTGCCGTCAAGCCGACAATCAAACCGATCCAATAGCCGAAGGCACCGAAATCAGTGAAATTTGCCAGCAGGTAGCCGCAAGGCAAGCCGATGACCCAATAGGATATCAACGCCATGATGAAGGTGATGTTCACGTCCTTGTATCCGCGTAACGCTCCTTGAACGGGCGCTTGAATCGCATCAGAGAGCTGGAACAAAGCTGCAAACAGCAGGAACTGCACGGCCAGTTCGACCACCACAGGGTCTGAGGAATACAAGGCCGCAATCTCACTGCGCATGAAGAACAGGATACAGGCGGAAAGGGCACTCAAGATGATGGCAGTACCGACACTCAGCCAGCTGTATTGTCTGGCATCGCGGAAACGTTTGGCACCGACTTCGTAGCCGACCAGAATTGTCGCGCCCATAGAGATGCTGAGCGGCAGCATATACAATAAGGATGCGAAATTCAGGGCGATTTGATGGGCTGCGATGGTGACGGTGCCGTAAACTGCCAGCAAAAACGTAACAGCAGAGAAAATGCTGGTTTCCACAAAGATCGAAATGCCGATGGGAACCCCGATCCGGCTGATTTCGCCCCAGTGGCCAAGTGACACCTTCGGCCATTTACGGAAGATGCCGTAGGAATTGAACGGACTTCTTGTATGGATGATCCAGATGGCAATCGCAAGAATCAGCCAATATGTGATGGCCGAGGCAAAACCGGCTCCAGCGCCACCAAGTTCCGGGAAACCGAAATTCCCGAAGATCAGCAGGTAGTTGAAGAAGATATTGATAGGTGCCGACAGCAGTGAAATGACCATCGTCACACGAGTGGCTCCGAGTGCATCGATATAGGAGCGCAAAGCATTGTAGACGAATAACGGAATCAACCCGATCGACATCGCAAAGATATAACGGCTTGCGACATCTGCGACAACCGGTTCAAGGTCCATGAAGGCCAGCAGATAATCAATGCCGAAGTAGAAGAAAGCAAAGACGATTGCAGACAGCAGGAACGCCAAATAAATCCCTTGCTGGACGGCTTGTTTTACTTGTTCTTTTTTCTTAGCTCCCATCAATTGTGCTACAATTGGAGTGATGGACATAAGAATACCGGCAAGGCCGATGTAGACGGGCACCCAAAAGGACGACCCGATCGAAACGCCTGCCAAATCTTCTGTTCCGTAGCGGGCAGTCATGTAAATATCGAAAAATGTCACCATATACATCGCTATTTGCGTGACAAGAATCGGGAAAACAATTTTCACCAATAGCAGCATTTTTTCTTTCATGGTTCTTGTTTGGTGCATACTTCTTTCCTCCCGCAAATTATCTGAGTTGAAATTAAAATGTAGCTTTTTCACATCGCTTCGACCGCTTTGGGCATAGCTCGTGGACGCGCCGGCGCTGAAAAATTTATTCCATTAGAAGCGAATCCAGGTTATTTCGCTTGTTAATAAAAGACACAAAGCAAAGTTGGTTTGTAGAATAGCATAAGCCAAATAATATGTATGAAAATCACTATTTAAGTTGAACTAATGATTTGTACTAACCGATATTCCACAAAACAGCTGCGCTTGCCGGGGGCTCGCGCTGAGCTTGGTCCCCAAGGCGTCTTCGCTGTTTTGCTCCATATCTTTAAAAAGATCTCCAGCGCCGGCGCGGCTTAAGGACTGGGTGGAGCAATAAGACGAGTGCTCTTCTCGGCTTATTGTGGGAACCTTGTCCATAGCGCCAAAGCGGTATATAAATGCCGCTTCTTTAGTTCAACTTATATAGTTAAAGTTACTCACTAACAATTTTACACATAAAATCCAGTATAGCATAGAACGGCTTGCTTAAAGCGGTCCGGCTATACCAAATTAATAGACGAGAGTAGGACGAGCAATGGAAAACAGAACAATTTTATTGACCGGAGGCGGAACAGCAGGACACGTCTCTTTAAATCAGGCATTGATTCCGGAACTGAAGAATTTAGGATTCCATGTGGAGTACATCGGTTCCAAAGACGGCATTGAAAACGAACTGATCCGTGAATCGTTTCCATCCGTTCCTTACCACGCCATTTCAAGCGGGAAATTGAGACGCTATTTTTCTACAAAAAATTTTTCGGATCCGTTCCGTGTAGGGGCTGGATTGATGCAGGCGATGAGTATCATCCGCAAAACCAAGCCTGTTGCGATTTTTTCGAAGGGTGGATTCGTATCTGTTCCGGTCGCAATGGCTGGACGCATGCTGTCAGTCCCGGTCATCATCCATGAATCGGATGTTACGCCTGGATTGGCGAACAAGATAGCGCTGCCTTTCGCTGACCACATCTTCACCGTCTTCAAAGAAACACTGGCACATGTGCCGAGTGAAAAGTCTACATGTACAGGTTCACTTATCCGCAGCGAGCTGTTGGAAGGCTCGACAGAAAAAGGGCAGGAAATCTGTCCATTCGATAATGAATTGCCGGTTCTGATGGTCATGGGCGGAAGCCAAGGTTCGGCTATGATCAACTCAGCCGTCCGCAATAATCTGGAACGCCTGCTGGAACAGTTCAATATCATCCATCTATGCGGCAAAGGCAACAGCATGCCGGAACTGGATGTCCATGTGAATTACCGGCAGTTTGAATACGTTACGCACGAATTGCCGCATTTATTGCATATGACGGATTTCGTGGTTTCACGGGCCGGGTCCAATTCCATATTCGAATTTTTAGCATTAAAAAAACCGATGCTGCTTGTCCCATTATCCATGCAAAAAAGCCGGGGCGATCAAATACTGAATGCGAATCTCTTCAAGAAACAGGGCTTTGCGCACGTGGTTGAAGAGGAAGAATTGACTGCAGACCGCTTTATAGAAGAAATGGACCGCTTGCAGGCCGGGAAAGACCAGTTGATCGAAACTATGACACAAGCCGAAGCGCCGATTACTGCTGCAAAAATGGCTAAATTGGTCTCAACCCATACAAAATAACTTCCAACTATATTAAAAGAGGTGACCGGAATGGAAATGACGTTGACAAAAGTCCATGGCTCTATGAATACCTTCTATATGCTGGAATCGGATGAACGGAATGATTTTGCTGAGATGGCGATTCAACTTTCGGCATTGGATAAGGACATTGACGGTATTCTAGTGATTTTGCCTTCATCTGTTGCACACGCGAAAATGAGGGTATTCAATAATGACGGATCAGAAGCATCCATGTGTGGAAATGGCCTACGCTGTGTGGCCCGGTATGTATGTGAACGCGACGGTGTACAGGAAGCGGTGATTGAAACCATGAGAGCTTCGCTGCGCGTCAAAAAAGAAGAGACGTTAAATGAAGGGGTCGAAACCTATGCTGTTGAAATATCCCCGGTTTCATTTTCGCTCAGCAGTTTGCCGATGAACTACGAGGGCCATGAGGAATGGATCCATGAACCCTTGCCATTCGTATCAAAAGAAATTCCGTTTTCAGCGGTCGCTGTTCCTAACCCGCACCTGATCGGCATTGTACCGGCAGACTTGCAGAAGGATACAAGCCATCAGCAGAAATGGGCGCAGTATTTCAATGGCGACAATGACTATTTTTCTGATGGGGTCAACGTCAGTTACGTGACGCCTGTGGAAGACGGCATATTTGTCCGGACCTATGAGCGTGGTGTAGGATTCACGAATGCGTGTGGAACTGCAATGACGGCTTCAGCATTGATCAGCTGCATGGCGGGACTGGTTCCTTATGGGGATGTTTCGGTCTACAATCCAGGAGGCATGGTGAAATGTTCAGTTTCCAAAGAAGGGGACGACATCCAACTTTTGCTTACCGGCAATGCGACCTATCTGTCAGTTGCTAAATTCGACTGGCCTCCGAATGGGACCGGCAGCAGAATCCTCTCTTCTGAACCACTGGATGAGCAGGCACACTATGCGCAGTTCAGTGAGCAAATATCAATACTTTCGAAACAATTCGTCTAATGGAAAGCGGTGAAATAGATGCCAATGCCATTTACCCTGGAACAGTTGGACCTCCTCTACAGAAATTCGAAAGACCCTGTCTATTTTATGGAGCAAAACGGTGACACCTTTGACTATGTCTACGTCAATCCGGTGTGTTTTGCTATATTCAAAAAAGAACTGCGTGGCACCACGTTGGAAGACAGCATGCCACCGGATTTGACCAGGGAAATCAAAAAGCAGTATCAGATTGCATTGAAAGCAGGAGAGAGGCACATTTACCGCGACTATAGCCTGTTTAGTGACCTGGATACAGCAATGGAAACCGAATTGACTCCGATTGAGTTTGAAGGGCAGAAATTTGTGCTGGCGATCACAAAAAATGTCGCAGCTCAAAAGAAGATTGAAGAGGATTATTTATTTTATGAGTCGCTGGTCCAAAACTCAGTGGATCCGATGATCATGATTTCTGCAGAATACATGATCATCGATTTGAATCCGGCTTATGAAAAAACGTTCGGCGTTGTAAAAGAAGAATGGGTGAATCGCTATTATAAGGATTTGCCCGATAAACAAAAAGAAGCGTTCAGAGCAGGGAAAAAATTGCTGGAAACATTCTCGCCTGGATCTAAAAGCACTTCCATGATTATGAAGCGCCGAAAGCATGATGGGACTGAGGCGAAGTTTTCAGTCAGCTACTCTCCCATCAATGAAAATGGCATTATCCGTGCATTTCATGTTGTGTTCAGGGAGTTGACCAGTGAACTGCTGTTGAAGAATGAGCTGAAAAAGACAGAGAATATTCTGGAGAGCTACAAGGATGCCCTTAATTACGCAGCACTTGTCGCAATCTGGAGTCTGTCTGGTACCATTGAATTCGTCAATGACAATTTCAATCAATTGACCGGTTATAAAGCTGAAGAGCTCATCGGCATCAATATTTCCAAGATAGGGAAAGCGGTCATTTCCACTGAAGAATATGAAAAGATTCGTGCTGTCGTTTGGAAAGGCTCCATTTGGCGTGGACAGATAAAAAGTTTAAAGAAAAATGGTGAAGTTTTCTGGGTGGATGCCACTATCATTCCTTTAATGGATATGGATGGCCGGATTTATCAAGTGTTGTCAATCCTATTCGATGTCACAGAACGAAAACAAATGGAAGAACAGCTCCATTTCATGGCTTACCACGACAGTTTGACGAATTTGCCCAACCGTCGTCTTATGGTCCAGCAATTTCAGCAGATGAAAGAGCAGGCAGAAGCAAAAGATGAAAATATTGTTTTGTTGTTCATCGACGGGGACGATTTTAAATCAATCAATGATCAATTTGGCCATGATGTCGGAGATGAGTTCATCTATCATTTCGGCCAGGCAATCAAAAAAAGTGTGCGCAAGCAAGATATGATTGCTAGAGTAGGCGGCGATGAATTCCTGGTGGCCTTATGCGGTATTGCTCCTGAAAAAAGTCAAGAGCAGGTGGAAAGCGTCATCAGCCGGATCAACCAAACGCTTGCCGACGGCTGGATAATCGGCGGTCATCATTTTACACCGACTTCATCTATGGGAATTTCTGTTTATCCCTTGCATGGAAATGATTTCGATGATTTGGTCAAAAAAGCAGACGCTGCGCTTTATTTAGCGAAAAGCAACGGCAAAGGCAGTTGCTGCATGTATTCATTCACTTAATGCAGCGCTTTATAAGGCTATATTACAGAAGTGGAGAGTGTGAAAGCGCTTAACAATTTCTTATGTGAATATTTTCACGAAAAGGCTTTGTTTTTCAACAGGGAAGTAGTAAGATTGATAGGGAATTTTAATCTTTTATCAACAAAACGCCTTCTGCTTTATGTCTAGTGGGATGCGTGATAAAATAGACGAGACATATAACAAATAAAGTGACTGCCGTCAAACAAATAGTTGGAGGTTTTTTTAATGTCTAGCAATTATCCAGATGCAAAATCCCCGTGGAGTTCCATTACAGGCCCTAACCTGGGATACATAATGGAGATGTATGACCTGTATCAAGAATCACCGGAATTGCTTGATCCAGAGTACGTCGAACTTTTCAAACAATACGGCCCGCCTGTTGAAACTTCCGCAAGCCAACAAGTTTCGACAAGCCAACAAGCTTCGACCGAAAAAGCTGTGGAACCGAACAATTTCGAAAAAGTACTGGCTGCTGTTCATTTGGCGGAAGCGATTCGCGCTCATGGCCATCTGGCATCGGATATCTATCCGTTGAAGGACCAACCAAAAGACAGTTCCCGTATTGAGCCTGCAAATGGCCTCAGCGAGCAGGATCTGAAGGAAGTACCTGTTTCATTGCTTCTGAATAATGCACCGAGCGATGTAACGAATGGCCTGGAAGCTATTAATTATTTGAAGTCCCTTTATACGGATAAAGTCGCTTTTGAATTTTCGCACGTAATCCAGCCACAGGAACGCAGCTGGCTGCAGGAGAAAATCGAAGCTGGTGCAGTCAAACCGACATTGGATCCGGACAAAAAGAAACAAGTTCTTGATCTGTTGACACGCGTAGAAGGCTTTGAAAAATTTGTACACCGTACATTTGTTGGACAAAAACGGTTTTCAATCGAAGGCGTCGATTCACTGGTTGTTCTAATGGACGAACTTGTTCGCTTATCCGAGTCTGCCGGAACACAGGATATCATGATCGGGATGGCGCATCGCGGTCGTTTAAATGTGCTTACACATATTTTGAACAAACCTTACGAGATGATGTTTGCCGGCTTCGCACATGTAGGGGACGAAGCTTTCCTACCGGAAGATGGTTCGCTTCAAATCACTAAAGGCTGGTTTGGTGATGTTAAATATCATATGGGCGCAGCTTTTAAATCAGAAAATGGGACAAGTGTAAAACTTGCCTATAATCCTTCCCACCTGGAAATCGTCAGCCCGATCGTTGCTGGACAGACACGTGCTGCCCAGGAACTCACCGATCAAACGGGTGTGGCAAAAATGGATCCGAAAAAATCATACGCGATTCTTGTACACGGGGATGCGGCATTCCCGGGTCAGGGCATCGTAACCGAAACCTTGAACTTCAGCCGTGTCAAAGGCTATCAGACGGGTGGATCAATCCACGTCATCGCCAACAACCTGATCGGCTTTACAACAGAACAGTTTGATTCAAGATCGACACATTATTCATCAGATCCTGCAAAAGGCTTTGAAGTGCCGGTTATCCACGTCAATGCCGATGAGCCTGAAGCGGTGGTTGCAGTCGCACGGCTGGCGTTTGAATACCGTGAAAAATTCGGAAAAGACATTTTGATCGATCTGATCGGCTATCGTCGATATGGCCATAATGAAATGGATGAGCCATTAGTGACGAATCCGACAATGTACCATGGCATCCATCAGCATGATACGGTTCGGGAACTTTATGGAAAACAATTGGCATCAGAACAAGTTCTATCGGAAGATGATGTTAAAAAACTTGATGCTGATATACAGAAAGAAATGCAGGAAGCTTATGACAGAGTCAAAGAAAACAAAACGGCGGACTTCCCGAAACTTGAAATTCCGGAAGCTGTCTTAAACGGTTATCCTGAAATTGCAACTGGTGTCGATAAAGAGGTTCTGACGAAGATGAACGCAGAGCTTTTGTCTTGGCCGAGTGATTTCTCTGCCTTCGGAAAACTGGCCCGAATTCTGAAGCGTCGTGAAGATCCGTTTAATGATAAAGGCAAGATTGATTGGGCACATGCTGAAACGCTGGCATTCGGTTCAATCCTGCAGGAAGGCAATCCAATTCGCTTGACTGGCCAGGATGCGCAGCGCGGAACATTTGCTCATCGCCATCTTGTCCTGCATGATGAAAAGAATGGCAATGAATTGGTGCCGCTGCATCATATTTCAGATGCCAAAGCATCGTTCGTCGTCTATAATAGCCCATTAAGTGAAGCATCTGTATTGGGCTTCGAGTATGGTTACAATGTTGAAAATGATAAAGCACTTGTTATCTGGGAAGCGCAATACGGCGATTTCGCCAATATGGCGCAGATGATGTTTGACCAGTTCATTTCTGCGGGACGCGCTAAATGGGGTCAAAAATCAGGCTTGGTCATGCTGTTGCCTCATGGTTATGAAGGACAGGGACCTGAGCATTCGAGTGCCCGTCTGGAACGCCATCTGCAGATGGCTGCTGAAAACAACTGGACAGTCGCAAATCTTTCCAGCGCAGCCAACTACTTCCACATTTTACGCCGTCAGGCTAAAATGCTTGGAGAAGAAGCAATTCGTCCATTGATCATCGTTTCGCCTAAATCATTGCTGCGCCATCCGTTGGTTGGTGCTGATGTAGCTGATTTGGCTGAAGGTCAATTCGAAACTGTCATTGAACAGCCGAATATGGGCAAAGAAGCGAAAAAAGTGAAACGTGTCCTTTTCGCAAGCGGCAAAATGGCAATTGATCTGGCAGAACGTGTGAAAGATGGCAAAGGCTATGAGTGGGCGCATATTGTCCGCGTAGAGCAGTTGTATCCTTTCCCGGCTGAGAAGATTCAGACAATCGTCGACCGTTATCCAAACGCTAAAGAATTGGCTTGGGTACAGGAAGAACCTCAGAACATGGGGTCATGGACATTTGCAGATCCGTACTTGCGTGAACTGTCAGATGGCAAAGAAGTGAAGTACTTCGGACGCAGTCAGCGCCAAAGCCCTGCAGAAGGTGATGGAGAAGCACATAAAGTGGAACAAGCGCGTATACTTGATGAAGCATTAGCTAAATTGTAAGGATAATCTAAGGAGGAATTTTTTGTGGCAGAGATCAAAGTACCAGAACTAGCAGAATCGATTACAGAAGGAACAATCGCTCAATGGCTTAAACAGCCCGGCGAAACAGTTGAAAAGGGTGAATTCATCGTTGAACTGGAAACAGATAAAGTCAACGTTGAAGTCATTTCCGAAGAAGCTGGAGTTGTTCAGGAACATTTAGCACAAGAAGGCGATACAGTTGAAGTCGGACAAGTTATCGCAATCGTGGGCGAAGGTTCTGGCGAAGCAGCAGCCCCTAAAGCTGAAGAAGCTCCACAAAAATCCGAAGAGCCTGCTAAAACAGAAGCTCCTGCTACTCAAGAGCCTGTAGCTGAAGATCCTGCAGCTGAAGAGCAATCTTCTTCTGACCGGACAATTGCAAGCCCTGCAGCACGTAAATTGGCACGCGAAAAAGGAATCGACCTGGCAGCTATTTCTCCAGTTGATCCAATGGGCCGTGTACGCGTCCAGGACGTTGAAGCTCACGGATCGAAACAGGCTGCAAGTGCCCCGGCTGCAAAAGCGGAAGCACCAAAAGCACAAAAAGCAGCAGCTCCTTCTTCTGATGAAGAAAATGGCCGCATTGTCCGCGAAAAAATGTCAAGACGCCGTCAAACGATTGCAAAACGTCTTTTGGAAGTAAGACAATCGACTGCAATGTTGACGACATTCAACGAAATCGACATGACGAATGTTATGGCTTTACGCAGCCGCAAAAAAGACCAATTCCTTAAAAATAATGATGTAAAACTTGGATTTATGTCGTTCTTCACAAAAGCTGTGACTGCAGCTTTGAAAAAATACCCATATGTCAACGCTGAATTGGATGGAACAGATGTCCTTCTAAAACAGTTCTATGATGTAGGTATTGCTGTTTCAACTGAAGAAGGACTTGTTGTACCGATCGTTCGCGACACGGACAAAAAGAACTTTGCAGAAATTGAAGCTTCTATCGGTGAACTTGCTACGAAAGCACGCGATAAGAAACTTTCAATTGCTGATATGACAGGCGGTTCATTCACGATCACTAATGGTGGCGTATTCGGTTCATTGATGTCTACACCAATTTTGAACGGTACACAGGTTGGTATCCTTGGAATGCACACGATCCAAAAACGTCCTGTTGCAATCGGAGACGAAGTTCAAATCCGTCCGATGATGTACGTGGCACTATCTTATGACCACCGCGTAATTGACGGAAGCGATTCTGTTGGTTTCTTGAAAATGGTTAAAGATATGATCGAGAATCCAGAAGATCTATTGCTGGAATCTTAATAATCAATCTACGCGATAGTCCTGCATTGCAGGACTATCTTTTTTTTGTCATCATTAAAGAAAGAACAGCCTAAAGGCGGTAGAAGTCCATGGATATCTCATTTTTCATTGAATTGGTTAAGGAATATGGTTATTTCAGCATGTTCGTATTTAATTGGCTGCTGCTTTTCGGTCTGCCGATCCCCAATGAAGTCGCTGCAGCCTTTTCAGGTGTATTGACGGAAATCAGCTATTTTAAGCCGGTGTATGCGTTTCTTTCAGCTTATTTAGGTCTGATCACCAGCAACACATTCGCTTATTTTATTGGACGCAGCCTCGGACATCGTCTGTTGAACCGATTGAACAGAACACGTCTGAAAGGGCCGATCAGCCGATTCAATGCCTTTCTGGAAAAACGTGGAGAATGGGCGATTGCTTTCAGCTTTTTCCTGCCTGGAATCCGTTGGGCAATGCCGTATGTTGTTGGAGCCAACCGCTTTCCGTTCATGCGCTACATGATGTTCGCCTATACGGCAGGGTTTGTCTGGATGTTCGTCTACTTTAATATCGGTCGGATGTTTCCCTACGCATACCAAACCATTCTTGAACATCTGCAGGGTTTTTTGATCTTGCTGTCGGTTCTTGTCATTTGTATCGCAGTGTTCCGTTACCTTTATAGTACAAAATTTGCGAAGAAGTGAGCGGGTTCTTAAGAATATAGGAAAGTTAATCGATCTGCATGCTCCGCATCTAGTGGGTCTGAAAGCAGATGTTTTGCAAAGTATTGAACACTATATAAGTTGAACTAATGATCTATTTTAGCCGATACTCCGCAAAACAGCTTCGCTTTCCAGCGGGCTCCCGCCCAATCCTCCTCGTCCGCTGCGCTCCCTGCGGTGTATCGGTCGAATCGCTAATCCGCAGGAGTCTTCGCTGTTTTGCTCCATCTCTAATAAAAACACATAGGCTTGCTTTGAGTTCACTACATCTCTTAGCGAAGAGCTTGTGCAGGAGCAATCGTCTTGCTCTACTTAAAGCATCCGAAGCGTAGGGTAAAAGCTAGTTTCTTTAGTTCAACTAATATAGCTTATTCAGTAAAAGATTTCGCAAATTATTCCCTATGAAATAGATTAAAGCAGAGTCAGTTTGAAATTGGCCTGCTTTTTCCTTATACTGAAGGTATAGGCAGATTGAAAAGGATGAGGACGATGATTCACAACGAATGGCTCCAGAGAGAAACAATCAAAACCGTGACCTGCAAGCATACGGATGCAGCCAAATTTTTGGTTTCCAATGTACTGACTGTGGGCAAGGAATACGAAGTGAAAAACGAAACGGAAGAATTCATTTTCGTAGTGGACAATACCGGTAAAATCGGTGGATTCTATAAAACTTATTTTGAATAATGTAGGGGAAGTTGGCTGTTAAAGCCTTAAAGAATGTCAAAAAGCCGATGGATTTACATCGGCTTTTTCTATGGAAAAGAGGAATCGGAATGTCATTGATTGAGCAGGATATCACCAAGCGTAAAAAACGGACACATGAAGATTACGATAAATTAATCGGAAAACCCGGCTATATTGCTCCCGATAGCCATCTCTGGCAGGACATTCTTTCTGCGGTGGTGCTGCGTAAGCCGGTATTGCTGAAAGGGCCGACGGGAGCAGGGAAGACCAAGCTGGCGGAAAGCGTTTCGGCACTGTTTGGACAGCCGATGCAAAGCATCAACTGTTCTGTTGATTTGGATGCGGAAGCCTTGTTGGGGTTTAAGACCTTGGTGCAGCGGGATGGGCAGAGTGTCATCGAGTTTGTCGAAGGCCCTGTTGTGACCGCCATGAAAAAAGGGCATTTTCTTTATATCGACGAAATCAATATGGCGAAAGCTGAAACCTTGCCGATTCTCCACAGTGCACTGGACCACCGGCGTATGATGACGAACCCGTTTACTGGGGAAGTGATTGAGGCGCATCCTGATTTCGGAGTGATTTCTGCAATCAATGAAGGCTATATCGGTACCGCTCCCATGAACGAAGCATTAAAAAATCGCTTTATTGCTTATCCGATCCCTTATTTGACGGGTCAGCAATTGGCTGAACTATGGGATCGCGAATTTCCGGCAGCGGATGGCGATCTTAAGGCATTTATGCTGAATTTGGCGGAAGACTTGATGAAGCAAGTGACAAACGGCTTATTGTCGGAAGAAGCTGCTTCAATTCGTAGCCTGCTGGATGCAACGGCTCTAGCAGAATATATGGATCCGCTGCGCGCGGTGCAATACGCCATTGCCGAGAAATTGGAAGATGAAAGTGAACGCGATCTGTTCATGGATCTGGCTCATACTTGGAAAAAGTAGGTGGGAATTATGGCATCAGTAAATCGGTTCATCCAATTCAATAACGAAACCATCGATACGAAGATGCTTCATCAAATGGAGCTGCTTGCCGGTGCATTGGCGGATGCGCCTTACTTGAAAGTGACTACTCGCAAATTGGTGGAGCTGCGGCCATCCGAATCCGCGATGTCCATCAGCGTCTTTTGGCGCCACCGCACCAAACGGATTGAGCGCAACGGCTATCTATCCGATATCTATTTGATGGCTGCGGGTTATTGGCGGGATTTCAATTTGGCTGCATGGCGCAAGTTCAAAAGGGAGGATACTGCTTTGCCGAGCCTTCGGGAACAATTGCTGTTATGCGCTGAGGAGTTCCGTCTTTCCGAAAAGATTAAAGCGGCACGTCCTGGTACGATTGCCGCTTTTGCTACGCGGGAAGCTGTTTATACGGAATATCACAAAGATCAATTCCAGCAAAACTTGAAAAAAGGCTTTAAAAGTGATCTGTTGATAAATGCAGCGTATTTAAGCTTGCGTGGCATCGAAGTGGATGTAGGAGATCGCTTCAATGCCTTGTCTTTCATTTGGACAGAATTATTCGATGCAAAAACGACGATGGATTCTGTAAAAGTGGTGGAAAGGATCATGGACCGGGCAGAATTTCTGCTCAGTTCGGATGCGCTGCACAGCTATTACACTTTTGGCGAAGCCGCTGACAAAGCACCGCCATTCCATTATCATGAAGGCATCGAAGCGGAAGAGGCGGAAGAGTCTGAAGAAATTGAGACCATTGAAGAATGGTTCCAGTCCTGGCATCGGGAAACCGAAGAAAGTGAAGCTCCAGCATTGGAGTTTGAGCTCGAACGCGGCGACTCCCAGCTAGCTGAAGGCGGCAGGGAAGAAGAAGGGGCAGGCGAGGTCCAACAGACGGCTAAAGGTGATTCAAGCGGAGAGCATCTGGAAGACAGCGATGCGGAGGACCGGCAGATGAAGAGCCAGCCGAAAAAAGCGGAAGGCCGATTCGGTTCAGCCAATGACCAGGTGGTGTATCACGAGACCAGATTGCGTGTAGAAGGCGACCATCGCCTCGAAATTGAGGGTTGGCGGAAAAAACAGGCGCCGTATGTACGTGCGTTGCTGAAAGAACTGAAAAAACGGATGACGCAGCGGCAGGAAGGTGTCCGCAGCAACTTGAATGCAGGGAGGCTGTCGAAAAAGCTGATGCCGCTGGTGATTGAGGAACGCCCCAAACCATTCTACCGAAAAACAGCGCCATCCAAAGAACTGGATGCGGTTTTCTGCCTGCTGATCGATGGTTCTGCCTCCATGCTAGACAAATTGGATGAAACGAAACAGGCTGTCCTGTTGTTCCACGATGTGCTGCGCGGCTTGAATGTGCCGCATGAAATTGTCCTATTTTATGAAGATGCATATGAAGCGAGTGATGCTGAACAGCCGAATTATTTCGAGTGGATGCATAAGTTCGAAGACCGCGGCAAAGACCATGCCCAGGAAATTGCGTCACTGGATGCGCATGAGGACAATCGCGATGGTTTCGCAATCCGTTGGATGAACAATCGCCTGAAGCACCGGACTGAGAAACACCGCTTTTTACTGGTCTTTTCCGACGGCGAGCCATCTGCCTACAATTACGCAGAAAACGGCGTGGTGGATACCGCAAACGCCGTAGCGGAAGCGAAAAAACAGGGCATCGAAGTGCTGCACCTGTTCTTGAGCAGCGACACTATTACTGAAGAGCAGGCGGCATTTTACCGGATGATGTACGGCAATAAATCCGTCAGTGCAGATTCCTTGGAGCAGTTTGTCGAACAGACTTTGCGGCTTTTGAAAAGAAGCCTGCATCTGGTGATTCAGGCCGGGTGATTTCCCGTTACTAGTTGATTCCTTTAAAAATTTATTTCCAGTATAAGGATTTACTGTCTGAAAAGCGTAAAATACTTTCCATACAAGTAAAACACATAAAAAATCCCCGGACGCTCACATGAGCTTCCGGGGATTTTGCTGTTATCCATTGTTGTCGTTGGTGCCATCGTGGATGGCGAGCAGGCGTTGTTTCAGGTCTTCTTCCATGCGGCCGATTTCAAGTTCAGCGGCTTTGCGGTTTCTGCGTCCTTCTGCCTGGATCTTAAGTGTTTCTTCAATCGTTTCGAGCAGATTTTCCTGCGTCTTCTTCAAAGTGTCGATTTCGACGATGCCGCGCTCATTTTCACGGGCGGTTTCAATCGAATTCATTTTCAGCATTTCCGAGTTTTTCAGAAGCAGGTCATTGGTGGTTGAGGTGACTTGCTTTTGTGCTTCTACGGCTTTCAGCTGCTTATTCAATGTCAAAGCGATGGCAATCTGATTTTTCCACAACGGAATCGAAGTCATGATGGATGACTGGATCTTCTCAGCCAACGTTTGGTTGGTCTGCTGGATCATACGGATCTGAGGTGCGCTTTGAATCGTGATTTGACGGGATAGCTGCAGATCGTATAGGCGCTTCTCCAGCCGGTCCACGTATTGGACCATATCGTTGACTTCCTGATAAACCATCTGGTCCTGTGAAGTCTCCGCTTTTTTGCGGAGTGCAGGGATCGTTTCGTTCATGATTTCGTCCCGTTTCAGTTCAGCTGCCGCAATATAGACATTCAATGCTTGGAAATAGGTTTTGTTCTGGTCGTAAAGTTGCTCGAGCATCTGAACATCATCCAACAACCCGCGTTTGGAATGATCCAGTTGGATGCTGATGCGGTCCACCTGTGTGCTGAGCTTCTGGTATTTGGTCATCATTTCCTGGACGGAGTATTTAGCTTTCGAGAACAGTTTGCGGATGCCCGATTTCTTACCTTGCGTCAATTCTTCGGGATTCAGCTCTTCCAGCTTTTTCATCAGATCATGAAGCACGTCACCGACAGGGCCGATATCTTTGCGCTGGACATGGTCGAGCATTTTGTGTGAAAACTGGCTCAACTGATTTTGGGCGTTTGCGCCGTAGGTCAGGATCGCTTCGTTATTGCCGACCGGAATCTGCTTGGCAAGTTCGCGCGCTTTGGCCTGCTCTTCTTTCGTTAAGCGATCCATCAAAGCGACTGGGCGGCCCTCCGCCTGTTCGGCAACAGCGTGTTCCTGTTTCTCCAATTGCACGCCAAAAGGCGATTCCAATAAATCATCCAATTCACTTCGAGTTGATGGTTTCTCTGTCATCTTCCACGTCTCCCTCATGTTCAGGTTCTGGCTGTACGAGTAATTTCTGGTTATTGTGCTGATCGACAGCCAATTTTGCATAATCCAATTCCATGCGCAGTTTTTCGACATCACTCGATAGAACGCGCTTCAAGTCCTGCTCCATCACTTTATTGAGTGACAGCAGCATTTCCCGGGTATCCTGCAAGGCAACACGCATTTCCTGATCTTTGACAGGCTGTCCGACCAGTAAGGTGTATTTTTCCGTCAACTCAATGGCTGAATCCAAATGGGAATAAAAGAAAGGTTCAGCCAAATAGAATTTTCTCGGATTTTGTTGAACTACGGTAATGATCTTATTCGCAATTTTTGTCATATCCATCAATTGTTTGAAAGATGAAATGGAACGAACTTTATAATAATTGCCTTGAAGCTGTTTGATTTTTTCTTTGCCTTCTTTTATCTGGTTACGTACGTTTTTGAATTCACTGCGGGTCATTCCAAGATTTTTGGAGTCAGATGAAATCTGAACCTGTTTTATGGTGCTGTTGCTGGCGATATAAGTTCCGGCTGCCACAGCTCCTGATGCGATCAATCCGATTTCTGCTCCTAAATACAGGACTGGGAACATCACTGTCATAAGAGGCAGACTAACGGATTGCCTTTTGATAAAATTTTCAATCGGCTTTAGGGGCTTCATGCAAAGGACCTCCTTCACTGCTACTTACTCTATACGTCCTTGGCACTGAAAAGTTTCATTTCAATGCTCTCTCTTCCTTATATTTTACGTGAAACCGCATGTCAATACAAACTTTCGAATCCTTTGGGAAACCGAGCTTAACTCTTTACAAGCTGGAATAGATTTGGCACAATGCTAAATAGGAAGAAATGAGGCTGGCTGCTATGCATGAAATCATCTATATGAGGGCTGATTATGAACCGTGGTGGATGTTCGATGACTGGCAGGACAAAGTAGTTTCGCGCCGGGAGTTTACTTCAGCCGAATCCGCCCGTGAATACTTGGGGGAACTAAAGGCGGATTTCAGCCACAGATTTGAAGAGCATGAAGAGCGGGATTCAGCCTTCAACAGCTACTGGAACCGGGAAGAAATGGAATATTGTGAAAAATGCGAAGAGGATTTACAGATATTTCATGGGCTGATTTGGCTAGTTGATGGGAAACCAAAGATAAGTTTTTAGATTTATTTGACTTTTGTAGTCAATTTGATATAATTATCTTAACAACATGAAATCTCCACCAATTACAGCTATTCACATATTTCCAAAAGTGATCAGCACGTGATGGTACTTTTGGAAATATGTGAATTTTTTTATTGGAAAAGATTCCATATTGAAAAATTTTTTTACCACAGGAGGTAATTATTATGCAAGAAGGAACAGTAAAATGGTTTAACTCAGAAAAAGGCTTTGGCTTCATCGAAGTTGAAGGCGGAGACGATGTATTCGTACACTTCTCAGCAATCCAAGGCGAAGGCTTTAAAACGCTTGACGAAGGACAACGTGTTGAATTCGAAGTAGAAGAAGGCAACCGTGGACCTCAAGCAACTAACGTAACTAAAGTCTAATAACCCAGGACCACTCTTTCGGGAGTGGTTCTTTTTTTTGTCAACAGATAGGTGGACGCCAGAATCATTTCGACATCTCCCATATGCCTTCTCTTAATTTCAGTCCGTATCTAAAAGAGCAGTGTGCTCAAAGGGAACGGCAGCCCAGAACGGACGCATGAGGTTTTTATTCAGTGCAGGATGGGTATAAATAGATGACTGGATAAAGAGAATACGGGAGGTTTTATCATGGAAGGTACAGTAAAATCGTTTGATGAAGATAAAGGGGTAGGCATGATTACAGGCGACAACGGGGAAGACTTCTTCTTTGAAGAAATCAACATAAATGTCGACGGCTTCCGGAAACTGAATCCGGGTCAGCCGGTGAAGTTCACCGTCTATGAAGGTGTTGCCGATAAAGCCCGTGTAGCGACAAATGTAACATTAGTATTCTAGAAATCGTCATGGATTCATCAGTTATTGAAAAGAAAGATCAAGGGGGAATAGCAGATGGACAATGAATACCTAAAAAAACCGATGCCGAGTGAAGAAAAACAAAATGATTTCTATCAGAAATTGCGGACTAAAGTTCAAAAGTGGGTGGACAGCAAACCGGGAGTGGTTGGAACCGTTAGCGGCTATGTATTGTTCGCGCCCGATCTATTCCATCTTTTGACCAGAATGATGCTGGACAGCCGGATTGATGCGAAAAGCAAAGCAGCGGTCGGTGCCGGAATCATGTATTTTATCGCGCCGATCGATTTCCTGCCTGAAATTCTGGTAGGTCCAGGTGGATTCCTCGACGATGTCGTCGTGGCGGTATTCGTCATCAATACGGTTTTAAACAAATTCCCGAAAGAAGTCATCACAGAGCATTGGGCTGGGGACGATGATTTATTGGACCTTGTGAAGAAAGTATCCAATTCAGGGAATAAATACGTTTCCAAATTGCCTGCAGGCCGATTGGTGAAACGTTTTACAAAATAAAACAGTAGTAGAAAACCCGGGGATCTGCGCAGATCCACGGGTTTTCTATGTTCTTTTGGAAGAGTAGGCATACGAAAAAGCAGCAGATGGACTCAGGAAATCGAGTGCATCTGCTGCTTGGATACTAATCTTTTTAGTTGGTGATACCTTGTGTATCTTTCCACTCCAGGTATTCATCGTAAGTCAATTGCTTATCGAGGATCGTTCCGTCTTCACGGATTTCAATCACGCGGTTTGCAACCGTCTGGATAAACTGATGGTCATGGGAAGTGAAGACCATAGCGCCTTTGAAGGCGATCATGCCGTTGTTCAAGGCTTGGATCGATTCAAGGTCCAAGTGGTTGGTAGGCTCATCCAAAAGGAGGACGTTTGCGTGTGACAGCATCATTTTGGAAAGCATGCAACGTACTTTCTCGCCACCGGATAATACAGAAGGTTTCTTTTTCACTTCTTCGCCGGAGAATAGCATTCTGCCAAGGAATCCGCGAAGGAATGTTTCGCTTTCGTCTTCCGGTGAGTACTGGCGCAGCCAATCCACTAATGACAATTCACTACCTTCGAAGTAAATGGTATTGTCGATCGGCAAGTAAGCACGTGAAGTAGTGACTCCCCAGCGGGCCGAACCGGATTCCGGTTGGTCTTCTTCAGCTAGAATGCGCAGAAGAGCTGACTTTGCAAGTGGATCACCGATCAGGACGATTTTATCGTCTTTGTTTAGGTTGAAGCTGATATTGTTCAATAATTTCTTGCCATCAACGGTTTGGCTGACATCTCTTACTGTCAACACATCGTTGCCGATTTCGCGGCCGATGGTAAAATTGACGAATGGATATTTACGGGAAGAAGGACGGATATCATCCAACTCGATTTTATCAAGCATTTTCTTCCGTGAAGTCGCTTGCTTCGATTTGGAAGCATTGGCGGAGAAGCGGGCGATAAAGGCCTGAAGCTCTTTAATCTTTTCTTCTTTTTTCGAGTTCTGATCTGATGCCAAACGGGTAGCCAATTGGCTTGATTCGTACCAGAAGTCGTAGTTTCCGACATAAAGTTGAATTTTACCGAAGTCAAGGTCAGCGATATGCGTACATACTTTGTTCAGGAAGTGGCGGTCATGCGATACGACGATGACGGTGTTGTCAAAGTTGATCAGGAATTCTTCCAGCCATTGGATTGCTTTCAAGTCCAAGTGGTTGGTAGGCTCATCCAGCAATAGAACATCAGGTTTACCGAATAAAGCTTGTGCCAAAAGCACTTTCACTTTATCGGAACCGGAAAGTTCAGCCATCTTCTTATCGTGCTGGTCTTCAGTAATGCCAAGACCCTGTAAAAGGATGGCTGCTTCAGATTCAGCTTCCCAGCCGTTCAATTCAGCGAATTCGCCTTCAAGTTCAGCAGCACGCATGCCGTCTTCATCAGAGAAATCCTCTTTCATATAGATGGCGTTCTTCTCGGACATGACCTCATATAATTTCTTGTGGCCCATAATAACAGTCTCAAGAACAGCATATTCTTCGTATTCAAAATGGTTTTGCTTCAGTACAGCCAGGCGTTCACCTGATCCCATATAGACATTTCCGGATTGTGCTTCAAGTTCACCCGAAAGAATTTTGATGAACGTCGATTTGCCGGCACCATTGGCACCGATCAATCCGTAGCAATTGCCGGGGTTAAATTGAATATTGACGTCTTCGAATAGTTTGCGGTCACCAAAGCGAAGACTTACATCATTTGCAGCTATCATTTATACGTACCTCCTAAATTTCACAATAAGAAGAGTATACCACGAAATCCACGGAAATCGATAGCATTCGCCCGTGGTCTCGGATAAACTAAAAATATAAGTTGTTTTTACCTTGTTTTCCGTTCAACATAGGCTTCCAACATGCCAAGTTCCTTATTCAGCAAATACTCCATCTGTACATACTCGCGACGGCCGGGAATGTGTTCGGGCGTCAGGCCTTTCATCGAATAGATAAAGTAATAACCGCCGATTTGGCGAAACAGTACAACAACATGGGGGAATTCATCGAAAATCGCTTTTATATTGTAGCGTTTCGCGTAACTCCAATTCACGAGTTTCATCGACAACCCGCCTTTCACACCTCTATTTTAAATGATTGGGGGGTGAGTCACAAGTTTGGTGTTGTGTACCGAGAAGTTCGGCAGGATCATTTATAATGAGTGATTAATAAAACTATGAATTCATATTCTTACTATTGTTATCAGGAGGAAAAAACGTGGCTGAACAGCAAAAGAAATCGACGATTAGCTTGATGGTACTGGCGATTTTGTTTGTCGCCTTGAACCTGCGTCCGGCCATTTCGTCCATCGGCCCGATGCTTGAGCCGATTCGCGCAGATTTGGATTTAAGCAATAGTGAGGTCAGTCTCTTAACGGCTGTTCCTGTTTTTTGCATGGGGCTTTTTGCGCCTTTGGCGGTTCTGTTCGGCCGGAAATTCGGATTGAAGCGCTCGATAGCCATGTTGCTTGTGGCAATCGGCCTGTTTACATTAATCAGAGGTTTTGTACCGACTTATCCGGTTCTGCTTGCGAGTGCCTTTTTCATCGGGTTGGCCATCGCAATCATCAGTCCTCTTCTGTCGGCGATGATCAAGCGTGATTTTCCGATGCGCACTGCAGCATTGATCGGTGTCTATTCGTTTGGGATGGGGTTAGGGGCGACTTTGTCAGCTGGTTTGACAGGAGTTTTTTACACCGTAGCGGACTGGCCGCTGGCGATTGCCAGTTGGAGTCTATTGTCTGTAGTGGCCATCATCATCTGGGTGCGTGTCAAACAGCCGGCTGAAGTGAAAGTTGAGGAAACAGCCATTGACGGTATTGCGCTAGTATCGCCGTGGAAAAATAAGCGGGCCTGGTACATGCTGCTGTTTTTCGGCTTCCAGTCTGCATTTTTCTTTTCGATGCTGACCTGGCTTGCACCGATTGCGATTGAAAAAGGCATGACCGTTTTGGCGGCTGGAGGGGTGTTGACTCTGATGACGGCGGTTCAAATTGTGGGGAATATCAGTATTCCGTTGATGTTCAATAAGTTTCCAAGCCGCTTGGCCTGGGTATTGATTGTATTGGCCTTTGGCACGGTGGGAATCTTCCTGCTGATGTTCGGCAATGTCGAGGCAATTTGGATAGCGGCCGCTTGTATCGGTGTGGCACTGGGTGGGCTTTTCCCCATTGCTTTATTGATGCCACTCGATGAAACGACTTCTGCCGACGAAGCCAATAGCTGGACAGCGATGACGCAGTCAGGCGGCTATATCATCTCGGCCTTCATGCCATTGACAATCGGCATCATCTACGATGCAACGGGCAATCACGATATCACGTTGCTGCTGTTTTTAGCCTTTATTGTGCTGATGGTTATTTTTTCGCTGCTGCTCAATAAAAAGGGGTAGCTATTCTTTTGGCTCCGGCAGGAAAAATGCTTTAATGACATGCGGCTGGAGCACCACCATCCACGAAAGGTAAAGCGAGATTAAAGGAAAGATGATGCACCACGAGGAAATCATGGTGAAAGAAAGCTCAGAGCTTGGATAAAAAGACGTGAAATACCAAAAATTATAACTCAAAGTTAAGATCATCGTTGAGACGGGTCCGACATAAACTCTTTTGGTGAGTAGAGCGAGCAGCAGACCGATTCCGATGACAATCATCGGAACAATCACCAATTGCATTACAATAGGATCTACAGATTCTATAAGTTTCAATCGAGTGCCTCCCTAAATCGGAAATGGGTAGTTCAATTGTTCGAATAATCTGTTTATAATGCAGGGTAAAAAAGCTGACGCATCAAGCGTCAACTTTTTCCCAGGCATTAGATAGGAATACATCCCGGCCGGATTCTGCCCGGTCTTTTTTATAATGTTCGGCATTTTTCTTATAAAAATCCTGGTGGTAATCCTCTGCTTTGTAGAAAGCAACAGCGTCCCGGATTTCCGTCACGACGGGTTTATCGAAACGTCCGCTGGCATCTAATTCCTGCTTGGATTTTTCTGCTATCGCACGTTGGTGTTCGTTATGGACGAAAATCGACGCCCGATAAGAAGGGCCTCTGTCTTGAAATTGACCTTCATCGTCTGTAGGATCAATTTGCTGCCAAAAGATATCCAGCAATTGTTCGTATGGAAAAACATCAGGCTGGAATGTAATTTCTACAACTTCCAAATGGCCGGTGGTTCCGGATTTCACTTGTTCGTAGGTAGGGTTTTCTATATGTCCGCCACTGTAACCTGAAACAACCTGCTCAATGCCGTCAAACTGATCAAACGGTTTGACCATGCACCAAAAGCAGCCTCCTGCAAATGTCGCTTTTTCTGTCATGATTATGGCTCCTCTCCCGGTGATGCTATATGGTTTACTTGGCAGATGAGAACTTTCGCTTTTATATCTCGGTAGTTAATAGGAAGAAAAAGTTATTTTAGGCCGCCATCTGATAGTAGGTAAGAAAAATCTTACCACTCGATCGCTTTTCCGACAATTAAAATGTTCTGTAGACAGCGAAACTTTTATAGCGGCGCGTCTGCACAGTTCGAGCAACTCTTTTTCTTTTGTTCGCATGCTTTTAAATCATTCCATCATAAAAGGGAGAAAAAGCCCATTATTATGGTTTAGCTCGTTAATTTAAAAGGAATCCCGAAACTTATTGCACAGGTGAGCGTCATATTGACGTAAAAGTTTAGAAAGGAGTGTATTGATCATGGAAGAAGAATTACAACCCCTCAAAAGAAAAAGACGCAGAAAAAGAAGATTACGGCTGCGCGGCATCGTCTTCCTGCTCCTGATTGCACTCATCGCAGTGGGTGTTTATGCATTCCTGCAATTTAAAAGTGGTGAAAGTCTCGCTGATGGCATAGAGCAAGAACCTGTTACATTCGATGGAGACGCAGCAAACGGAGATTATGAAAACATCCTGGTGCTTGGTGTCGATTCGCGTGGAGAAGAGCAATCCCGTACAGATACGATGATGCTCGTCACACATGATAAAGTGAACGACGAAATTAAATTGACTTCATTCATGCGGGATATTTATGCCGATATTCCCGGTTATCAATCCTATAAATTAAATACGGCATACTATTTAGGCGGAGTGGACCTGCTGGCAGATACGCTTCGGAACATGTTTGGGGTGGAGATTCATCATTATGCTTTGATTGACTTCACAAGTTTTGAAAGCCTGGTTGATATTGCTGCACCAAATGGCGTAGAAATTGATGTCGAGAAAGCAATGTCTGAAAAGATTGGGGTCTCTTTGACGCCAGGCGTTCAAAAACTCAACGGTAAAGAGCTTCTAGGCTATGCTCGGTTCCGTTCTGATAATGAAGGAGACTTTGGCCGGGTGCGCCGACAGCAGCAAGTGATTGCGTCTATGAAAGATGAACTGGTCAGCATTTCTTCTATTCCGAAGTTCCCGAAATTGGCAGGTGCATTGCAAGGCTATGTCCAAACCGATATGCCATTGACGGACCAAGTAAAACTGGCCACCGAATTGGCAACCGGCGGAGGCGGGGAAGTGGACCGTTTGACTCTTCCAGTTGAAGACAGCTATAGCTATGGGAACTACGCTCATGCGGGGTCGGTTCTTGATATTGATGTGGAGCAAAATAAGCAAGCATTAAGTGAATATTTGTCACAACCCCTAGACTAAATCATTAGTGATTATGATAATATGAAGGTAGATAGTCTATTCAGAAAAGGGGAAGCTTATGCAGCCAGAGGACAAGCCATCATTTTTTGCGACCAATTACATTCGGTTTTTAGGTGGCAGAAATACGTTATTCACCCTTATATCCTTGTTATTGCTTGGATTGGTGGTATTTATCTTTAAGGAAGTTTCATTTCTCTTTCATCCTGTTAGTGTTTTTATGAAAACAGTGGTTTTACCGATAGTGCTGGCATTGATTTTCTTCTATTTATTGCGGCCGATATTGCGCATGCTGGAGAGTTTCAAAATCCCGCGCATCTGGGGGATTATCATCATCTTCCTCGGTGTGGTAGGGCTGATTACACTGTTGATTGTATTGGTATTCCCATTTTTGCGCTCACAGTTTCAAACACTGATTGAAGAGTTTCCGGAGTATTTCATGCAATTGCTGACGGATGTCGATGCGTTTTTGCGGACATCGTTTATTGGTAACTATTACAGTGAATCCGATTTCACGATTGACACTTTGCTTGCAACCTTGCCCGCCAATATTGCTGATACGCTGCAAAACACTGTAACAAGCGTTATTACAGGTGTTACCGGGTTGATTTCGACGATTACCGGTGTTATTTTATCGGTGGTCATCGTTCCGTTCATCCTGTTTTATCTATTGAAAGACGGTGAGAAATTGCCGGAGTATTTCCTGAAGCTTTTGCCGCCAAGATTCCGCGAAGATACGCGTGAAGTGTTCACTGAAGCGGATCGGCAGTTGGGTGCCTATATACAGGGACAGCTGATTGTGGCATTTTGCATCGGCGTCATGGTCTATATCGGATTCCTGATCATCGGTATGGATTATGCGCTATTGCTGGGGGTTTTAGCGATGGTGACGAGCATTGTTCCTTATATCGGTCCTGCCATCGCCATCACACCAGCAGCGATTATCGCGCTCGTCACTTCTCCATTCATGCTGGTTAAGCTGGCAATTGTCTGGACGGTTGTGCAATTGGTGGAAGGCAACTTGATATCGCCGCAGGTCATGGGAAAAACCTTGTTCATCCACCCGGTGACGATCATTTTCGTACTTTTGACGGCAGGATCATTGTTCGGCATTGTCGGGGTCATTCTGGGTATCCCGATGTATGCATTGCTTCGGGTGCTGATTTCTCATTTTTATAAGCTATTCAAACGACGCTACAACAGACACGAGACCAATTTGGAAAACCAATACGATTACACAGAACTCTAAGATTGTTTTAAAAGAACAAACTTGTGGTATACAAGGACTAACAAAAGTTGGGGGTTTCGAGGTTATGAAGTTCAAGGATTTTTTATCATCAATAGGCATCGGTTCATTGAAAGTGAATACGGTGGTTGAAAGGCCACATCTCGAAGAAGGCGAAACGTTGAACGGTACGATTTACCTAGATGGTGGAGATGGAGAACAAACTATTGATTTCATCGAGTTGAATGTCGTGAGGCTTGTCGAAGATACGCGCGATGACAGCGATTTTGATTTTTATGAAACCGTCATTGCCAAACAATCGATGGAGTTTGCAGGATCCGTCAAATCAAAAGATACGGTCATGCAGCAGTTTGAAATCGTTCCCGACGAGCGTTGGGTACTGGAACATCCGAAAGCCAAATTGATCTTGCGGACGATTGTCCACGTGAAAAATGGGGTCAATGCAAGAGACGAAGATGAAATCACATATGGAACACTGGAGAGCTGAATTTCAGCTCTCTTTTTTTGCATTTTTACGCCATAGACATTTAGATACAAGGGGCGGTTGGGTTTCGAATAGAGGGAGTAGAAAGGTCGTCTTAATGATATTGATAATCATTATCAGTTATGTTAAGCTAATTAAGTACAACAGCTTAGAAATTTAGTGCAAAAAGAAGGATCCTCACAGAACGTCGAAATTATGTCGGGTTGCTGGAATAGGAATGACCAACTGGTTCAACTACAGGAACAGGCCGTGACCCTGTAAATGTGGTTGAGACTAGTTGAGGAATAGCACCAAGCTTGTTGGCGTGATCGCTTTCGCTCTTGAGTCGGAATAATTTACAGTGATTCCGCTTGGCTCTGAAATCATCAGTTAGCAACTAGTTAAAAGGAGGCTTCGGTGCAATCATTGTTCGCAGGTGCTCTGCTCAGCATCTATGGAACAGTAATTGGTGCCAGAAAGCCTTTATTTATTTGTCTCATTTTACTTTTGGGACTACAGCTGGCAAGTTCTCTGCAAAATCGAATATCCAAATCACCGATAATAGGAGCGGAGGCAGATGAAGAAAACAATACGCTTGCTGTTCTTTTGCCTGCTTCTCTCTAATGGAATCCAAACTGGCGTGTCCGGTGATTCCCGCGAAAATGAAGGTGAGGCGGACCTTGTCTTCGCACCGGCTCTCCTATTTGAAGCAGTGCCGGCAATTCAAACCATTAGAATCGATACAAAGCTGGCTGGAATGTCCTCAGACCAAAGGAAACGCGCAGTGGTGAAAGCGGACTTCGACGAAGATGCAGGACAGGTCGACTGGAAAACAGCCATTATTGTACTAGGTGTCGCTTTTCTGGTTTACTGGATCAACAGAAGCAAGCGGCACGATATCGATTAGCCTAGACACTGATTTCCAGTCTCTGACCGTCTAACCAGAATGAAATACATAAAAAAACCATTGTACAAGCGTGCGCTTAAAAGGCATGCTTGGGCAATGGTTTTATTGTTGAGGTGAAATAACGGATTTATTTATATATGGTGTCATAGAGGGATGTCGTATATCATTTTGGCGCCAAGAGCTTTAATTTCGATTGTGGGAGATGCTTTTTTCAGGCTGGCCATTTGTTCGGTCGCTGCTTTTTGGGCATCTTCGAAGTTTTGGTGGTTCTCAATTTTTTCGGCAGGTTGAAATTCAAAAGGAGCGGAAGGGGAACTTTTGATAAATAATAATATTATGTAAACTTCTTGAATAGAAGCTTCCATAAATGAATTCGGTTCAATCAACAATTCGTTGTCTGGGAAATAACTGATTTTGTCTTCACAGAAGATTGCGATTTTCTTCAAGATCCAGCTATTCGATTGAGTGGAGGGGACGATGGATTCGAAATGTGCCAATACGGTTTCCAGATGTTGTTCAAACAATAGAAACGAATGCGGATGACAAGGTGTGAAAACAAAGTAGATTCGGCTGTCCTGTTCGTCGAGCAACTGAAATCCATTCACAGCAATTCCTCCCCCGTTCATATTAAATATGTAACTGCTTTCATTATAATCGATAGAAGCGTTGGGAACAAATGGTGTTATCGTTTGTACATGTAAAATACTACATAAGGCTAAACGAGAAAATTCAAAACAAGTAACAAGAACTGAAGACCGGCTAAATAAAAAAAGAAAGGAACCTTAATAAAGGTTTCTTTCTTCATAATTGAACAGTCTTGGCCTTTGAACTCAATCAAGCTTTTCCATATGCGGATTCCAGACAATTTCCCATAAATGGCCGTCAGGATCTTGAAAATAGCCAGAATAGCCACCCCAGAATGTTTCATGGCCAGAAACTGTGATGACTGCTCCACTGTTATGGGCTAGCTCTAGAACATTGTCAACTTCCTGTTTGCTCCCGACATTGTGTCCAATAGTCATATTGGTGGGGCTTGAGGGAGAGAGTTGTAGTTTAGCGTCATGCGCAATATCTTGGCGCTTCCAGAGGGCCAGCTGCAATCCCGGTTGCAATTTGAAAAAGGCGACGGCTCCGTGCTCGAATTCAGTGCCAATGATTCCATCAGAAGAAAAACCCAGCCCGTCGCGATAAAATGCCAAGGAAGTTTCCAAATCCTCGACGCCGAGCGTCAATACGGTGATACGTGCTTCCACTTCCATCACTCCCAGTAAGATTTTGTGTAGTCCATCTTACCATATTTTCAGCTTAACCAGCTGCCGCCAATACAGCTGATGAGCAGGATGATAAGAAACACACCTGACATCAGGAAATCAATGCGGCCGATCCGGACTGGCCGGTAATACGCGCTTCTCGGTTCTCCGGTAAAGCCGCGCGCTTCCATGGCGAATGCCGACCGTTCCGCTTTCCGGACAGCGCCCGCCAGCATAGGGATCAATACGCGGCGCATCTCCAGCAAACGCTGCCAGCTACGCTTTTTCAGTTCTGCACCACGCAGCCTTTGCGCTTGCTGAATCTGTGTGAATTCATCTTTCATGACCGGCAGGAACTGGTAGCCCACCATGACACCATAGGCTAATTTCGGCGACAATTTGAGCTGCTGCATGAGGCTCAAGATGAATTTTACAGGATCGGTGGTGAAGGCGAACAGGAGGGATAGTGTAGAAAACGCCATCACTCGGAAAGAGAGAGACAGGGCGCGCGCCCATTGTTCGTCTGTCACATCGATTCCGGCAAATGACCAGATAACGGTTCCGCCGGTGTCTGCACCAAAAACGACGGTGGTCCATAAATACCCGAAAGCGCCGATGGAAAACGGCAGCATGAACAGGAGCCAAAGTTTCCAGTTGATGCGGCTCATCGTGAGCTGCAGCAGGATGATACCTGCCCAGAACAACAAGGGCGTCCATGGATTGAAAAAGAACGCGATGGCCAGCATCGACAGAGTGATCAGCACGAACTTGACGGACGGATTCATTTCATGCAAAAGATTCTGCAAGGCGGGCCACTCCTTTCGGCGCCAATAAATGATGCGAAGCCAGCAGCTCTTTGTCATGCCAGACATCTCTTGCATCGAACTTGCCGGTCATTTGCCCGTCTTTGATGAGCAGGACCGAATCGGCGAGGCTTGCCGCAAATTCCATGTCATGCGTGACAATCAAAAAAGTCGTACCTTCTTTGGAACGCTGGTCGATCAAGTCGAAAAGCTCGAGGAGTGCGGCGGTATCCTGCCCCGAAGTCGGTTCATCCATGAGCAGCACCGGCCGTTTATCGGCGAGCATGGCGGCTATCGCGACACGCCGTTTTTGGCCGTGGCTGACGGCGAAAGGATGTGCCTTTTTTATTTCCTCCAGCCGCAGATTGACCATCAATTCATGGAGCTGGTCGTGGGTGGAAGCACCAGAATATGCCACTTCCTGGTCGACACGCTGCGTCAGGAACAGATATTCCGGAGACTGCGGTACGTAGCCGGTACCGTCGGATTCGATTCTTCCAGTCGTCTTTTTATAGATGCCGCACAGTGACTTCACGAGAGTCGACTTGCCGCTGCCATTCTGTCCGGCGATGACCACGACTTCGCCTCGGCGGGCGGAAAACGTTGATGGAGAGAGCAGTTGCTTATTCTTGATCGTTACTGAGAGTTCTGCAGCATGTAACGCAGTTTCCGGTTGGACTGCGGGTTGCCGTACAGGAAACAGAACCGACGGCTGTGTTGTGAATTTCTGATCGGCGACGATATTTCCATCACCGCCCATTTGGATTTCACGTCCGAAAAACGAACCCCAGCTGTCCAGCCGGTGTTCGACTGCAACGATAGTCAAATTGGCTTGTTGCTGCAGCTGTTGGAGCCACTGGACGAATTGTTTGGCGGTATACGGATCTAGGTGAGACAATGGCTCATCAAGCAATAGAACCTCGGGATCCATGATCAGCGCACAAGCAGTAGCGACGCGCTGTTTCATCCCTCCGGACAAGGATTGGATAACAGTATGCCGCAGGTGTGTCAATTGGGTCAGCTCCAAAACTGCTTCGATGCGCGGGTCCATTTCATCAAACGGCGTCTGGAGGTTTTCTAATGTAAACGCCAGTTCTTCTTCAACGGTCGGCATGCAGAACTGTGAATCCGGATCCTGGAAAACAGTTGCCACGCGGTGATTGATTTCCCCAGGGACATAATCAACTGCAGGCTTCCCGAACAATAAAGCCTCTCCATCTACCACGCCGTCGCAGTTCTCCGGATACAAACGATTCAGCAAATACAGCAAGGTACTTTTTCCGCAGCCGCTTGGGCCGGTTAAGACCAGCCGCTCGCCCCGGTGGACCGAAAAGGAAATGCCGGTTAAGGTTTTCGCTTCATCTTCCGGAAAGCGAAACGATAGCTCATTTAACGAGAAGATTTCATCAGGCATTCACATCACCTTTTTTCGCACGCGCAATTGCATAGCCACGCAGGGAACCGGTCGTAAGCAAAGCATCTCCGATATACTTGCCGCCGATTCCTGCGATGATGGCGCCGCTAAGGACTCGGATGGTGAACATCAACGCTACAAAAGAAGGATCGAGTGCTGCATAGCCCGAGATGAAATAACCATAGATGAAGCTGAAGACGGCTGAACCGATGCCGGCAAGCATCAGCACCAGGATGTTGAAATGCTTATAGCCGGTCAATGCGAACGCGGCTTCAGCGCCGAGCCCTTGGATGACGCCGGAAAGAATCAGGCGAGGGCCCATGGCATTGCCGATCAATACTTCGATTGCAGCGGCCATCGTTTCGGACATAAAGGCAGCGCCCGGTTTGCGGATGATGTACATGCAGATGATCGACACGATGAACCAGATGCCGAACATCCATTCATAGGCGAGCGGGCCGATGACTGCAGCCCAAATGTTGGCTGCATGGACAAACAGCAAGTAGACGATGCCGAAAACGACCGCAAACAGGGACATCAACACCACTTCTTTTAATTTCCACGATTTCAGCATCTTACGCACCTCCGTGGGACGGGCTGTTGATGCTCATTGATACGGTCATCACCAAGTGGCGGTGATCTTCGGAACGCGCATTGGTGAATGCTTCTTCGTAAAAAGAAAAAACCTTATGGATATCGCCATGGATGCCGCTGGCGTAATGCATCGAGTCGTTGAAGACGCCCAGTTTTTTGGCGCGGTCCACTTCCCGGTAGATGACTGCCATGTAATCCGGATTGTTCATCGGGTACAGCGCAAACTGGGAAGAGACGTATTGCTTCGTGTCGTCGGTGTTCAACAGCACATCGTCTTTTTCCAAATAGACGTCCCCGGATGAATCGCCGGGGCAGCCGATCGAGAAGGTGCCGGACAATGCGACATGCTCTCCGGTTTTTGCAGTATGCAACGCCAGTGCTTTCGCGACGTTGAAGACGTGATTCTGTTTGCCGCGTATGACGGTTGAGACGTCATCGGTGTGCATCCAGACGTTCGACGTGTCCGTTTCGTTCAAGGCTCCTTTGATGACTTTGATGAAATCGCCGGTCATCGGATGAAGCGAAAAGCGAAATCCGACAATCGGGCTGGTCCCGCATTGCAATGGTTCCATATCAACATTCCTCCTAAAAATTTGCACAAAAAAGGCCGCATCCGCGAAGATGCAGCCATAATCTACAAATAATCAAAAGGAATTATTTCAGAAATGCGCCGCACTTCCTCACGCAGGTATTATCCTGATCGAGTCTTAAGGGATCGAAGCTTGCGCTTGCATCTCAGCCATAATGGGCACCCCTAGTGCAGTAAACGGTATGCGGTTTTTGTGTTCGGGTTGTTCCCGATGGGTTTAGTGTAGAGGAAGTGGTGGGGGATGTAAAGAGGGAGTTTGGAAAGATATGAGAAGTGGCAGTATGGCTTAGTGTACTGGAATCGCTTCGAGCGCTTTGGGCATGAACTAGGCGAGCTGTGGATATTCCGCAAACCAGCTCCTGGAAACCCGGTGCTCCTGCATCGCTGCGCTAGCTTCGTCGCAAAGATACGATCCGAATTCCTTTCGGCCGTATCTTTCCTACGGGCTTGCGGGAGTCTCCACTAGTTTGCTCCATATCCTTCAATGGTATATGTATATATGTGCTTCTGCACATCATTAAAAATTATTATTCAAAATGACTCAAAGTGCATTTTTCTCTCACTAAGTCGTGTAAGGCACGAAACAGTTGAGACCCATAAAAATTTCCACCTGGAACAATTTCTTCAGATCTTGGCTTATTAAACTGTGTAGAAGATAATCTCTTAGAAATTGATAATGTTGAGTCGTAATCTAATTTACTTTACTGATTAACATACTGATTAGAAATTAATATTTACATTTAATCATTTCCAATATTTACTTTTTATTTTTAAAATCTTCGATATACTGAAGTCATTATGACTTGAGGAGGCCATTTGATGAGTACGATTTCCCTGAAAAAGAAAACGGCCAGCATCGTGCTGGAGAAAAAGAAGTTAACAGGTGTTGTGGCGAAAGTCGGTATTGTGTTGGATATTACCGGATCGATGCGGAAGCTGTATCGTGACGGTGTCGTGCAGGAAGTTGTCGAGAGGGTACTGGCGGTAGCGAGCCAGTTTGATGATGATGGGGAATTGGATGTCTGGGTGTACGATAACGAATTTTCCCGATTGCCGGCAGCGACGGAAGAGATTTTCATGGGCTATGTGGAGAAAAACATCCTGTCCAATGATGAGGTCCATAAATATGGTCGGAACGACGAACCGAAAGTGATGAAAGACGTCATCGAGAAGTATACGAAAGAAGAGCCGAGCGATGTGCCGGTTTTTCTGGTTTTCATCAATGACGGCGGCTGTAAAGCCGGTATCAAGAAATTCATTGTGGAATCGTCCACTCAGCCGATCTTTTGGCAATTCATCGGCATCGGCGATTCGAACTTCGATGTCTTGAGAAAGTTGGATACGATGGAAGGCCGCTTCGTGGACAACGCGAATTTTTTCCATGTCCTTGATATCGATCAAGTGACGGATGAAGAGCTGTACAATCAAATGCTGAACGAATTTCCCGAGTGGCTGAAAGAAGCGAAAGAAAAAGGCATTTTGCGTAAAAAGAAAAAATCGCCTTTGGATTTTATGTTCCCGAATCGGAAAAAATGATGATGGAAGCATAAAAAAACCCCCGATGAAATCAATTGATTTCATCGGGGGTTTTAGCTGGCTGCGTTAATTTTGCTCATAACCGGCATTGAGTTTCCGATTGTCAGCCTTTTGCCCATTGCGGTCAATTGCCGGGCGCGTTAGTGAAAAGACGGCACAGGCAAGAGCAATCAGTACGATGACAGCACCAACCCAAGCGGTGCTTGATACCGAACCGGTTTGGGTCAAGGTGACTCCGCCGATGGCAGAACCTAAGGCGATGCCGATCTGCAGGGCGGAGTTATTGAAGCTTTGCTGAATGTCCGACGTGGCCGGGTCGGTTTCGATCAAATAGCTTTGCTGAGGCGGAGCCAGGCTCCAGCTCAGTGCTGCCCAAATGACCATCACCGGAAGGAATACAATCAGCGAGAACGTTGTCAGCGGAAGCAGGAATAATACAGCTGCAAAAGCTGAAATGACGATGATGATGCTCCTTTTTGAGCCGATTGAATCGGACATGGTGCCGCCGATTGCACCGCCGCTGACTGCCGCAATCCCGAACACCAGGTAACAGACGCTGACCCAGAACGAGCTCAACTGCAGGTTGGTCTCAAGAAATGGCGTGAAGTAGGCGTAAACGGTGTAATGTCCGGCAAGCATGAACATCGTCGCGAGATGGGCGGTACCGATTTTGGCACTCGCCACTGCTTTTAACTGCTGTTTAAGCGGAATAGCCGCACCACCGGGAATTGGCTGGATGTACTTCGCAATAAGAACCATCGAACCGACGGACAATGCCGCGATACCAAGGAAAATCACACGCCATCCGAAGGCATCGGAAACAAGGATGCCGAGCGGAACGCCGAGGACGAGTGACGAACTGATGCCCATGAAAATCAGGCCGATCGCTTTTGCGCGGTAAGGCGGCTCGACGATTTTCGCCGCAATGGTCAACGACAAGACGACAATGAGTGCGGTACTCGCTGCGGTCAATACGCGCGCGATCATCATCCACGTAAAGTCTGGACTGAAAAACGTCAGGATATTGCCGAGGAAAAAGATGAACAAGGAAATCAAATAAACTTTCTTTCGCTCAAATCGGCTGGTCGCCACCAGTAAAACAGGTCCGGCAATAGCGTAGATCAACGCAAATACGGTGATCAACTGTCCGGCTGAACTTAACGAGACGCCGAACTCCTCTGCGATCGTCGGCAAGATGCCTCCTACAATAAGTTCCACGAGTCCGACAGCGACTGTGGCCAGTGCTAAAATATAGACTTTAAAATTCATGTGCTCATACGCTTCCTTTCGAAAATAGAATAAAAAAATGGCTCTAAAGATCCCTGTCAGAAAACACAAAAAAATCCTGATTACAAAAAACGAACGGATCGTTTTCTGTAATCAGGATTTTGCGGTTCCTGGTAGAGACCCTTAAGCCATATTCTTAAGGTTATACAGATGGGGATTGATGGATATTTACTTTAGAAATCTTACTACAGCCAATCCGTTTCTGCAAGTCATCACAAAAAGTACCAATCCCCAGGCAAAGAAACTAACCCATAAGCGGGATCAACCTTGCTGTAAATTTCAACCAGTCTCTGGTCATGGAATGCAAAAGCCTGTATCGTAGATTCAGAAGGATTCATTTCAGCCGGTTAACTGAAAAACAAGATAAATTAGATGATAGGGGAAACCATATGAACATTTTAGTGGTCGAAGACGATCGCACCATCGCATCCGGATTGACGTATTCCCTGCAGCAGGAAGGCTACGGAACCATCCTGTGCCACACAGCGGCAGATGCTGAGAAAGTCATCAGAGAACAGCATAAGGACATTGGTTTGTGTTTGCTCGATCTGTCGTTGCCGGACGGCAGTGGCTATGATTTATGCGCACTGGTGAAAGAACAAGGCGACATACCGGTCATTTTTTTGACGGCGTTCGATGATGAAGTGAATGTCGTGATGGGGTTGGATATGGGAGCGGATGATTACATCACCAAGCCGTTCCGGGTCCGTGAACTTCAGTCACGCATCAATTCGGTGCTGCGCCGCTACAAGCGGGAGAAGCAGCCGAAAACGGCCATCCGAATCGGGGACGTCCAAGTGGACACGGCAAACGGAAAAGTCCATAAAGGATCCGATGAAGTTCTATTGACAGCTTTGGAATACCGGCTGCTGCTGATCTTCGCCAATCATCTTGGCCAGGTTCTTACAAGGGCACAGTTGCTCGACCGGATTTGGGATGTCGGCGGGGATTTCGTCAACGACAATACGTTGACGGTCTATATCAAGCGACTGCGCGAAAAACTAGAAGACGACCCCCAACAGCCAACCCTGATTAAGACCGTGCGGGGCATGGGCTATAAGGCGGGTGACTGAAATGCTGCGCAACCGGGAAATCCAATTATTCCTGATGGTACTCCTTGTCATCAGCGCCTCAGCCGCGATTATAACCGCTGTTTTCATATCTGCTGCGGCAGCTTGGAGCATTGCCATTGTATCTTTTTTATTGATCATGACTGCCGTCGTTTTTACGTGGTGGCGCTACCGGGAAATCAAAAAGCTGTCGGGGTACCTGCAAAAAATCAGCAATGGCGATTTTCAACTGGATGTCCGTGACAACACAGAAGGTGAATTGAGCCTGCTGAAAAGCCAAATTTACAAAGTGACGAATCGGCTTTCCGAACACGGCACGCTTCTCCGTGAAGACAAAGAAAAACTGACGGATGCCATTTCGGATATTTCCCATCAATTGAAAACCCCGCTGACATCCATGATGGTCATGTCGGATTTATTGCGCGACAGCCGGCTTGATGAAGAAAAGCGCGCTGAATTCACCCGCAATCTGCGTGTTCAGCTGGAGCGGATGGATTGGCTCGTGTCGTCGCTGCTCAAGCTTTCGAAAATCGATGCCGGTACCATTGTGTTCAAAAAAGAACAGATAGCCCTGCCGCTTCTCATCGATAAATCGGTTGAACCATTGCTCGTGCCGCTGGATATCAAAGGGTTGCAGGTGGAGATAGAAGGAAACCCCCAAACTGCTTTTTCAGGGGATCTGAACTGGACCGCCGAAGCGCTGATCAATATCTTGAAAAACTGTGTCGAACATACTCCAGCGGGAGGGAAGCTGTCGATCGGTTATAAAGAAAACGCACTTTATACCGAAATTACGATAGCTGACAATGGCTGCGGCATCCTGAAACAGGACTTGCCCCATATTTTCAAACGCTTTTATAAAGGCAAAAATGCAGGAGATGACAGTGTCGGCATCGGACTTGCGATGGCGTACAGCATCATCACCAGCCAACAAGGTGACATCGAAGTGAAAAGTGAGCCGGACATGGGTACCTCATTTCACATTAAATTCTACAAGCAGGTGATTTAGCCCATTGCCTGCTTTTTCTCTTGTTTTCTTAAGTGACTGGATTGTCACTTGCGAGTCACCGGGCAGTCATGTGGCCTATCTATACTAAACTTAGAAATAGAATTTAGGGAGGTTTACCGCATGACAATTGTTGAAGTGAAAAAATTATCAAAAATATACGGTACAGGCGAGACGGCGGTGATAGCACTGGACGACGTATCGTTTACGGTGAACAAAGGCGAATTCGTCTGTATCATCGGCCCGTCCGGTTCCGGCAAATCGACTTTGCTCCATATGCTGGGCGGTGTCGATCGGCCAACAAGCGGAAGCGTATGGATCGACCAAACTGACATTTACAACTTGGATGAAACACAGCTGGCCATTTTCAGGCGCCGGCAAATCGGTTTGATCTACCAATTCTATAATTTGATACCGATTTTAACGGTTGAAGAAAATGTCACCTTGCCTATGCTGTTGGATGAACAACAAGTGGATCCGGCGCATTTTGACAGAATCATTGAAGTGCTGGGGCTGGACAAACGGCTGTCCCATTTGCCGAATCAGCTCTCGGGGGGACAACAACAACGTGTCTCGATTGGGCGTGCACTTATCAGCAACCCAGCGATTATGCTGGCGGACGAGCCGACCGGCAACCTTGACAGTAAAAACAGCGAAGAAATCATGGAATTGCTGAAGCTGTTCAACAAGATGTACAAGCAGACCTTGATTGTCATCACCCACGATGAACGCATCGCGTTGCAAGCTGACCGCATCATATCCATAGTTGATGGGAAAATTGCAAAAGATGAGGTCATCCGGCCATGAACATCATCAATAAAGTAACCATCCGGCATATGCGGCAGAACAAACGCCGCTCACTTGTGACCATCATCGGCGTCATCATTTCCGTTGCGATGATTGCAGCGGTGACCACGCTCGGTGTATCGTTTCTGGATCTTATGGTCCGCCAGGAGATTTCGAAAAACGGAGAATGGCATGTCCAATATGAACATGTGAATAAACAACAAATCCAGGCCATCGAACAGGATGGCGATACCGAAAAGGTAATCCTCTCAAGCGGCGGCTATGCAACCCTGGAAGGTTCAACGAATGCTTACAAGCCCTACCTGTATTTCCAAAACTATGACGAACAGGGCTTGGCACAATTTCCGATGACGGTTTCAGAAGGACGATTGCCGGCTTCTGAAGAGGAAATCGCCATCTCATCAGTGATCCAGGAAAATATTGAAATGCCTGTTCAAATCGGAGACCAACTGACGGTTGAAATAGGCCAACGAATCCACGAGGTCGAAGGGAAAGTGTTGACACAAACCGACTCCCTGCAGATCAGCGATGGCCAGTCCTTCGAAAAACTCGACAACCTGGAAACGAAAACGGTGACGATTACAGGAATACTCGATCGCCCGGAGTGGGAACCGGCTTGGTCGCCCGGCTATACGGTGGTCGGTTTTATAGACAAAAACAAACTAGATGAAAGCGAAACATTCGACGCTTTCGTTGTCGTCTCCAAGCTCAAAACAGAACTGTTTGACCATGCAAAAACTTTCGCAGATGATAACGGCATTGAAAAGGTTGAATTCAATTCGGACCTGCTGCGCTATTATGGCGTGACCGGCAATGATCGTTTGCGGCTTACGCTGTTTTCATTGGCAACAATCATCATGGCGGTCATTCTCATCGGTTCGGTGGCATTGATCTATAATGCTTTCGCCATCAGTGTTTCTGAGCGTGCAAGGCATCTGGGCATGCTGTCGAGCGTCGGAGCAACAAAAAAGCAAAAGCGCAATTCCGTCTTTTTTGAAGGAGCGGTGATTGGGGCGATCAGTATACCCATCGGATTGTTGGCAGGGTTTGGTGGCATTAGCCTGACTTTTGTCTTCATCAATACGTTCATTGAAGACGCACTCAATATCTCTGAAAAGCTCGAGTTGGTCGTCACGCCATCTTCATTGCTGCTCTCTTGTGGCATTTCGATTCTGACCATTTTCATTTCGACTTATCTCCCTGCAAAAAAAGCAGCGAAAATTTCCGCCATCGATGCCATCCGCCAAACAGAAGACATCAAATTGTCAGGGGAAAATCTTAAAACATCCAAGTGGGTGCGGAAAATTTTTGGCCTGGAAGCGGAAATCGGCTTGAAGAATGCCAAGCGCAACCGCAAACGCTACTTAGCCCTTGTGTTTTCACTGGTCATCAGCATCGTCCTATTTTTGTCGGTGACGTATTTTACCGACGGCTTGAAACAATCCATGGAAATGGTGCGCAGTGATTCCCAATACGACCTGCAGATCAGCGGAAATGGTGTCGGAGAAAGCGACCTGCCCAAATACCGCCAATTGCAGCATGTCACCGAAGCCACAATGATCAAAAGCACATGGGCAGAAGCGCTGATTGAACCAGAACGGCTGCCAGAACGTTTGGCTGCGCAATTGGAAACCGGCGAAGTAGCACTTGAAGATGGAAAGTTCCGATACTATGTCGATATCCACGGCCTGGACGATGCAAGTTTTGAAGTTTATGCGAAAAAGCTCGGGATGAATGCGGAAACTTTCGGCCAGGGCAGTCTGAAAGCAATCGTCATTGATCAAGTGTCTTTTGAAGATGCCGCGTCCGGCCAATTCGTTCAAACCAAAACCATCCTGAGTGATGTCGGGGATGCAATTGACTTGTATAGCCAACCTTATGACGAGGCAGGCGAGCCAGCTGAAAAAGAACGGTTAAGTACATTTGAAATTGCAGCATTGACCAATGAAGTTCCGATGGGTGTAGAGACGGCGGTTCTAGGAGGATTGAATGTCATCATCCCTGAAAAAGCCTTTGAACAACTGAAGCTCACGGACGATCAATTCATGCATTCGATTTATGCCATGAGCACCGATCCAATCGCGACACAAGAAGCGATTGAAGAACAGAATGACATGACGATCCAAGTCCAAAACGTATACCGGCAGCGCCAGCAGGAAGAGCAGATGATTTTGCTGATGTCCGTTTTCACATACGGCTTCATCACCTTGATCTCGCTCATTTCCATCGCCAATATCTTTAATACCATCTCCACGAGCATTTCGCTCCGAAAACGGGAGTTTGCGATGTTGAGGTCGGTCGGGATGACGCCGAAAGGATTTACGAAGATGATCCGCTACGAAAGCCTTTTTTATGGTGTGAAAGCATTGGCGATCGGACTGCCGCTGAGTATTGCCGTCATGTTCGCCATGCACTGGTCACTCGGCTATACATTCCAATACGGCTTCACGCTTCCTTGGATGAGCATCCTCTTTGTGGTCTTGATGATATTCCTGATTGTCGGAGCAGCGATGCTTTATGCAACCGCCAAAATCAAAAACGACACTATTATTGAAAGCTTAAAACAGGAGAATGCATAGCTATTCTGAGCTAAATAAAGAAAAGGTATCAACCACCCCCTTCGCAAGTGAAGGGGGTGGTTGTTTGTTTAACGCCTCCAATTAGAGCGTGACTTAGCCGGGAAAATAAAATTGAGTACTAACGAAAATTCACCATCCATAAATAGGTGCCATGTGCTATTATATGTAATATATTCCAAATTGAGAGGAAGTAAGAGATGGATAAAACAGCTATTCAATCACACAGAGAAAACGTATATTTTTTCATTAGTTTATTTTTCAGCATTCTTATCTATGCAGCAGCAGTCGTATCCATCATCGGTATTGCGATCGCCATTACAATTTTCGTCGTTATGCTGTTCGCAAACGCCGTTATGCTCGGTTCGATCCGTGGCAATGGGGTCCGTGTCCACGAGCGGCAATTTCCGGATGTCTATGAACGCGTACAGACATTGGCGAAACAAATGGAATTGAAGAAAGTGCCGGATGTTTTTGTCATCCAATCAGAAGGGGCATTGAATGCTTTTGCTACCCGTTTCTTCGGTCGCGATATGGTCGTCTTGTATTCCGAAGTATTTGAACTGGCGCGTGAGCAGGGGCAGGAGGAACTGGACTTTATCATCGCCCACGAACTGGCCCATGTGAAGCGGCGCCACGTTTGGAAAAACCTGTTGATCCTGCCGGCTGGGTTTATTCCATTCCTCAGCCAAGCGTATAGCCGGTCATGTGAATATACATGCGACCGTCATGCTGCTTTCACCATCCAGAACGCGTCAGCGGCGAAGCGGGCATTGACGCTTCTTGGAATCGGCAAGAAGACGTATATGGAAGTGAACGAAGATGCCTATCTTGAACAGATTGCGACGGAATCCAACGCGGTAGTCTGGTTGAGCGAAGTCTTGTCGACGCATCCGCGCCTGCCGAAGCGTGTACAGGCGATTGGGCAATTCGACAACAGTGATATGAAATTCTATGAACCGGACCACGGCAAAATCGTCCTTGGCGCTGCGTTGATGGTGGGTGTGCTGGGGGGAGCTTACTTCCTGACGGTCGCTCTTTTTGCAGGGGGCGCCTTCGCCTTTTCACAATTCGCAACGGATATAGATGAAAGCTTCTATGAAGAAGATTTTGGCGTAGAAAATGAAACAGCACTCATGACAGCTGCTTCCATAGGGGATATGGCAGGCGTCGAACAAGCCCTCGCAGACGGAGAAGATATCCATGCTACGGATTCCGAAGGATCGGACGCCTTGATGTATGCCATTTATTCTGGAGATCCGGCCATCGTTACAGCTTTGCTAGATGCTGGAGCAGATCCCAACTCGACGGATGACTATTCGACCGTTTTAGGGTCAGCCGTTATGTATGGAGACGATGACATGGCACTGGTGCTGGTGGAAAACGGAGCCGACCCTGCTTTGCCAGGACCGGATGGTTTAAGTGCCATAGATCATATGGGCGCTGAAAATGAAGAAGAGTTTTTGGAAAGATTGAAATAAGATATTCACATAAGTGTATGCTGAAAAGCGTCGATTTCACTAGAAATCGACGCTTCAGACTGTAGACAAAGTTTGACCAAAATGTATGGCGGTGCATAATCCCCAACCGGTCCGGCCACTTCGCTTTCCATGGGCTCAGCTTCAGCCTCCTCGTCACTGGAAAACCCATGCTCCTGCATCGCTGCGCTAGCTTCGTCGCAAAGGCTTGGCCTCATAAGTTTCGGCCAATGCCTTTCCTGCGGGGTCTTCAGCTTTCGCTGTCCCACAGGAGTCTTCGTGGCCAGCCCGCTTGGGAGCGTGTTGCTTCAATCAAAGAGAGAAGCTTACTAGTCAATATCAGTAAATGTAATCCCTGCAAATCTTGTAAACTCTTCACTCAAGGATCCGTAGCGCAAGGCGGCGACTCCTGCGGGAGCAGCGAAGCGACGAAGTGCCGAAATCCACTCGGGCGCCAGTCCGAGTTAGTTCGGCGCGAGCCCGTGGAAAGCGTCCGCCTGAAGCGCAGGATCCGGTATAAACAGGATGAAATGTATATACATTCTTTAAATGACATCAATATTCTTTTATCTACAAGCTCAAGCGTCGATTTCACCAGAAATCGACGCTTTTTTATATTGGGTAGGATTGAGGGAGACATCTCAATCATATATTAAGTAGCTCTATACAGCTCCAATCGAATCCGGGAGATATGCTTCTCCATCAATTGCTTCGCTAAATCGCTGTTGCCGTCTGCGATGGCGAGGTAAATCTCTTCGTGCTCTTTGAGAGTATCCTGATGGCGGCCCTTATCAGTAAACCGCTGGCTGCGGGTTGCCCGGATATTTTCTTCCATCCGCTTGGCGAGGGTTTCCATCAAATCGATCAATAATTGGTTTTTGGTCGCATAGGCCACCTGCAGATGAAAATCCAAATCTGCCTGAACGCCCATTTCCGGATCGTCTACAGCTTCGGCCATTTGGGACAGCACACGTCTGATGGCTTCCAAATTTTCAGCAGTGGCCCGTTGTGCTGCGAGGGAAACGGCTTCGACTTCGAAAGCCCTCCGCAGTTCAAGCATTTCGTCGATCAACTGGGTATGGGTCTCGTCGATGTGGGTGCGAAGCTCAGTACCGAGCACATCCCGTTTGGACGGTGCAAGAAAGCTTCCGCCGCCTTGTCGGGTTTCGATGACGCCTTTACTTTCCAGGTCTTTCAACGCTTCTCTGACTGAATTTCGGCTGACACCAAATAGACTGGCCAAGTCCCGTTCGGAAGGAAGCCGATCGCCGGGCTGTAAATTCTGTTCCAGGCAAATCATATTTATTTGTTCCACAATCAATTCATAAATTCGTTTCTTAGGATTCAAAAAGATTCTCTCCCCGCCTACTTGTTTTTAAGCTTTCCATTATCATACATAATATGTTCGCAAATGTCTGAAAATACACATTGTACTTTTCAGAGTATTATGTATAATTAGGTTAATTGGTTGGACCAATTTCACAGGGAAATTAATTTCATATTTTATTAGATCAAAAATCACTAAAGGAGCGATACAACATGCCAATCGACAATCAAGAACAGATCCTTGAAAGCTTAAAGGAACACTTGAAATTAGAGCAGATCAGCATAAATGAAACCGTTAAGGAATTGCATGGCAAAGACGAATCCTATCATAAAATGGAGCTGCCGGATATTGTCGTTTTCCCAGAAACCAAAGAACAGGTTTCTGAAATCATGAAGATTTCGACGCATTATCAGATTCCCGTTATCCCGTTCGGTCTCGGCTCCAGTTTAGAGGGACATGTCATCCCGCAAAGCGGAGGCATCACCATCGATTTTTCATTGATGAACAAAGTGCTGGAGGTTTTTGAAGAAGACTTTCTCGTGACGGTACAGCCTGGTGTGACACGGACCCAGCTGAATAAGGAATTGAAGAAGTACGGCTTGTTTTTCACTGTAGATCCTGGAGCGGATGCGACACTTGGCGGAATGGCCGCCACCAATGCCAGTGGCACCACGTCTGTTAAATACGGGGTTATGCGTGACCAAGTACGGGATTTGGAAGTGGTGTTGGCTGATGGGAGCCTCATCCATACCGGAAACAAGGCAGCAAAATCTTCATCGGGCCTTCACTTGAATGGGTTGTTTGTCGGTTCAGAAGGAACGCTCGGCTGCTTTACTGAAATGACGCTTCGTGTTTATGGCATACCTGAATTTATTACAGCAGCCCGCGCGTCATTTCCAACGGTCAAAGATGCTGTCGAAGCCGTCGTATCGATTTTGCAGGCGGGCATTCCGATCGCCCGCGTTGAACTCGTAGATGAGCAATCCATGAAACAAGTCAATAAATATAACGATACCGCTTATACGGAGGGGCCAACGCTGTTTCTGGAGTTTCACGGCAATGAAGCGGGACTGCGCCAAGACGTGGAATTTATGGAGGAAATCGTCCAAGGGCATGCATGTGAAGAGGTGGCATTTGAAACCGATACCGCAGCGCGTATCTTGCTATGGGAAGCACGCCATACCTTGGCCTATGCGTATATCCATGGGTATCCCGGCAAGAAAATGATGGTGACGGATGTCTGCCTGCCCATTTCTGAACTGGCAGGAGCGGTCAATCATGCACGGGAAAATTTGATGGAACTCGGTTTGCCGGGTGGCATCGTGGGGCATGTCGGCGACGGCAACTTCCATGCGCTCATCATGATGGATATGAACAACCCCGAAGAAGTGGCTAAAGCCCAGGAGTTCAATGAACGCATCGTAATCTACGCGCTTGAACGCGGCGGTACCTGCACCGGTGAACACGGTGTCGGCATCGGCAAGAAAAAATACCAGCAACAAGAACACGGAGCAGCGCTGGACGTCATGGAAAAAATAAAAGCTGCGCTGGATCCGAATAATTTATTGAATCCCGGAAAAAACATCAATGTGGACAAGAAGGAGACGACCCGATGAAAATAATGCAGTCAATTAGTGCAGTCGCTGGAAAATACTTTGCTTTTTGGGTCATCCTGATCGCGTTGCTGGCCTTTTTCTTCCCGTCAGCATTCCTTGGCTTCGGCAGCTATATTACGATTCTCCTGGGTGTCGTCATGTTCGGAATGGGCTTGACGCTGAAACCCGTCGATTTTAAAATCATCTTCAAAAGTCCGCTCCCAGTCATCATCGGGGTAGCGGCGCAGTTTTTGATCATGCCATTTGTAGCATTCGGCATCGCCTATCTATTGAAACTGCCAGCTGAACTGGCGGCAGGCCTTGTGCTCCTTGGAAGCGTTCCAGGCGGGACGGCATCCAATGTCATGGTCTATCTGGCCAAAGGAAATCTTGCGCTATCCGTTGCGATGACCTCGTTATCGACCTTGATGGCACCTATCATGACGCCGCTTTTGCTATTGCTGCTGGCCGGCCAATGGCTTCCGGTAAACCCAGTGTCTATGTTCTTGTCGATCGTCCAAGTGATCATCATTCCGATCGCGCTGGGTATTCTGGTGCAACGGTTTTTCCCGAAAGCAGTCGCCAAAAGCATTTCCATCGTACCGCTCATTTCCGTTGCCGCCATTTTGATCATTGTTTCAGCCGTCACAGCTGCCAATGCGCAAAATGTCATCAGTTCAGGCTTCATCGTATTCCTGGCCGTCTTTTTGCATAATGGCTTCGGCTTATTGCTGGGTTATCTGACAGCTATGGCGATGGGGCTCAACGAAACGGACCGCCGCGCCATCTCGCTCGAAGTGGGCATGCAGAATTCCGGCTTGGGCGTCGCCCTGGCCACAGCCCATTTCAGTCCACTTGCTGCACTTCCAAGCGTCTGGGGTGCGATCTGGCATAATATTTCCGGACCGATCCTCGCGACGATTTGGTCGAAGAGGTCGGCTGATGAGAAAGAAGTTGCTAATGTGGATAGAGTTATTGAGGTTAAGCCTTGGAAAGCTTGAGTCAATAGAGGTGAACTATAGATTAATCATAAGAATCATCATTTCATTCACCGCTTCGGTCGCCTAGCCCGTGGACGCGCCGGCGCTGAGGTGTTTCCTTTACTTGATTGGTAACGAAAGATCATCAGTTCAATTTATGTGAAAGCATTAGCCGTCCATATAATGGGCGGCTTTTCTTACGAAAGGATTCCCACTGTGTTATTATATTGTTTAGTAATTATTTATATAATGAATAGGGACTGGATTATGCGAATAATATGAAAGATATTTATTCGAACATAATTGCTCTATTGTCGAATCTGTTAAAGTCAGAAGACATTAGGAGCTAAGCCAGCGTCTATAAAAAAATTACTATAGGGATTTAGTTAAACAATAGACGAATGTCTATATTTAATAAAAGTTAAAAAACCGAATTTGTGAAAAATTGATCTATCCTACTTGAAGGTTACACCAATGTTCTAAAATTATAATTTGTTAAAAAATTCAAAGGGTTTAAAGTTAGAAAAACACCTAAAGGAGAAAAGATAATGTTAAATTCAGATTTGGATATACGCTTAGAACCGCGCATTAAAGAATTATATCAATTACATAAGGAACGTTCTGCAAATATTGACTGGAGCTACCACGAATTTATTCCATGGGACAAGGCCATGTCCTTTAAACGAGTTCCTTGGGATGAGAGTCAAGTAACTCTTCCAGAAGGTGTAATTATCGCGGTAGAAACAGCATTACTTACAGAAGTAAATTTACCTTGGTATACTTCGCATTTGGATTATACATTTAAAAATTCAATGGAAGTAATAAATGATTTCGTACGCACTTGGACGGCTGAAGAAGACCAGCACTCTAACTTACTTGAAACGTATTTATTGGTGACCCGAAACGTAGATCCCGTAAGATTGCATCAATTAAGAAAACGAGTAGTTGAAAGTGGTTGGTTTCCCGATTTCACTAATCCTCTAGCAACAATGGCTTATACTACTTTGCAAGAGTTAGCTACACTAGTCTTTTATAATAATGTAGCTAAGGTAGCGGGTGATTACGACAAAGATTTAGCAACATTACTTCGACGTGTAGCGAAAGACGAAGCACTTCATTATGCATTCTATCGCGACACAGTGAAAGCACATCTTGAACTTGATCCGAATTTCATTGTTTATTTTGAGAAGGTAATTATTAATTTCTCTATGCCAGGTGCCGTCATGCCAGACTTTAACGAGAGAATGAAAACCATTGCAATAGATACGAATTATGGACCCCTACAATACTTTGACCAAGTATTGGATGTCGTTATTAAATACTGGGATATTGCCAACTTGCAGCCTACTAGCGAAGAGGCCAAACAATCACAAGCGAATATATTGAAATATCATGGGCGCTTAAAAAGAATTAAAGATCGCCAACTAGAAAAAAATAAAAGGTAGATGTATGAAAGGGTTTTTTTATAATGAAAACAACTTGCGAATTATGTGGAAAAGAAACGAAAGATAAAGTAAGTTATTTGGAACTTGAAACGTGGGAATTTAATTTTTTAAAGAAAGAGAAAAAAGACTTTTACTCTATTTGTTTTAATTGTTTTGACAAACATACGAATAATTTCATTGACCAAGAAATGGATCTTGAGTTGAGAAAAAAACGTTCACTTTTGGTGAATAGAGAGATTCAAGAAGAAATCGAGGCTATTCTTGAAATCGAAAATTAATTACTCAACTATAGTTATTGAGCCTAAGTTGAAAGCATATGAGCAATAAATTGAATCTTTTAAAACAGAATTACAAGTACGTAATGTATTAAAGATGCATCACTTTAGTGAAATAGATGAAATTTGGATTGGTGAAAAGAAAATCTAACTAGGTTCCAATGATATTAACACGGCAAGAATAAATAATTGTCTCATTATATATGAGGAACCAAGGATACAGGAATCGGAAAAAGGAAAGCCATCTTCTTTGAACTGCACCTCCATTGTTAGACTAAAGTACAAAAAGTAAGGCACTCTACGCAGTATTCCGTAGAGTGCCCTTTTGTGCTTTCAGTGCTATGTTTTATAGCAGAATCTCCACATATTTTCGAATCGGGGTAGATACCCGCAACTGTTCAGCGTAGCGCAACAGCTGGGGGACATTCTTTTCTTTCCGTGCTAAATAGCGCTTCATGCTGTCGTTCAGTAAATCTGCATCCACCTTGCTTCGCTGCCTGAATATGTCACACAACGTGCGTTCTGCGTTATAGAGACGAATCGGCCGGCCGTATACTGTAGAGATTTCAGTTAGGCCAAGCTCATGCCATTCTTTTTTCACCGAATAAACCTGCAAACCGCCATCTATTGGACGCTTACACTGTCCCGAACCGCAGAGTTATGCCTTTGACGAAAACCTCGGACAAGCAAAGGTTTAACGTAGCTGCCAGCCGGACGAAAAACCAAATGAGGTTATACCACTCAGTGGATTTGGAAGAACTGAATTCTATGAATTTGCGCTATAGTCTATTAAGCTATTGCCAAAATCCAACTCGTGTAAATATGGAAGTGCAAAACCTGGAAGAATTATGCGACTCACCGTTTGAAGTTGATGTTCTACGCATGATTTTGGCAAAAGGTTATAAAGTCACACCACAGGTCAAAGTTGGCCAATACCGAATCAATCTGGTCATTGAAGGTCTCCGTGACCGTCTAGCCGTCGAGTGCGACGGAGAAAAATGGCACAGCCCTGAAAATTCGAAGAAGACATGAAACGCCAGGAATCCTTGGAACGTACAGGATGGAAATTCTGGAGAGTCCGGGGTAGAGAGTTTTACTTTGATAAGCCGAAAGCATTGGAGAGTCTTTGGGTGCAGCTGGAAGGGCTTGGGATTGAGCCGGTTAGGGATGATCGGCTGATGGAATAGGAGAAAAAGTAGGTTAAAGAGAAGGTAAGAGAATATTGAAAATCTAATTTTTTCTCCCAGTATTTTTGCTTTGATAAGACCTTATTGTAATGAATCTATCTACAAAACTAAACGGGGTGTAAAATTGGTGTCTATAAACTCGAAAATGAAGTGGTGAGCGGAACAGGAAAGTTTGATAAATCCGGTGTAAGTTCTTCACGAGAGACGAGAGAAAGCTTAGATACTGCATTCCGTTTCTTTACAGCAAACAGCAAAAGCATCAGTCATACCATCGCTATCAAAACGAAGGATTATCTGATGCCTATCAGTGATCTTCAAGGAATTGGCCTTACCGATGAACTGGCAATCGCCGAATTGATCGGCCTTTGTTCCGGGGCACTCGATAAACCTGTCCAGGAAAGCACCATCGTCATTGGAAATATGACCGTTGGCGGAACGATTGCGAAAGTAGAAGAGTTCGCCAATGTATTGCAGGTGTGTGTGGATGCAGGAGTCAAGAAAGTCTTGATTCCAGCTGCATCGGTCATGGTTTTGCAGACGGTACCACCTGACTTGTTGGTGAAAGTGCAGCCTGTGTTTTATTCGGATCATGTGGATGCGGTTTATAAGGCTTTGGGGGTTAACTAGATTAATCTGTGGGATGTTTTGGAACTAGTTAGGAAAAGAATTGCTTTAATGTTAAAATAAAAGAATAGAAAATATGAAAGCCATTATCGGTAAGTCCATGACTTAATCGATAATGGCTTTTAATAATTTTGAAAGCTGCTTTTTAATGACATCATAAAAAAAGACTTATACACTTAGGTCAGGGCATAACCTGCTAAGTACCCAACAGTTATCGCCCAGATGGTCTCAATCATAGATGCTAGTAGTACTATAGATTCCTTAAAGAACCTTGACTTCATAGGCATTCCCTCCTTTTTTGACACTTCAGCTTTAGCTAGTAAACTATAGCTTAGATATCTCATTAGTGTTAAGAAGGCGATTAAAACCAAAGTTGGTATGACTATAGTCGGAATCGAACCGACCACTGACCCTAACCTAAATGTATAATAGTATATACAATAATATCATATTCAATAACGATTTACATATCACTAAATCTCTCAGAATGTAATTTCTGCTAAGCATTTCACACGTGCGCTAGATATATTAATAAAGAGAAGAGAGGTATTAGCATGGCCATTCCAGGCTACCAAGAATTCATGTATCCATTCTTAAATATGCTTGAAGACGGACAAGAGCACTCACTACGAGAATCATACATTCGCCTTGCTGATGAATTTAATCTTACTGAACAAGAGCGAGAAGAAATGTTGCCAAGCGGCAAGCAGCGCATTTTACATAATCGAGTAGGATGGACAAGAACCTACCTAAAAAAGGCTGGGTTATTGAATACCATTCGTCCAGGTGTCTTTGTAATAACTGAACTAGGGAAAGAATTGCTTGCAGATCCTAGCATTACAGAAATTGACAATGCATTTCTCATGCAATTTTCGGAGTTTCGTCAGTTTAAAAACAAAGGGAACGGTCAGAAAGAACTCGTCATTTCTCCTATTGCTATCGAGCGTACACCTTTAGAAGAAATTGAGAGCAATTACAAGGTTTTAAAAGAAGAAGCTAAAGGAGATTTGCTGGATAAAGTGAAAAGCGGTACGCCATTATTCTTTGAAAAACTTGTTGTAGATCTTCTTGTAGCAATGGGCTATGGCGGTTCGATGAAAGATGCCGGCCAGGCAATCGGACGTTCTGGTGATGAAGGAATCGATGGAATTATAAAAGAGGATGTCCTCGGACTCGATATGATTTACCTGCAGGCCAAGCGTTGGGAAAATACGGTGACACGACCGGAAATTCAAAAGTTTGCTGGTAGCCTTGATGGCCAGCGTGCTCGAAAAGGTGTATTTATCACAACTTCATCTTTTTCAGATGGTGCAAAAGATTTCGTGCGAATGATTGATAAGAAAATTATCTTGATCGATGGGGATACACTGACGGAGTATATGTTTACTTATAATATCGGCGTTAGTCATGAAGAGACTTTTGTCATTAAGAAAGTGGACGAGGATTATTTTGGGGAAGAATAAAAAACAAAACAACCACAACAAACACTCAATTAAAACCTTGGGTATGTGTGGTTGTTTTTTATGAAGAAGTTGTTGTGATCAATATCTGAATCAACTAGTAACTAATTCTTTAATCTAAGACTTTCACTGCATTTAAAATTTCTTTAGGTATTGACTCTAAACTAAAAGTCCTCCATAGTATTCTGAAATTCTTCTGTGACTATTTTGTTTTTAAGAATATAAGTAAGTACAGCAATTGTTAACGTTGACCGAATTGGAATTATTCTAATTTGAATACTTGCTCTAAAGATGATTGACCGGTTCACGATTTTTAGAACTGTATCACTGAAGAAATCGATAGTGTGTTTTATTACCTAATTTAATTACTTAATACTGATAACTTCCTTTCAGAATAGATAAGGGACGTTATTAAAACTTATAGTAATTGAAAAATTCTGTTAAAATTGCTGTGATAGCTAGATTTTATTGTTAGTGAAATTGAAGAGGAGCTGTTCTACAATGAGCAATGTCAATGTAAGGGTCCAATTCCAAAAATGGATGAGCCATCAAAAAAAATCAAACGGTGAGCCTTATAAAAAAAATACAGTTACTGCATATGTTAATGCCTTAAAAAATAGCAGCGCCAAACTAAATCTTCCCAACATACCTACCACAGATTTGTTTGAAATTACTTCTTTAGAAGAATTCACTAAGATACATAACCACATCATGGCCGCACCTAATTTCCGAGAAGTGGATTTAAGCGCTGGTAATAAAGCATATTCCAATGGAATGATTTTGTATGCAAGGTTTTTAAAGGAACGCGAAGAACCGTCTATCTGGATTTTTCAAGGCAATCCTAAATATTACGATGTTGTCGGAGCAGTCGATGATCTTGACCAAGTTACATGGGCAGTAAATCAATACACGAAACAGATAAAAGAAGGCGATGAGGCTTATATATGGTTATCCGGGACCGGAGGTGGAATTATTGCTGCAGGGAGAGTTCTTAACAATCCAGAAACAAGAGAGGCGCTCGATGATCCTTACAGACGCAGCAATCAATTGAACAACGAGCCATATTTAGCGGTGGATATTAAGATTGAAAAAAAGCTATCAGAAGATGTTGTTGAAAGAACTTTATTGCTCGAGGATGAACGTACGAAGAATCTGGAAATCTTAACTTATCCAGGAGCAACCAATTTCAAAGTGAAAAAAGAAGAAAATAAGGTCATTAAGGAAATTATTAATGGCACTTATGAAAATATCCCAGTAGCTGTTCTATCAGGAGATGAGAAAAAGGAAGAGAAGCGTTTTTGGATTTATGCACCAGGTTTAGATTCTGAGCACTGGGAGGAATTTTACAAAAATGGCATTATGGGCACTAGGCGAGAAGAAATCGGTGATTTGAAGTTGTATACCACGAAGAGTGCAATAAAAGATAAGATGAAAGAAATATATGGTGAAGAGTTCACCTATAGAAATGCGGGGCATGCAGCATGGCAATTTGCAAATGAGATGAAAGTTGGCGATGTGATATTTGTTAAGAAGGGGCTATCTAAAATCATTGGGCGCGGCATCGTGAGTTCTGATTACTTTTATGATGTCTCCCGCAAAGAATACAATCATGTTCGTAAAGTCAACTGGACTCACAAGGGTGAATGGGAGCATGAAGGGCAGGCTGTTGCGAAGATGCTGACAGATATTACGCCCTATACCGAATACTACAAAAAACTTGAGAGAAATTTTTATGACGTGCTTAATGACAGCGATCCATCCTTTGAGGAAGAAGAAATTAGATACAGTGACTATACTGAGACGGATTTTCTATCTGAAGTGTATATCAATAAAGAGAAATACCACACATTGAAAAACCTTTTGATGAGAAAGAAGAACTTAATATTGCTTGGGGCACCAGGAGTAGGGAAGACGTATGCAGCGGAACGTCTGGCGTATTCGATGATGAGCAAGAAAGACAAAAGCCGTTTACAAGTCGTTCAGTTCCACCAAAGTTATAGCTATGAAGATTTCATTATGGGCTATCGTCCGAGTGAAAACGGCTTTTCTATCGTGAAGGGTCCGTTTTATGAATTCTGTAAAAAAGCGGAACCGGATGATCGGCCGTACTTCTTCATCATTGATGAGATCAACAGGGGCAATTTAAGTAAGATTTTCGGAGAGCTATTGATGTTGATTGAAAATGATAAGCGGGGCAAAGAATTGCGTTTATTGTATGAGGATGAGCAGTTTTCAGTGCCCGAAAACGTCTTTATTATCGGCATGATGAATACGGCAGATCGAAGCCTAGCGATGATTGATTACGCGCTGCGCCGACGATTTGCGTTTTTTGAATTCGAACCAGCATTTGAAAGTTTAGGTTTTAAAGAGTATCAAAATGAAGTTGGAAATAAGAAATTTGACAGCTTGATACAAACCGTGATTGCCATGAACATTGAAATTGCAGATGATACTGCTCTTGGTTCTGGCTTCCGGATCGGACATAGTTATTTCTCATCTCTTACTGAAATCGATGAACATTGGCTGAAGGAAGTCGTGGAATATGAATTGATTCCCTTAATTACAGAATACTGGTTTGATGAGCCTTCCCAAATTTCGCTATGGAGCGGGAAGCTGCGAGGCGCTATCCAGTGATTCAAATTAAAAATGTCTACTATATGCTTTCGTATGCTTACCGGATTTTACGAGAAGAAGGCTATAAAAGTGTGGAGGGCGAAGAGTTCTGTAATATTCACGATTTATTTGCCGCTATTCTAGTACAAGGTGTGGCAAACCAGTGCAAGCGCGGACTTCATAAAGACTATGTCAGTCAAACCGAAACGCTGAAGACCCTGCGTGGCAAGATTGATTTGACTACTTCACTGAAAGAGAGCACGTTGGTGAAGAAAAGCATGGTCTGCCATTATGACGAATTCTCCGAGAATATATTGCACAATCAAATCATCAAAACGACGATGAGCTTGCTGGTGCGTAATAAAAGAGTCAAAGCAGAGCACCGAAAAGAACTTCAGAAGTTGCTTCTTTATTTCCAAAACGTAGATATGATTGAGCCAAATTCAATTGAATGGAAGACCGTCTCTTATTATCGAAACAACGCGACCTACAGGATGCTGATTAACATTTGCCAGCTGGTAATTAATGGCCTGCTGATGAATCCTGAAAATGGCGATTACAAAATGAAGGAGTTTCTTGACGACCAGCAGATACATCAGCTATACGAAAAGTTCTTGCTAAATTATTTCAAGAAAGAATTTCCCGAGTACTCGGCGAGTGCTTCCTATATTGACTGGAACATCGATGATGGGGTGAAAGAGTTTCTTCCGGCGATGAAGACGGACATCACTTTATCGAAGGGTGGAAAAACTTTAATCATCGATGCCAAGTATTACGGCAGCTCTATGCAGCTCAACTCGCTATACAATAGCCGAACGTTGATCTCCGCGAATCTGTATCAAATGTTTGCTTATGTGAAGAACAGGGATCGGTCAGGAAGTGGCGATGTTTCTGGACTAATTCTTTATGCTAAGACTGATGAAGAGATTACACCTGACCAGGATTATCAGATGAGCGGCAATCGGATGGTTGTAAGGACTCTGGATTTGGGTGCGGAGTGGGCGGAGATAGAAGCAGAATTGAAAAGGATTCTGTCGCTTATGGAGTGAGAACTAGTTGATTAATCACCAAAGGAATCTTAAGACATATTTTAACGATTTTAATAAGGACTAAACTTCTTAAAGACACTGAGCGAGAAACTGGATTCCCACTACTTAATTAGTAATCGTAAAACAAGAAACTGCCCCGCATTCTGCTTTCTCCCCCAAAAATAGTATGCTATACTATGGATATAAAAAGACCGAGTGCTGTTACACTCGGTCAATGCAGTACATGCCGCAAAAGAGCGGCCGGCCAAATTATGAGAATGTTTACCTTAAAGAGTAATCGCCCACAATCCTGCCAGGGAGAGAGCGGTTACTTTTTTCTGTTGATGGTAATTGCGATGATTGCCACTACCGCTGTTAAGGCTGCAGTGAGGAATATACCAAATTGAAATAGCATATTCATAGCATCGTAAGTCACCATATCTAAACACCCCCTTTCTCAAGGGAGTGCCAACCGCTCATCCACTTTATGTAACTGCATTCTTAGTTTACCATTTGATAATAAGAATCACTATATAACTCATGACCTATGGAAGAAGGTATCGGTCCTCAATAATGCTACATGACTGAAGCTTTATCGCCTCAGCCGTATTTTCAAGTTATTTGTGACCTGTGGGAACCACGCTATTTAATAAATTTGATTGTTCAAGGATAACTAAAAGTTATGTAAATAGTAACGAACTAAACAAAAGGGGTGTTTTTATGAAACCAGTAAATTCAAACCTGTGTGAAGAGCGCAAAAAAGAGTGGGATTTGCTTTGCTGTTGGCTTGGCAGCTATTGATGGCGGAAAGCCAACTGTGTACACGCAGAATTTGCTGGAGCAGTATGAAAATGGTGAGATAACTGCCAGCCAAGTAAAGCAAGCAAGCAATCATTGAAAAATATACAAAGTGAAAAACAGCTAAATATATATCTATGGACAGCCACATTTGAAATCATTTGATTTCAATTGTGGCTGTTTTCTTTTATCTTAAAAAGCGTTGAAAGAAAAGAAGAGGTATATATTCACTGGATAGTAGGTATAATAGATTAGTGAGCATTTACAATATTCTACTATTATAGATCAGAAAACCAAAAATCATCAAATTGAGAGGCGAGTTTACTTAATGACGATAAACATGAACTTGTGGAAAGTGGAAGCAAACGGCTTGAAAGAAGTATCCAGATCAAAGCTCGACAAGGAAGATCGGTTAGAAAAATGGATTGAGCAAGATATCAGTATCCTTGACTTGGATTTATTGCTTATCGGCCGGCAAGTGGCTACTCCTTATGGCGGCAGAATTGATCTCTTGGCAATGGACTCAGATGGCAACCTGGTGATTTTGGAGCTGAAAAAAGACAAAACGCCGAGGGATGTCGTGGCGCAGGCATTGGATTATGCGTCGTGGGTGAAAGACCTTAACTACAAAGAAATCGAGTCGATTGTTTTAAACTATTTGGACAAGAGCCTGGCAGATGTATTTGCTGAACGGTTTTTATCGGCCTTGCCAGAAGAGCTCAATAAAGAGCACAGTATTGTCATCGTGGCATCTGAGCTGGATTCATCTTCAGAGAGGATTGTCCGCTATTTGTCTTCCGAACACAACTTGAACATCAACTGCATCTTCTTTAAGTTCTTTAAAGAAGGCGAACAGGAATTTCTTGGCCGTACCTGGTTGATGGATCCCCAGGAAGTTGCTGTCAGAACCCAATCGGAAAAAGGGGTTCCATGGTCTGGCTTGTACTTTGTCAATGTAGGTGATGGAGAACATCGAAGCTGGGAAGACTGCAGAAAATACAGCTTTATGAGTGCCGGACAGGGGAAAAGATACAGCAGTTCCATGAAGAAGTTGAAGCCTGGAGACCGCATCCTTGCATACTTAAAAGGCCACGGCTACGTCGGTTTCGGGGAAGTGACGTCAAGTGCAGTGATGGTAAAGGATTTTGAATGGGATGGCGAAGGTTCGTTGCTACTGGACCAGCCATTAAAGCAGCCGAATATCGAGCGAAACAAAGAAGATGTCGAGCTGGCAGACTGGACAGTCGGCATCAAGTGGCTGAAAGCTGTTCCAAAAGAAGCTGCGGTAACAATGCCCGGGATATTCGCAAACCAGAATGTCGTCTGTAAACTGAACCATCAGCCGACCATCGATTTCCTGGCTCCCCATTATTCTTTATAGAGCAGGGATTGGGTAATAGAAAAAATCAAAGAAGGAGTCTATGAAATGCTCTCGTTTTTCAACAAGAAATGTGCCCTATGCAAAAAGAAAGCGGTCGAACCGCGAAAATATTTTGATGATCAAAACAAGTCGATCCTTGTCTGCGTGAAATGTGTACTATATGCAGAAAGAAGAGCTTTCCGGAAACGGAGTGCTTGAATAGCAAAAAAACCCCTGACTGGAGAAATCATTAATTTTCTCTGAACTGAGCCCCATTTAGTGGACAGTTTATAAAAAAAGGTACCCTGCAGCTAGGCTGCGATCAGATGACTTCGGTATTGTGCCGGAGTCATCTTTTTTAGATTCCATTGCTTGTGCGTTCCGTTGTAATACGCCATGTACTCATCCACCAATCCTTTCAATTCCTCCAGGCTGGTTGCTTGTTTAAACTCGACATCATCTTTAAAGTGACCCAAAAACGATTTGATGGGGGCGTTGTCGAGGCAATTGCCCCGGCGGGACATTGCCATCTAACGCTTCCTTCAGCTGCTGTAACGTGCGGTTCACAATTTCTATCGTGAGCGTCGTCGTGACTTCATAGGCGACGATTTCCCGGGAGGCGACATCTTTCACGGCAATAGATACGCCATTTGCCCCGAACGGTTTGGCAGGTACGTGATATCGGTCACGAAGACCTTACCGGGTTCATCTTGTTTAAACTCGCGGTTTAAGAGATTCGGACAGACGGTGTGTTCCTGTGTAGCTTTAGCGATTTGTTTATAGGGATTCGCTCGCCGGATTTTGGCGAAGAGATTGAATTTACGCATGAGACGAAGAACCTTCTTGTGATTCATCGGCGTTTCGAGCAGTTCAGCGAGCGCCATATAAAAAGTGCGATACCCGATTTTCCCACGATGCGCATCGTAGATGCTTTTGAGCAACAGGTAATCTTCGTAGTCCTGTTCTTCGCGAATGGCGTGCTGTTCCACGTTCTCCAACCAAGCATAGTAGCCACTTCGACTGACCCCCGCTGTCTGGCACAAGGCTTCCATCAAATTCTTCAGTTGGAATTTCCGGACCACCGCATTGATCGCTTTGAATTTTTCCGATGGGGTCAGCTGCGTCTCTTCGCCTGCCTTTCGAGTGCCTCGAGCTTTTTTAGCAACTCGTTTTCGGCTTCCAGGTATTTGATGCGCGCTTCCGCCTTCTCCAGCTTTTTCTCGGCAGAGAGCTCTTTAGTAGAAGGGCGGCCGGTACTACCTTTTCCACGGCGTTCTTCAAAAAATCCTTCTTCGCCATAAAGCCGGAACGTTTTCCGCCAACGTTTCAATGTCTCTTTGGGTTTGTCCGCCCCAATTACTGTCAGGTCGAATCCGTTTTCTGTAAAGATCTGCGACGGTGCTTTGCCTTGCAAGTTTTCGTTGACGGCTTTCACCTTAAATTCAGGTGTGTATTGAATCGTTCGCTCCGAGACCGTTTTGACATTCGGATTCGCTTCCAATGTTCGCCGTTGATTTTCGTTAAAAATGATTTTACTCATAACAACCTCTCCCGTTCCAGTAGATATGTTCAGTATACCGGGGTCTGAAAACAGAAAAAACCCCAAATGGGTCACTTTTTTAAAGTGTCTACCATTTGGGGTGCGGTTCAAATATAAAGTTCCTTTCTTTTTTGTTTTCATGTTCTGTCTTAGTAAAGATTTAAATAAGTAACAAATTGAAGGCCATAATAACCTCTAATTAAAAAATCAGGATAAAAACAGAAATTTTATTCGATTGTGTTATTGTATTTATATGGAACTTGTTCTAAATATAGTAACAGTCTTACCTTTAACAACTGAACTAATTTCGTGTTTGATTTATACATCCCTAAAGTCGAGAAGAATGAAAAAAATTACCTATAGCAAGTGAGGCTACTGACATTAATGAGAGAAGTAACTTTGGAAGTTAATAATTTAGCAAAGAAATACACAGGTAAAGGGTTCGAAGTTGAGGCATTAAAAGGTATATCGTTCAATTTATATGCAGGGGAATTTGTCGCAATTATGGGGACGAGTGGCTCCGGAAAAAGCACGTTGCTCAATGTAATCGGCGCATTAGATGAACCGACCAGCGGCACAATACGATTGAATGGAGTAGATTCGGAAGGATTCTTTACAGAACCGAAAGCGACGGATTATCGCCGTGAGAACATTGGATTTATCTTCCAAGCCTATAACTTGCTGAAAGACTTAACGGTGGAAGAAAATATTTCACTGCCGTTGCTCTTGAAAGACGAATCAAAAGAAACCATTGATAGAAAAACAACTCGTATGATTGAACGGATGGGGTTAACTCAGTGGAAAGCACATCGTCCGGTCCAATTATCGGGTGGGCAGCAACAACGAATCGCCATTGGTCGGGCACTCATTGGTGAACCACCGATATTGTTGGCAGACGAATTGACAGGGAATTTAGATGCCAATACATCTGAAGAAATTTTAGAGGTATTGACTTCTATGAAGGAAGAACTGAACCAAGCCATACTTGTGGTGACGCATGACCCGAAAGTCGCAACCTATGCAGATCGGGTCCTATTTTTCCATGACGGTGCCATCATCAACGAATACAAATGTTCCGGCAAACAGGATCTTGAACACATTATGAAAATCTCTCAGGATATTTTAAAAGGTTCTGCCGTATGAAGTCACTCAATCAGTTAGCATTCCGTTTATTTAGAGAAAACAAATTTTTGATTTTTACCTCGGTTATGAGTATTGCCATCGCTGTTTCTCTTGTAATAACGATGACTCTATTTGTCGTCAATGCCAAACAAACGCTTCAAGAGGATCTGCGAAAGATGTATGGCGATATGGACCTAGCTCTTGTCTATAGCGATGACAGTCCGGTGGAAGATGAACAGAAGTTATTGGAATTGATATCGGACCATCCTTCGACAATTGATGTGTCGCAAGCACTGGTTACCCAAACATATGTAGAGACGCTAGGTGGAGAAGTTTACACACTGGGAATAGAAAACGATCCTATTGCAAAAAGTAGGTATAAAACAAGTGTAGATTTAACGGAAGACACAGTCATCATTACAGAAAATTTAGCTGCGTCGCTCAAGCTTTCAATCGGCGAACAAATCGAAATTGAAGACGATTCATTTGAAATTGCTGAAATTTTAAAGAACGCTCAAGGAACAGGAATTGCTCCTGACATGGTAATTTTCGCATTAGAGAGAGCGAAGTTTTTTCACAATAAGGAACTGTCATATCTAAACAATGAAACAACTGCTTTAATGGTGAAAACTGCAGAAGAAACCGACTTGATCGCCATGGCGAATGAATTCAAAAAGATTCAGCCGGATTTGCGAGTGGATATTATTGAAGAGGATCAAGCAGCAAAAAATAACGTGAACTCCCTGACGTTATTTACTGTTATTCTTTCGTTCCTTATTTTGATTGTCACGGCCATCATGGTCATTTCCAATTTCGACTTATTCATCTATAAGAATAAAAATCAGTTTGCAATTATGCGGGCACTTGGAGCGAAAACTGCGCAACTAGCTAAGATCACCCGAATCCAAAGCACGATGATTACCATTGCAGGCGCTTTGCTCGGGTTGGCGATTGCTTATGCAGTGGACCAATTCCTGCAGCCAAGTTTTGGGCAATGGTTTTCCGTTTCCCTAACCCAAATGTCATTTGCATGGGAAATAGCGATTCCCGTACTCGTTGTAGCGAGTCTGGTGATTCAATTGTTTCTCTATATCCCAGTGCTCAAATCATCAAAAATCTTGCCTTTAACGATTCTGCAGGAAAATGAAGAACTGGATTTTAAAAACAGCAGAATGCGCAAGATGGCAATCAAAATTCTAGGGATTTCATCTCTTGTATCGCTGCTGTTTGGCGTTATTCTCGCCGTGGATGAAAGCGCGAGCGCGATGCTGATTATATTGAGTGGTTGTTTGCTATTAGCCGGTCTTTTCTTAGCATTACCAATATGGCTTACGAGTCTATTAACTGTACTAATACCAGCGTCTCGGAAATTCTTCTCTCGCAATGTGTTAATTGCGCTTCAGAATTTAAAGCCGCAAGTCAAAAAGAATAGCTTCGTAATCCTCTCGATTAGCGTTATCATGATTATCGCTGTTTTTGGTTCAGTTATGCTGAGTACGATTAAGCAGAATAATACAAACTATATCAGTGAACAGTTTCCTACTCCTATGGTCATTACAAGTCGAATTCAACAATCTGAAATCGATCCCATACACTTGAGCGAAGAAGTACGTAACCAAGTTCAAGGCGCGCAAGTCGCTTCTGTCAGCACTTTTGGTGGGGGAGAGTTGTTTGTTGAAGCTGGGACGAGGTCTTTCGACTATACGCTGGGAGACTTAAAAGCGCTTGAGAGTATGAAAGTCATATCGGAAGTCGGAAAAGAGGATTTAGCAACCGCAGCGATTGTATCTCCTGTCTTTGCTAAACAACATGATGTAAAAGTCGGTGATTCCTTAGAAATTGGAATCTACTCAGATGAAAAGCAACGTGCAGAATATGTGACGACAATGGTTGTAAGTGCAGTTTCTGACGCAGTTGGCAATGGAGAAGTTCTTTTTGATTGGCAGGCGAAGGCGTTAAATACTTCTTCTACTAACTTTAATAAAGCATATGTAAATGCAGTTGATGAATCCCTGGCGATGAGTTCTCTTGAAACCCTAACCAGTATGTATCCAGAACTCATAGTCAATACGTATGCTGTTGCACTGAAAGAAGCTTCAGACATGTTCTTGCAGCGATGGGCCATCTTCATTTTGGTTCTAATTATACTGGTTGTTTCCGTCATGGCGGGTGTCCTGAATACCCTTCTGAACAACATACTGGCTAAACGAAAAGAGTTTGCAGTACTCCGGACAATCGGAGTCAGGCCAATGGGAATTGTGAAAATTATTGTCACACAGATTTCTTTTTATCTTTTGATTGGCCTTTTTTTCGGAGCGTTATGCGGATTGGTGTTTTCTCTTATCGTTTCACTGATTGATTCGGGTAGAGTCGCTTTCGACTTTCCATTGATGTTAACAGTAGCAGTGAGTATGTGGGTTATTAGCTTGCTTGTCTTTATACCCGTAGGATGGGTTATGGGAAATAAAAAAATAAGTATGGAAATCCTAAGTGACAATAAGTAAAGGGAATTCAAGTGCTGATAAATAGGTTTACATATGAGGGATTACAGGAAGGAAAAAAGCGAGAAGAGGGCTTTTCTCTTTCTTTTCATCTGGAAAAGTATACTTCGACAAGCACTTTTAAAACGTTGAATTAAGCGCGTTCTTAAGTTTCAAATGGAATACTTATTTCTTAAGGCCAAGTGCTTCTTGAGCGAGTGTCTTTATCTTCGTTAAGCCATTGTCCTAAATTGTCCGACGGCCTAATTCTTTCTGAATCATCTCAAGCTTGGCGGATCGAAGCTTGCGCTCGTATGGGTCCGTTTCGGATTCTGGCTTGGCGAGGTAGTCCTCGTTATACTTGATTTCTAGGTAGAGGATGTCAGTAGTCTCCCTAACGGCATGTCGATGGGACTTTTCCACTTCTGCTTCGATTTTCCCCACTTCATACTCTGCTGGATCTCGCTGAGCAATTTCGGTTTGAATCAGCGTTAGTGCTTTCAAATCCGGACTCTTTTCATTATTTAATCGTGCCAGTCGCTCATATAACTTCTTATTCGTCATTTTTTTAACGTTCGCTTCATTGAATTTCGAAAATAAGTTCATCATGATCCTCCTTTAAAGCTCTGTTGGTGCATTTACTTATGCATTTCGTTCACTTAAGACGAAATTGGTTGTTCAAAATAGGAATATTCAATAAGTACACAGTACCATAACGGGATTAACTCCTATAAACTTAATGAGACTCACAAGGTTCAAGTCACGCATGTTAATTGCCCCAGTCTCCTATGTAATTGTTTGTACTTGGACATTCTCCTTCGTAATTCATACAAAAGCACAAAAATGAAATGAGGGCTTTTAGAATGATAGGAAAAATTTTTAAGAAATTATTTTCTAGAGATTACGGGCTGCCATCCACAGATTTCGCCTCATTGTTAGGTTATAAAACATGGAAGGAAGCTCAAGGAAATACAACTGCCATTTTCTTTACGCAAGCGGATGACTGTTGGTTTACGACAGAGCTTCCTGACGGTCAATGGGCGGTGTGGAAAGAAGAAGGAGAAATGCCCTATCCATTTACGTTGTTTGCTGCTCGGAATGAAGCGATTGAACATCTCCGAGTCTTGTTCATGAAAAGTGCCTTACCTGAACGCAATTGGATCGAGGAAGTGCCAACAAAGAAAGGCAAAGCTTTAGTTGATAAAGAAACTCAAATGCAAATTTTGCTTTTGGGTAACGCATTACAATTTTCTTGTGAAACATTGGGTGTGAAAGATATGAGAATTCGTGAATACTCGGAAGTATTTACAGTAAGCATGGAGGAAATATATGACTATGCTTTGAATAATGGTCTTCCGCAAAGTGACTCGATGAGGGATCCGCTGATTGAAGGCTTCCATTATTACAAGAAAGACGGCAAATGGCACACTTTTTTCAGGGAGAGAGGCCAGACATTCGACGGAAAGAATTTTGATGATGAGGAGCTTGGGAAAAGGTACATCATTAAAACCCTGGTGCAGTTAAGTGGAACGGGACTTTACTGACACTTATAAGTCAAATGGTCATTAGGCGTTAATTTCTGAAGCGTTTAGTCAAGGTTTTTATGAGTTTGCATATGAGGGATTATCAGAAGCAACATGAATAAAATGGGAGAGACGTGACTAATTTGACACGTCCTCTCTTTTTTGTGTCTGTACTAATACAATTTGAGTCTTAATTTCTGGCTATATAATTAAAGAGGTAAAACCTATATAATGGAAGAAGTGATTTTTAATGAATCCCTTGGAGGGAATATTTGTATGAAGAATATCTTCAATTCACGAAAAGTGAACTTAGCGACATTATTTACCTCTCTTGTTGCTGCTTCAGTTGTTTTAACCTTACTGATTCTTACAATTTCGTCTTATCAGTCTGACAAGAAGTCTTTAACTAATACCTATCTTTCTCTAAACTATTCTAAAGCTGAAAAAATGAGCCAATCCGTGGAATCCTTGTTTGGTTCCATGAGAATCAATTTGCAAACCACCGTCAATTTTTTGGAAGCAAATGAAAATATGACCGATGAAGAAATTCACGAAAGCTTAGAACTTCTGCGAGTGAGCAGCGGTTATTTCAATTCTCTTTCCTGGATAGACGAAACGGGTGTAATTCGAGCTATTAGTCCCGTCAGTATTGGAATAAAAGGAGAAACCATTGCACCTGGGCTGGCAAAAGATGCCTTAGATGCAAGAGAGCCCGGTCTGACTACCCCTTATACAGGGTTATCCGATCGGTTGATCATGCTGATGAGTCAGCCTATTTACTCGAAAGATGGCACATACAGAGGAATGATTGGCGGTTCTATTTTTCTTCAGGAAAAGAATGTGTTGAATCAATTGCTTGGAAACGATGCCGTTGAGCAAAATGGCTCTTATTACTTTGTAGTGGGACCAAAAGGAACATTATTGTTTCATCCGGAGCGCAACTTAATCGGAGAAAGCGTTTATGAAAATCCAGTCGTCCGCAAATTAACACAAGGAAAGAGTGGCATGGAACACGTGACCAATACAAAAGGGGTGCCTATGCTGGCGGCTTATAGCCATGTAGCCGAACCGGGTTGGGGTATTGTGCAGCAAACCCCATATTCATTTTTGCAAGATTCCCTGATTGACCAGTTGCTGCAAATGCTAAAAAATATGTTATTCCCATCTTTGTTTTTACTTTTGCTTTCGGTATTTATTGCGCGAAAATTGGCAGCCCCTTTTACTCATTTAGGCAATGTGGTGGATCAATTAGCGGAAGGAAAGACCGTGTCCCAGCCTATTAGAGAAGCGCTCATAAAGCCTCATTGGAACCGGGAGGCCGATCTGTTGACGAAAAGTGTCGCTGTTGCTTTTGAAACTCTCGAAAGGAATAATCAGCGGCTCACGGAGTCTGCTTTGACCGACACGCTGACCGGATTACCCAATCGAAGAAAATTAGATGAAGTATTGACTGGTTGGTCAAACGAAGAGCGACTTTTCTCCTTGCTCGTCTTGGACATTGACCATTTTAAGTCGATCAATGACTCGTACGGCCATCAAAAGGGGGATGAAACGCTCAAAGAGCTGGCAGCTGTTGTTCAAGAAATCATCCGGCCAGAAGATTTTTGTTTCCGCTATGGAGGAGAAGAGTTTGTTCTTCTTCTACCGGATACCAATCGTTTGATAGCTTATCAGACTGCGGAACAGATTCGGAGAAAGATCGAAGAGACCTCGTTAATTCCCGACAAAACTGTCACAGTTTCAATCGGAATTTCAGAGTTTCCAGCCCAGTCCTTTTCATTGCCTGAAATTTTTCAATTAGCGGATCAAGCGCTGTATGCATCAAAATCCGAAGGAAGAAACCGAATAACGATTTCCGGTACTTAACAAGATGCCTATATAGATGGGAATAAATGGTAAATCGGAATCGGAAGTGCCGAAAACAAAAAGTTGAATTTCATTCAAAAAAAGGGGTTTTATCCATGACAATCGCTAAATACGCAAAGTTCCAGCAGTACAAAGAATCCATCCAATCCATATCGTCTTCCTATACAGACGAGTCGTTGATTAATGAGGCATTTTTACTGGATAGAGACGATAAGAAAAAGCTGGAGATCTACTACGCGCCGTTTGAATATGTAAATGAGCAGGCGAAAGTGGTCATAGTCGGCATCACGCCTGGCATGCATCAGATGAAAAAGTCCTTTTCGACCGTAATTGATGTAGTCGGGACAGAAATAGACGATGAGGAAATTCTTCGCCAAGTGAAGAACAACTCCAGTTTTGAAGGGACAATGCGAAAGAATTTGATCAAGATGCTGGATGAACTCGGGTTAAACGGGCATCTGGGCTTGTCCACCAGCTTAGAGCTGTTTGAAGAGGCGAGCCATCTGGTACATACGACTTCGGTTCTGGCATATCCTGTTTTCCACAACGGTAAAAATTACAGCGGGTCATCGCCAAATCTATTGAAGAACGAGACATTGAAGAAATACCTTACAGAAAACTTTGCGATAGAACTGGAGACTTTGAGTGACGCCTTGATCATCCCGCTGGGAGTAAACGTTTCGAACGCCTTGAATTACCTGGTGGATCAAGGACTGGTTGCATCCGGAAATACCCTCTCCGGCTTCCCGCATCCATCAGGTGGCAACGGCCATCGCCATAAACAATTCGCCGAAAACAAAGATGCCATGGAAGAAAAGCTGAACGATCATTTTCAACATGTGACAGCAGCGAAATAATACTATCTGTTAAAATGAAAAGGGCTTATTAGAGTAACAAGTCCAGTTTACTATCGCAAAACTTAAAATTACAAAACAAATTGTATAACAGAATGCCCCGATATGTAGAGATTCAAAATCTTATATCGGGTTCTTTTTTTATCGAAATCTACGAATAATTGGTTATTATCTGGAAAAATTATATAATGAAATTAAAGTTAATAACCGAACGTTCGGAAGATTCATTACTATCGGAAGTAGTTAGTCTTTTTCTCCAATATAGATAATTATTAGGGGGTGGAGATATATGAATTGTATAATTTTATTTTTTATCCTATTAGGGATGGCAGGAGTTTTATTGCTCTTTTATGGCATTAAAGATAAATCTTTAGCGTTACTGCTTTTCGGCTGCGGTGCATTTGCAGCACCAGTCCTATTCTATACAAATCTAGGATTTTTAATGCCTATGATACCTGCCGTTGTGATGGGAATCCTCTATTTTTCACAGAAAAAGTTGGATACTACTTAAACATATCCTCGAGTAAGTTTGGGTTCTGAAAGAAAGGAGTGAAAGAGATGCCAAGCTGTCAAAACTGCAATCATCAATGGAGTTGGTCTGATACAGTTATCATTGGATTTAAAAACAACAAAAATTGTCCGAATTGCGGAGAGCGACAATATGTAGCTCCTAGTTCACAAAAAGGAATTTCTTTATTTACCTTTATTCCTTTGATCTTGATCGTGTTTTTAAATTCCTTCTACGATTTAAACAATATAGCTTTCATTTCTTTTATTACTTTATTTGTTCTAGGTATGCTTATCTACATGCCTTTTACCATCAAGCTATCAAATGAAAAAAAACCACTTTGGTGAATTGAATAATTAAAACCAACACCTCAATTTGTGAGGAATTCTGTAAGTTCGGAGTTCTTCTGCTTGAGGTGTTTTTATGTACTCTTTCTGCACTGATTGTATGCACAGGAGAGAGAAGATAACTGGAGATTAAAGAGAAAACAAAGTAAAATATTTCCGTTAATTTACATTATTTAACCTATCTTAATGCTCTATTAATACCTACAACATATTCACTTCTTATACTTGAGTTATCAATAGAAAAGGAGTGGTTAGTTGAAACGAATGATGACTATTTTAGCAGCAAGCCTTGCGTTGACAGCCTTTACCGGACCTGTATTTGCAGCTGAACAGGGAGAAGCAGGCAACACGCTATCAAAACAGGAACAGCAAAAAATGGTGAACATCGCCCATCGTGGAGCATCAGGACATGCACCTGAGAATACGATGGAAGCTTTCCAAAAAGGATTTGAAATGAAGTCGGATTATATCGAAATCGATGTCCAAATGACAAAAGATGGAGAGCTTGTCGTTATCCACGACACCACAGTAAATCGCACAACAGATGGAACCGGCAAAGTAGGCGATTTAACCTTAGAGGAAATTAGACAGTTGGATGCCGGCAGCTGGTTCAGTGAAGCCTATGCAGGCGAAGGTGTTCCTACTTTTGAGGAAGTGTTGGATGCATTTCGCGGAAAAGTCGGTATCCTAATTGAATTGAAGGCACCGGAACTTTATCCGGGAATCGAAGAGAAGATTGCGGATGCTTTGATCGAACGAAATATGAGCATGCCAAATAATGATAAAATCATCATCCAATCCTTTAATCACAAATCCATGAAGAAATCGAAAGAGCTTTTACCCAATCTCTCTCATGGCGTTTTGACAGGAGGCAGTTGGGCGGATGTAACGGAAGAACAATTAGCCCACTTCGCAACTTACGCGGATTATTTCAACCCAACGATGAATATTGTTACAGATGAGCTGGTTAGTGATGTTCATGAAGCGGGGATGGACATCTATCCATACACGTCAAGATCGCAGGAGCAGGCTTTACGGCTATTCGATTTGAATGTAGATGGCATCATTACAGATTATCCGGAGCACGTTTACCATCACCCGGTAAAAAATTCATAATTTAATATGAGAAGCACAGGTAGAGAATCTTGATTGAATTCTCTACCTGTTTTATTTAACCATGTATGAATTCGACAAGCATATGGGTAAAGTCGATAAGACCAGCTCCTATGTTTCAATCCGCAATTCAATATCCAGCGATGGATGTACTGACCAATTGTGAAAATCAAAAAACTTTTTCGGCCTGACATCGGAAGAAGTTTTATCTTATTGATCACAAGAGACAAGGATTAGGCTTCAATGGAATTCGGCACCCAGCTTCCCCCAGCTGCTCCGGAGGCTTCGTTTTACCGGAGTTGAGAATGTTTCCTGTTTGGCTGTGCAGGGTAATATAAAATTGTATTTAGGTTGTCTTTTGCAGCAAAGTCAGTTGATTGATATTCTTTGAAAAAGGAGATGATTAAGTGAGTGAACCCATCGAGTTGACGAAAATAACCATTATCCAAAAAGATACAGCCAATAAAATACGTGAAGCGTATATTGGTGATTTTGAAGAACCTGTTTTGTATGGTGTACACGGAGGAGTAAAAGCGTTTTATGGAGTTGAGACCGATCCGGAATATCCATCAACACTGGATCATCTTGTGGCAGCTGCCGGTGGTTGACTGGTCGGGACATTATCCGGCGCGCTGGAAGCGCGTCATATACCAACTTCACCAGATAAAGTGCATGCAGATGTTCAAGGGACAATCGAAGCTCCAGAAGGCGTATTGAAAGTAACAAAAATCACAGCCCACTATCATGTGAAAGTGCCGGATGGGAAACAAGATGCGGCAGAACGGGCTTTGTCTGTCTTTGATAAAGGTTGTCCTGTAGCACAAACCCTTAAAGGAGCAGTGGACATCCAGCATTCGTGGGATATTGAAACCTATTAGCAAAATTGAAATTATGTGTGTGTTTAAGACCTGCCGTTTTACAGCAGGTCTTTTTCAATGACTTACTATCTGTAATTTCTTTTACATATACCAAAAAAGGGCTTTCAGTAAAATATCGAAGTCAATTCAACGGCTTAACAAACAGGAATGGGATTCTTACTGCCACCCGGTAAAAAATTCATAACTTAATAGTGGAAAGCTGGGTAGAGGATTCTAAAGGGAATTCTCTACCTATTTTTTATCTTCAAGTTCAGCAGCGCGATCCAGAAATTACACTGTTTTTTTGTATTCCTTTAAATTATTTTCTGAAAATACAAATACATTATTGATTATACGTACATCTTAGGTTAATATTGAATAAATAAACTACTTGTACGTATATATGGAGGAGGATGACTAAATGTTAACTGATCTGAAAAAACAAGTACTGGAAGCGAACTTAGCCTTGCCGAAGCATAATCTGGTGACATTCACATGGGGAAATGTAAGCGGTATCAGCCGGGAAGAAGGGCTTGTCGTCATTAAGCCAAGCGGTGTTTCCTATGAAGAAATGACGGCGGAAGATATGGTGGTTGTCGATTTAGCCGGCAATATTGTGGAGGGAAATCTGAAACCGTCATCCGATACACCTACGCACATCTATTTGTATCAGAATTTCCCGGAAATAGGAGGGGTGGTCCATACCCATGCTCCGTGCTCAACAAGCTGGGCCCAATCCGGCAGAAGTTTACCGGCTTTGGGGACTACGCATGCGGACTATTTTTATGGAACTATTCCCTGCACACGGGCAATGACGGAAGCGGAAATTAATGGAGCTTATGAACTTGAAACAGGCAAAGTCATCATCGAGACGTTCAAAGACAAGAATCCAAATGAAATTCCAAGTGTCTTAGTACATAACCACGCGCCGTTTTCATGGGGCAAAGACCCAAATGAAGCCGTCCATAATGCGGTTGTGTTGGAAGAAGTGGCGAAAATGGCGTTGCAGACGTATCAACTGAATCCGGATGTATCCAGCATGGATCAGCGACTGCTGGATAAGCATTATTTACGAAAACACGGTGCAGCATCATATTATGGCCAAAGCACAATAGGGGGTTGATGGGATGAATACTAATTATGCAATTGGAGTCGATTATGGAACGGAATCTGGCCGCGCTGTCCTTGTTTCTTTGGAGACCGGCAAGGAAATCGTTGATCATGTAACACCTTACCGCCACGGCGTGATAGACAAAATTTTGCCCAATACGAGAATCCCGCTCGAAGATGAGTGGGCGCTGCAGCATCCTCAGGACTATATCGAGGTGTTGAAAAACTCGATTCCTCACGTATTGCAGAAATCCGGAGTAGACCCTGAACAAGTCATTGGCCTTGGCATCGACTTTACAGCATGTACGATGCTGCCGATTGACGCAGAGGGCGAGCCCTTGTCCGATCATCCGGAACTGAAAAACAATCCCCATAGCTGGGTGAAGTTATGGAAGCATCATGCCGCACAAGATGAAGCCAATCAATTAAATGAAATCGCGGAACAGCGGGGAGAGAAGTTCCTTGCCCGTTATGGCGGAAAGATCTCCTCGGAATGGATGATCGCTAAAATCTGGCAAATTCTAAACGAAGCTCCTGATATATATGAAAGAACAGACCGTTTTGTGGAAGCGACAGACTGGGTGACTTCACAATTGACCGGAAATTTAATTCGCAACAGCTGCACTGCCGGATATAAATCGATCTGGCATAAACAGGATGGCTACCCGACGAACGAATTCTTCAAAGCCTTGGATCCGCGCTTGGAGAACCTGGTTGCGACAAAACTTCGCGGAGACGTGGTTCCTATCGGTACAAAAGCTGGAGAGTTGACTGAAGCGATGGCGCAAGCCACTGGATTAAAAGCAGGCATAGCCGTAGCTGTCGGAAATGTGGATGCGCATGTATCGGTCCCAGCTATGGGCGTGACTGAACCCGGAAAACTCGTGATGACCATGGGTACTTCCATTTGTTCTTTGCTTTTAGGGGATAAGGAAGTTGAAGTGGAAGGCATGTGCGGCGTGGTTGAAGACGGCATCATTCCCGGGTTGTTTGGATATGAAGCCGGGCAACCCGCAGTCGGGGATCTGTTTGCGTGGTTTGTGGACAACGCGGTATCGAGTTCCGTTGAAAACGATGCTATCCAAGAAGGCTTGACTCTCCATCAATTACTGGAGAAAAAAGCGGCGGCGTACAGACCGGGTGAAACGGGATTATTGGCGCTTGACTGGTGGAACGGCAATCGGTCTGTGTTGGTCGATACGGATCTCAGCGGGTTGATGATCGGCATGTCTTTAAAAACAAAGCCTGAAGAGATTTACCGGGCTTTGCTTGAATCGACGGCATTTGGGACGCGCAAAATTGTCGATGCCTTTACAGCCAATGGCCTGGCAGTGAACGAAATCTATGTTTGCGGAGGTTTGCCGCATAAAAATCAATTGTTGATGCAAATCTATGCGGATGTGACGAATCGCGTGATTAAAATTGCCGATTCCTACCAGACACCGGCTCTGGGTGCAGCCATGTTCGGAGCGCTTGCTGCGGGTTCAGCAAATGGCGGATTCGATTCGATTCTTGAAGCAACGAGTAAAATGGCAAGGATCAAAGACAAAGTCATCACACCGATTCCGGAGAATGTGGTGGTTTACGAGAGTTTGTACAAGGAATATTCCATTCTCCATGATTATTTTGGGCGTGGGGAAAACGATATGATGAAAAGAATGCGTGCGATTCGGTTTATGGCAAAACAAGAAAATGCATTCGTATAATAAGGGGGAAGCAATACTATGCTGGAAGTCAGGGATTATGAATTTTGGTTTTTAACAGGAAGTCAGCACCTTTATGGCAAAGAGGCACTCGAAGAAGTAGAGAATAACTCAAAGACGATTGCCGAAGGGTTGGACAGCAATAAAAATATTCCATATAAAATCGTTTTCAAATCAGTCCTCACCAATTCAAATGATATCCGTAAAATTATCAGGGAAGCGAATAGTGATGAAAACTGTGCAGGCATCATTACGTGGATGCATACCTTTTCTCCGGCTAAAATGTGGATTTCCGGTCTTGCTGCACTTCAAAAACCTTTGCTTCATTTCGGGACTCAGTTTAACCGGGATATTCCATGGCAGGAAATTGACATGGACTTCATGAACTTGAACCAATCGGCACATGGCGATCGTGAGTATGGTTTTATGGCCACCAGAATGGACATCGCCCGAAAAGTGGTCGTTGGGCATTGGGAAAAGGACCAAGTCATCCATGAAATCAGCGATTGGATGAAAACGTCAGTGGCAGTTACCGAAGGATTTAACATCAGAGTTGCCCGCTTTGGTGACAATATGCGGAATGTCGCGGTCACAGACGGCAATAAAGTGGAAGCGCAGATTAAATTCGGGTGGACCGTAGATTATTATGGGATCGGCGATTTAGTTGAAGAAATGGTCAAGGTCACAGATGAAGAACTCGAAAATTTATATGCAGAGTACGAGCAATTATATGAGTTGCCTGCCGAAGCTAAGGAACAAGGAGCGGTCAGGGAATCAATCATGGAGCAAGCCCGAATCGAATTGGGATTGGAGAAATTCCTGTCTGAGCGGAATTATAACGCCTTTACAACGAATTTTGAAGATCTCCATGGCATGAAACAGCTTCCAGGGCTGGCAGCACAGCGTCTGATGGCACAAGGCTATGGCTTTGCTGGGGAAGGTGATTGGAAGACCGCGGCATTGTTGCGCATGATGAAAATCGTCTCAGGAAACAAAGGAACATCCTTTATGGAAGATTATACGTACCATCTAGAACCAGGAAACGAAATGATCTTAGGTTCCCATATGCTCGAAATCTGTCCGACGATTGCTGCGAATAAACCGAAAATCGTTGTGCATCCGCTTGGAATCGGCGGAAAAGAAGATCCGGCCCGACTTGTTTTTGACGGACAAGGAGGGAAGGCAGTTGTCGCTTCGTTAGTGGAACTGCGGGGCAGGTATCGTCTCGTCGTAAATGAAGTGCTAGCAGAGCGGCCTACAGAAGAGACGCCAAACTTGCCTGTAGCGAAGGTCCTGTGGAAGCCTGAGCCTTCATTAAGTGAAGCGACTGAATCGTGGATCTATGCAGGCGGAGCGCACCATAGTGTTTTCTCCCTTGAAGTTACGACAGATCAATTATACGAATTTGCCAATATGACCGGCATCGAATGCGTGATCATTGATGAAAACACGTCTGTCAGACAGTTGAGAAATGAATTGAAGCTCGGCCAGGTTGTGTGGAAATAATGCCTTACTTATAAAGACTTGCCGAATCGACATCGGCAAGTCTTTATCTTTAAAAGAAGACTTCATTTGATTTACGTTTTAATTATGCTATGTTTAACATATACGAATAAGTTCAGTCCATTAATTTGGATCCTATAAAAGAGGTGACAATATGACGACTAAATACAATATGGTGAAGCGGGCGGTTAAATCACGCATAATCGATGGAATCTATACGCCCAATCAAAAAATCAGTTCAGAAAGTGAATTGATGAAGGAATTTGGAGTGAGCCGCCATACGGTCAGATTAGCGATCGGCGATCTGGTATCAGCGGGTTGGCTGTATCGTGAACAGGGTTCAGGTACGTTTTGTGCAGATAGAAGCCTCATAAAAAGCAACGACAATACGAACTCCCAAAAAAGCATCGCAATCGTAACTACGTACCTTTCAGATTATATTTTCCCTTCCATCATCAGGGGAGCAGAGTCAAAACTAAGCGAAGAAGGCTATCAAGTCAGTATCTTCAGTACAAATAATAACCACGAGATGGAACGCGGCGTTTTGGAGAAAATACTATCTCAACAGTTTGATGGCGTCATAGTCGAACCGACAAAAAGCGGGTCTTCAAACCCCAATATCTCTTATTATTTGAAATTGGAGCAACTTGATATTCCGTATATAATGATAAATGCCTTTTACGATGAGTTAGAACCGATAAGCATAGTTATGGATGATGAAAAAGGCGGTCTTTTACAGACGGAACATTTGATCAAGCTTGGCCATAAAAATATAGTCGGTTGTTTTAAGACAGATGACAGACAAGGCATCAAGCGGATGAAAGGTTTTTTGAAAGCACACCGCCAAAATAATATTCCTGTCAGAGAGTCACATATCATCACATACAATACAGAGGAAAAACAGACGAAACCCTTGGAAGAGCTTCAGAAATTGCTGGCGTCAAGCGATGGCTCCATTACGGGCCTGGTCTGTTACAATGACGAGCTTGCCATGATGCTGCTGGAGTTATTGCGGAACAAGAATATAAAAGTTCCGGAAGATATTTCAATTGTGGGACACGACGACTCGATGTTGGCTGAAATATCAGAAGTGAAATTAACTTCAATAGTCCATCCGAAAAGTGAAATGGGAGAGCTGGCCGCAAATGCTATTATTGCGCTTATTGATTCTAAGCATGATAAAACCAGTAATTACAATGCCAGTTCGATGATTTATGATCCTGAACTTATCGTCAGAAGTTCGACTAAAAATATGGAATTGTTGGAGAAGGTATAACCATATCTTAAGAACTTAAAGCGGTATTTCTATTTGATGCATACCATCAAACAGAAATGCTGCTTTTTTGTTTTTAATTAAAAATAATCAGAAAATTCCGTTGCAAATTGTCTTGTTTCGTATTATAGTTAATTGTACGTACAAGATGAATTATTTGAACATGATATACGAACGTGTTGAAGAAGGAGTCCTCCAATTATTTTTTTGGCTCAAATGAAAGCGCTATCTATAATTGTCGGAAGACAGGCTTTGGAGCGGCAGTAAGGCGATTTTGATGTAAAGGAGAGATAGGCTATGGCAGAAGCGCTAAAAGCGACGGTTATATTGGATAAGAGCCATCAAATTGCGAAGGTGGATGAACGCATTTATGGGTCATTCATCGAACATTTAGGAAGAGCAGTATATGGTGGTATTTATGAACCCGGCCATCCGCTGGCGGATGAGCAAGGATTCCGTAAAGATGTTATTGAATTGGTAAAAGAGTTGAATGTACCGATCATCAGATATCCAGGAGGAAATATGTTGTCTTCCTATAACTGGGAAGATGGCGTGGGCCCGGTGGAAGATCGTCCACGGCGTTTAGAATTGGCTTGGCGAACGATTGAAACCAATGAGATGGGAACAAACGAATTTGCTGATTGGTCTAAAAAAACGAACTCTGAAGTGATGATGGCAGTCAATTTAGGGACACGTGGAATTGACGCAGCCAGGAACCTGATTGAATATACGAATCATCCCGGTGGTACATATTGGAGTGATTTAAGAAAGTCGCACGGTTACGAAGCACCACACAATATCAAAACCTGGTGTTTAGGAAATGAGATGGATGGGCCATGGCAAGTAGGCCAAAAAACTGCGCATGAATATGGAAGATTAGCGAAAGAAACTGCCAAAGCCATGCGACTGGTGGACCCAACCATTGAATTGGTAGCGTGCGGCAGTTCAAATTCAGATATGCCGACTTTTCCGGAATATGAAGCAACTACCTTAGACCATACTTATGAAGAAGTCGATTACATCTCACTCCATCAATACTATGGAAACTACTCAAACGATCCGGCCAACTATTTAGCCAAAAATATGGAAATGGACTATTTCATCAATACAGTCATTTCGACTTGTGATTACATCAAGGCAAAAAAACGGAGTAGAAAAACAATGTATTTAAGTTTCGACGAGTGGAACGTCTGGTACCATTCCAAAGAAAATGATCAAAAAATTGAGCCATGGACAATTGCGCCTCCTCAACTGGAAGACCATTATAACTTTGAAGATTCGTTATTGGTTGGCAGTATGCTGATTACGTTCCTGCAGCATGCAGATCGAGTGAAAATGGCTTGTCTCGCACAATTAGTGAATGTCATCGCGCCGATCATGACTGAAAACAATGGCCGGTCATGGAAACAAACAATTTTTTATCCATACATGCATGCGTCGTTATATGGTAGAGGGATTTCGCTTCAACCAATTTTAAACTCTCCTAAATACGACAGCAAAGACTTTACTGATGTCCCGTATATTGACTGTGCAGCCGTCTATAACGAGGAGACTGAAGAAGTAACCATTTTCATGGTGAATAAGCATCTTCAAGAGGCCATTCCAATAAGCTGCAATGTTAAGAGTTTTGATGGTTACCGGCTCGTGGAACATGTAGTCCTCGAAAATGAAGACTTAAAAGCAGTAAATACAGCGAGTCATCAGGCGGTTTCTCCTCACAGTAACGGAAGCGCAACACTGAATGACGGTTTGCTGGAAGTAAATTTATCGAAGACTTCTTGGAATGTGATCCGCTTAAAAGGAATTAATAAACTAAAATAGAATTTAAAGGAGGTGGCTTTTTAATCTTTTAAATTAGTTGCAAATTAGCCTTAAGCACGTAGGGGAATGTTCAAAACTCAAAATCACAAGGGGGATTTAATTTGAAGAAATTAACTGGTTTTATGCTATTGATTTTTGTATTGATACTTGCGGCTTGTGGTGGAGGCGGAGACTCTTCGAGCGATGCCGGTGAAGCAGATGCTGCAATTTCAGTCGGTGATGATATAGAAGGCGCTACTGAATTAAGCTTTTGGACATTCAATGAACTGCACATGGATCTATTTGAAGATTCTGCTACACAGTGGAATGAAGAAAACCCTGACAAGCCAATCAAGTTGAATGCACAGACTTATCCATTTGATCAAATGCACAATAATTTGTCTTTGGCCTTGCAGTCTGGAACAGGGGCACCGGATTTAGCTGATATTGAAATCAGACAATTTTCCAACTTCTTAAAAGGTGATGTTCAATTAGAACCTCTAAATGATTACGTGGAGCCTGAACTTAAGAATAATGTTGAGGAACGTTTTAACCTGTATGAAAAAGACGGCAATTATTATGGCATCGATTATCATGTAGGAGCTACTGTGATGTACTATAACCAGGAAATCATGGACGAAGCTGGCGTCGATATCGATTCAATTGTGACTTGGGACGATTATGTAGAAGCTGGTAAACAAGTTACAGAGAAAACAGGCAAATCAATGACCACAGTTGAAACAACGGAACAATTCTCTCTGTTTCCACTGATCAGCCAAAGAGGATCAAATTATTTTGACGAAAATGGCGAAGTGATCATGGACAATGATGTGAACGTTGAAACTTTGCAATTCCTTCAAGATATGATCCACAAAGATGAAATTGCAGTAGCCGCACCAGGTGGTTTCCACCATTCTGAAGAATATTACGGGTTCATGAACGACGGTGGAGCTGCATCTCTTATGATGCCGATCTGGTACATGGGCAGATTCATTGATTATATGCCAGACCTGGAAGGTAAAATGCAAATCAGACCTCTTCCAGTTTGGGAAGAAGGCGGGAACAGAACAGCAGGAATCGGTGGTACTGCCACTGTAGTCACGAACCAAAGCGAATCTGCTGATCTTGCAAAAGAGTTCCTTGCTTATACAAAATTAACTGAAGAAGCAAACGTTAAATTATGGACGGTACTAGGCTTCGATCCGCCAAGATTCGATGTGTGGGACAACGAAGAAATGAAAGCTGACAACAAATACTACGATTACTTCCATACCGGCATCTTCGACATGCTGTCAGAAATACGCGAAGAAATTGCACCGATTTATTACACACCAGAATATAGCAGTGCGCAGCAAGAAGTAGAAAGCACTGTTTTATACAATGTATTGGTTGAACAGAAGCAAACACCTCAAGAAGCTTTGACGGCTGCTGCAGAGGCAGTTAAAAGCAGGCAGTCAGATTAAATTAGAATAAATGCAATTGAAGCCTGGACTGCCATATTCGTATGGCGGTCATAGGTTTTCTATGTAACTGAGTGAGAACGTACAAAGATCTTGAGTACAGAAAAGGAGGATTGAAAATGGTAAACGATCCTATAACGAATAAGCTGGAAGAAGCACCGAGTGAAAGGGTTTATAAAAAGCCAAGCAAACTGGCGTTTTTAAATTCAAAAAAAGTGGCACCTTATGTATTTATTTCACCTTTTATTTTATCCTTCTTAATACTGACTCTTTACCCTACAATCCAGGCATTCATCATGAGTTTCCAGCGAGTATTGCCAGGAAATGTTGAATTTATCGGGTTGAGCAATTATGAACGCATTTTTAACCCCACGTTTTTCCTAGCATTAAAAAATACCACTTTGTACGTTATCTTTACGGTTGTGATCTTAGTGGTCATTCCGATTCTGTTAGCGGTATTTTTAGATTCTAAGCTAGTGAGGTTTAAAACGATTTTCAGAGCATCGTTATTCATTCCTTCTCTAACTTCCATTATTGTCGCAGGTACGATTTTCCGTATGATGTTCGGGGAATCAGACACAGCAGTAGCAAATCAGGTTGTTACATTTTTTGGACTGGAAGCCATCGACTGGCGGTACAACTCATGGTCAGCGATGTTCCTGATGGTGACCCTTGCTTCATGGCGTTGGATGGGGGTCAATGTACTATACTTCTTGGCGGCGTTGCAAAGTGTACCTAAAGAATTATACGAATCGGCAGATATTGACGGGGCCAATGTCTTTAAGAAATTCCGCTACGTGACATTGCCATTTTTGAAGCCGATTACTATATTCGTGGTCACCATTTCGATTATCAACGGCTTCCGGATGTTTGAAGAAAGCTTTGTCTTCTGGGAAACCAGTTCACCAGGAAACATCGGTCTTTCAGTGATTGGCTATATCTATCAAGAAGGCATTCAACAGAATGATATGGGCTTTGGAGCAGCTATCGGAATTGTATTGATGTTGATCATCTTCGCAGTCAGCTTTATCCAACTCATACTTACTGGAGCCTTTAAAAGGAGCGATGAATAGATGAAGAAGAAAAAAAATAAAGCCCTGAAATGGATCGTCAACTTAAGTTTTGTCTTTATCTCTTTTATAGCCCTTTTCCCGGTATTCGGTTTGATCGTATCCTCTTTTCGTCCATCATCAGATTTGATGCGGAGCGGAATGAGCTTGACGTTTGATCTAGGCGATTTAAGCTTAAGCAACTATATTTTCATTTTCACTCAAGCCGATTCCTACTGGCAGTGGTACGCAAATAGCTTAATCGTATCTTCACTTGTGATTTTCTTGTCCCTCTTCTTTTCCTCAATGGTGGGATACGCATTGGCGATGTATGATTTCAAAGGAAAAAACTTCATATTCACACTCGTGCTATTCATCATCATGGTGCCATTTGAAATTTTGATGTTGCCGTTATATAAATTGATGATCACGTTGCAGCTTATCGATACCTACTTTGCGGTAATGCTTCCATTGATTGTGGCACCGATCGCCGTGTTCTTCTTTCGGCAATATGCACTTGGGCTTCCCAAAGAATTGATGGACGCTGCCCGAATGGATGGAACTACAGAGTACGGTATCTTCTTTAAAATCATGATGCCTTTGATGCTGCCATCCTTCGCAGCTATGGCGATTTTACAAGGGTTGAACAGCTGGAATAACTTCCTTTGGCCGCTTTTGGTTTTAAGGTCGGACAGTATGTTTACGTTGCCGGTTGGACTTGCGACATTGCTTACGCCATACGGCAATAATTACGATGTATTGATTGCGGGGTCTGTTATGACGATTCTTCCGATCGTCGTGTTATTTATATACTTCCAGCGCTTCTTTATTTCTGGATTGGCAGTTGGTGGCGTTAAAGGATAGAAAGAATTTCTTAACTTGGAGAGTGGCAGTATGAATGGCAAAGGGATAGTCACATCACTAGATTCAATTCTTCAGTGGGTAACCAGGTTTGTGGTTTTAAACTTATTCTGGTTTTTCTATACAGCCCGTGGGTTCTTTGTACTTGGAATATTCCCGGCAACAGCTGCCGCTTTGAGAGTAATGAAGAGATGGCTCGATGGAGAACATGATATTCCTACTAGGCAATTATTTAAGCAATATTATAAAGAAGTCTTTAAAGATGCCAACAAAATCGGATGGACATTGTCCTCAATTGGAGCGGTCTTGTTCCTTAACTATAAGATTATCGAAGGTACTGATGATGGTGTATGGATTGGAACGATTTTCGGTTTCTATTTCATTACTTTTTTTTACCTTATTATAGTCGCTTGGACATTTCCTTTGTTTATTCAATTTGAAAATCAATGGTTTAAACATCTGAAAAGTGCGTTAATCGTCGGGTTGGTTAAAATTCACTATACGATCGCCATATATTCTGTCATGTTTTCAATAGTCTACCTGACACTCACATACCCAGGGATTATTCCTTTTTTCTCGATCAGTTTATTTATTTGTATGTGGTACTGGTTATCGTCCCAAGTTTTGAATAAGTTACAAGTAAAAACGTAAAGCTTTTGCTAGAAAGTGAAAAAGAAATAGATTACAAAAACAGGAGAGATTGCAGATGCTGAAGATTGAAGAACCGGTCATAACAACCCGCATCGGGAGTGAACCAGTTTTACCTGAAAATATCCTTGTGGAATTTGAAAGCGGTGATAAGGCATCAGTTCCCGTGAAATGGGAGGAGTCTTTAACGGATTATTACAATGAAGCCGGTAAGTTCCAAGTTCATGGACAACTACAGCTTTTGGAATATCCTAATCCCCTCATCGAACAAAGAGCTGATCCTTATATCTATAAACATACGGACGGATATTATTATTTCACAGGTTCTTATCCTGAATATGACCGCATTGTTTTAAGGCGGTCCCAATCAATCGAAGGCCTGACGGAAGCAGAAGAAACGGTCATATGGACTAAACGTGAAAAAGGCATCATGTCTCTGCATATATGGGCACCGGAAATTCATTATATTGATGGGAAATGGTACATCCATTATGCCGCTGGAGATATTGATGACATATGGGCAATCAGGCCTTATGTATTAGAGTGTGAGACTGAGAACCCGCTTGAAGGCGAGTGGAGCGAAAAAGGGCAAGTCAATACGGACTTTAACAGCTTTTCATTGGATGCGACGACGTTTGCGCATAATGGAAAACGTTATCTTGTTTGGGCTCAAAAAGTTGAGGAAGACACCATTTCAAATCTTTACATTGCCGAAATGAGCAATCCATGGTCGATAAAGAACGACCAGGTGCTTTTATCAACCCCAGAGTTTGAGTGGGAGCAGGAAGGCTTTTTTGTAAACGAAGGTGCAGCTTTTATCAGCAGAAATGGTAAAGTATTCATTTCCTATTCGGGAAGTGCAACGGATGACCGGTATGTTATGGGGCTTTTAACGGCTGATGCCGATAGTGATTTGCTGGATCCGGAATCATGGACAAAATCGACTGAACCTGTGTTTACATCAAATAAGAAAACAGAAGAATATGGACCTGGCCATAATAGTTTTACGGTAGCAGAAGACGGAGAAACTGATTTGCTTGTCTATCACGCCCGTCCTTATAAAGAAATCCAAGGCAATCCACTGTATGACCATTACCGTCATGCCCGTGTACAACAATTACTTTGGAGCGAAGAAGGAACTCCTGTTTTTGGCTTTCCTGGACAAACGGAGCTTCTGATTAATCGGAAAATAATTGCTTCTATTGAAGTGAAGTAATCATATAGTTTTACAGACCCTTGGTGAAAAGGACGGGATTTAATGGATGGGAAAATGGAAGCGGCCGTATTGCATTCACTGGGTGAATTTCACACCGAACTTGTAGATATCCCTTCAATTAATGACGATGAGGTATTGATAAAAGTTAAGTATTGTGGAATTTGCGGTTCAGATGTTCCGCGTGCCATGTCACATGGCGCCCGGAAATATCCGCTTATACTGGGGCATGAGTTTGCTGGAGTAGTGGAAAAGAAAGGCGTAAATGTTGGCCATCTTGCAGTTGGAGATCGCGTTGTAGTTGCACCGCTCATTCCGTGTAATAAATGTGAATACTGTTTATCAAGCAATTACGGACTTTGTGATGATTACACTATTATTGGTACAGGAAGTGATGGTGCATTTGCAGAATACGTAAAAGCGCCTAAAAATCATGTGCTGCAACTCGATGATCGTATAGATTTTGAAACAGCTGCTGGGATAGAGCCGGCAACAATTGCCTATCATGCGGTGCAAAAAGCTGCCATACAACCCGGTGAGACAGTGGTCGTGATGGGGTGTGGACCTATTGGACAGCTGACAATCCAGTGGGCAAGGATATTTGGCGCAGCTAAGATTATTGCGGTGGATATTTTTGAAGAAAAGCTTGTTAAGGCAAAAGAGCTCGGTGCGAACTTTACATTCAATGCTAAATCTTGTAATCCGGTGGAAGAAATCATAAAAAATACAGGATTAGGAGCAGATGTCGTAATTGAAACTGCAGGCAGCTCCATCACTCAACAACAATCCATCTTGTCGGCTAAGAAAAAAGGGAGAGTGATCTTTTTAGGAATCACTCATACCGGTATAGACCTGGAAGAAAAAACGATGGATCACATTATGCGGGGGGAACTTAAGATTCAAGGATCCTGGAATTCCTACTCAGCTCCTTATCCAGGAATTGCATGGAAGGCCAGCTTGGATTTTATGGCTAAAGGAGAACTTGAATTCAAGTCTATGATTTCCCATAAAATCACCATTGATGAAGTTGGTGAATATTTCAAAGGAATGGCTGATAGAAGCCTTCGCTTCAATAAAGTATTGGTGTCTTTGGATAGGGAAGACCAAAAAATAGACGACAAAGAAAGAGAGATTGTTTTGGCTTTGTCCTAAAATTTAAGTCTATAAAGCACGCTAAAGACAATCTGCAGATATGAAAAATTTTTCGTGATAGAAAAAGGACCTTAATTGGTCCTTTTTTGCTTTTTATAAAGTGCTTAACTTTTTAACAACGGCCACCTCTTTGCCGAAGCAGTCTCCATCATCAATAAATCCTACATTCGTCTGCTTGCTGTTTTTCCTTATCTGAATGCCTTTCCCATTTCCCTCCCTTGGTATGTAACAGTGCAAGGCAGACATTCTGGGTAAGCAGTCTGTAAATTATTTTTTCTCAGTAGTATAATTGAGTTTAAGGAATCATATCGGACAATCATTTTTAAAGCATAACTTAACTTACTAAAGTCCAAGTTCTCGGAATTATATGCCGCTTACGGTGCACAGAAGTGAACGTCTCTTTGGCACAGGCCATATGATAAATTGATCTGGACTGCAATGAACCAACAATTCAGGAAGTGTTGTCATGAAAAAGCCAAATGTGCAATTACCATGAGAAAGAAGGGAGAAAATCATGATTAGAATTCACCTTGAAAGGGCTTTTGATGTCGGTCCAGAACTGCTTTGGGAACTTGTGGTTGATCCGGATCATTATCGTTTTTGGACAGAAACGTTCTCTGAAGGATCAACCTTTTATGGGGAGTGGACTAAGGGCAGCGCTATTCGTTTTGTGGCGGAAGATGAAAATGGGATGGAAAATGGCATGTTATCGGAAATTGTAGAAAGTCAGTGGCCAGAGTTTATTTCGATCAAGCACGTGGGCGTGGTGATGGATGGCGCCGATGACTATGATTCCCCTTTGGCTCGAGAATGGTCAGGAGCCTTCGAGAATTATCGATTTATTCCGCAGGCAGATGGCACATGTATTTTTGAAGTTGAGCAAGATTTGCCGGAGGGACAAGCCGAAGAGTTTAAAGAGAACTGGGGAAAATCTTTTGACCGCATGGCGACTCGGCTTGAAACCAGTGGAGATTTAGGGAAGGTCATAACCCTTCGCGAAAAGTCGCGCAATCGGCCAGAGATAATTTGGGAAAAGCTTGTCACGCCTGAAAAAGTTATGTCTTGGAATTACGCCAGCGACGATTGGCATTGTCCAAACGCTGAAAATACTTTAGCCTTCGGAGGCGAATTCCACTACGAAATGTCTGCAAAGGACGGCAGTGAGTCTTTTGATTTTTGGGGTACTTATACGGAAATTGAACCAGGCAAAAAATTATATTTTGTGTTGGGTGACGGGCGCAACGTGCGAATCGATATCTTTGAGAAACCTTATGGCTGTTTGATTGAAGAACGCTTCGAGGCAGAACAGCAAAACGATTTGCATCTTCAGCGCCAAGGGTGGCAAAGCATTCTGAAAAATTTGGCCCGCTAATGTAGAGTCGTTGCATCATGAAAAAGAACTAGGGAACTTTTGGAATAGCCCCTGTAAAGTGAAGACTCACAGGGGCTATTTTTTGATTTGACATGCAAAAGCACTGTGCCAGTTTAGCCAATTACCCAGCGGGTAGATACTTATAGATGATATGTACCAAATCTATTTCAGAAGAGGTGTCCATAAATGAAAAACGAATTGACTATAAAAAACAAACTGGGACTCGGCACAGCGCCGCTTGGCAATATGTTCAGAGCAGTTCCGGAAGACGAAGCGATGCAGACGATCCAGTCGGCATGGGAAGAAGGCATCCGCTATTTTGATACGGCGCCGTTTTATGGTGCAGGATTGGCTGAAATGAGGCTCGGTGAAGTTTTGTCTTCCTATCAGCGTGATGACTTCCTGCTGAGTTCGAAGGTCGGCCGGATTATACTGGACGAAGAGGAAGAAAAAGAGGGGCTGTTTGAGCATGGCCGCAAGAATAAGATCCAAACGGATTACACGGAAGCAGGCACACTCAAATCGATTGAAGACAGCCTGAAGCGTTTAAAAACAGACCGCTTGGACATGGTTTTTGTGCATGACCTCTCGCCGGATTTTCTTGGGGATGAATGGATCACGAAGTTCGATGAAGCGCGAAAAGGAGCATTTAAGGTGTTGGATCGCCTCAGAGACGAAGGCGTGATCAAAGCGTGGGGACTTGGTGTCAATACAACTACCCCGATTGAAGTAGCGCTTGAACTGGAAGAATCCCATCCGGACTTGAGCTTGTCCGCTACACAATACACGCTGCTTCAACATGAGCGTTCCTTGGAACGGATGATGCGGCTCGCGCAGGAAAAAGAAGGCGGACTCGTAATCGGATCAGCATTCAACTCGGGTGCATTGCTCGGCGGAGATTATTTTGATTACCAGGAAATCACGCCTGACATCAAAAAAAGAGTCGAACGATTCAATGATGTGGCAAACAATCACGGTGTAAACTTGAAAGATGCCGCGCTGCAGTTTTCGACAGCACATCCTGCAATGAAAGCAGTGGTAACGGGTTCGACACGGCCGGACCGCATCAAGGAAGACCTGCAGGCGATGAAGACATCTATTCCCGCTGCTTTTTGGGAAGAGTTGGTGGAGACTGGGTTGGTTTCTGCTAAAGCGGTTTTGCCAGGGAAATAAGGTGTCATTCCTATAGGACGAAGAAGAAAGGTTCCGGTAATTTATCCCGAGCCTTTTTTGCATAGACTTCAATTCTTAAAATGATTGTTGCTCTTGTTTCCGCAAATATATTGCGTCAAAATAGGTTAAAATAGTTACATTGTGCATTACTGGAGGTAATAGTTTGAAAATTAAAAAAGCAAATGAAGAAGATAGTAAAGGTATAGCAAGCGTTTACGTTGAAAGTTGGAAGACGACTTATCAAGGATTAGTCCCAGACAGTTACTTAGACAAATTATCCTATGAAAAAGCAGAACAAAAGTGGCTTGATTTTTTAAACAGTGAAGAAGATCCTTTTATTTTTGTTGCAGTGAATGATGCAGAAAAAATTATCGGCTTTGCATCAGGTAAAAGTCTTAATGATGAAAATTTTAATGGAGAATTATATTCACTTTATCTATTATCGGAATGCAGAGGATTAGGCATAGGAAGACAACTTGTTTCAACTATTGCGAAGCATTTTATTGAAAGAGACATTGATTCCATAATGGTGTGGGTAATGGAACAAAATGAATCCGGACTTGGTTTCTATAAACGGCTCGGAGGAAAGGAATATCTTCGTAAGACGAGCGAGTTTGGAGGGAAAATAGTTAATGATGTAGCTTATGGTTGGAAAGATGTCTCTGTATTAGTTATGAAAGAGTAAAAATAACTGTCAGCGTCTTTTCGGACTTTCCGAGATGCCCTGGATTAATTACTTGTTTTCTACTTGGAGATCTATTGACTAATCGTAAGAAAAAACAGTTTGCAGATCACGATTTCACAGAAGTAGTTCATGCCCCGGTCAATAAGAAAAGAACTGTAGAATGATCTCTACAGTTCTCAATGCATGTCCAAGGGTTAGGAGCGGCCCAATAATTAAGGAAAGGCCACCGACCCAGCGCCCTGGAAACCAAAAAGTAGAAATATCTTTATCAGAAGATGTGTTTATCTGTTTTTTATGATTCATGAACAAGTTCATCTCCACCAATTTATTTAAACTTTTTTAGCCTTCACTAATTCATGAAAACAGCTGTTGCTTGCCATCGTATCGCTTTTTATCAATAAAAATTCCAGTATTTACGATTTCAAAATGATATGTTTTTTAGTTAGTATATCATCATCTATTATTGCTGAGACTCAATCTAATAATTATGAAATTGAACAATCATAGGCCTATTAAAAGGTAAACCGATGCGGTATTTAACTTATAGAACGTTTGAATAATGAGGATGGCGGGAAGAGAAGGAGCTGGAGCTGATTGCTATTTTACTTGATTCCTGTGCTTCTTCGAATACTACAAACAAAACAGGGCTCAAGCTTATGTGTATTACCCCTAGACAAACCTTACAAAAGGAGAGGATAGTATGACGAAAATTAAAGCTGCAGTCACGCCAAAAACAGGGCAAGCGTTTGAAATCACTGATATTGAATTGCCGGAACTGGGTTCGGGAGATGTTTTAATAAAAGTAGCAGCCTCCGGAATATGCCATACGGATGTTTCAGGGAGAGACACCGGTATGGTCGATCCACCCGCAGTTCTGGGCCACGAAGGCGCCGGAATTGTTGAAGAGATCGGATCTGAAGTCACTGAACTTCAAAAAGGAGATCATGTGGTTGTTTCATTTGCAAGTTGCGGAAAATGTGATAATTGCATAGGCGGTCACCCTGCACATTGCAGGTATTATGGTGAACTTAATCTCAATAGCCACATAGATCCAGATACGAATACATTGGTTTCCAGGTTCTTTGGTCAGTCTTCATTTGCAACATACTCACTCGTCAACCAAAGGAATGTTGTGAAAATTGATAAGGGTATGGATTTAGCTTTGGCGGCTCCACTAGGTTGTGGCCTGCAAACCGGAGCTAGTAGTGTTTTGAATGTGCTGAAGCCAGAAGCAGGCAGTTCTATTGCGGTATTTGGTGTCGGAGCCGTAGGATTAAGTGCGATCATGGCTGCTAAAATTGCAGGTTGTAAAAACATTATTGGAATTGACCTTCATGAAAATCGCTTAGAACTGGCTGAAGAGCTGGGTGCAACAGCTACTATAAAAAGTGGCAAGGGTGTCGATGTTGCGGAAAAGATTAAAGAAATTACTGGGGCAGGAGTACAGCACGTTCTTGATACGACCGGAGTCGATATAGTGATTGCACAGGCAATCGACTCATTGGATACTTTTGGGAAAATAGTTACTGTCGTTACTGATTTTAACCTTTCTATACCTTTGGAAGCATTGGCATTAAAAGGCGGAAGTATTACAGGGACCAGTCAAGGTGATGCAAGTCCACAAACATTCATTCCGGAAATGATTTCTTACTATAAAAATGGACAATTTCCTTACGATCGAATGGTAAAATTCTTTGAATTTGATGAAATCAATAAGGCTTTTGAAGAATCGGAGAATGGGTCAGTCATTAAACCGGTTCTGAAAATTAACTATTAAATTCTATATAAGAAATGGGAACTTGTTGAAAACAAGTTCCCATTTTTATTGAAATCCGGATGGTTTGCAGTGATTATGTCTGAACCATTCAAAAAAATTAGTTGAATCGGCAACTGCGCTTTACTGTAAAATCATTTTAATCTACATAAATTACATGGTAAAAGGTTGAGTGGGTTTATATTCCTAAAACAGTATTTTCGAACTACATAGTCAATTTATTTTTAAAATTCCATTTTCAGTTTTCTGTTACTATATAACCCTTTTGATTAATTACTCTGAAAACTTAGTTTATGTAATGCACAAACTAACATTTCGTTGGTATAATCACGTTAAGTTTGCAAATGAAAACGCTTTCTTTTGATGAATTGCAATCTTAAAACTTTAGACAGGAGGTAGGATTGGAGATTTCTGAAGACCTTTTTTAAAAAAACGAAGTAAAAAGGAGAGATAGAAATGCTGAAAGTTCTACGTAAACCCATAATCACCGGCTTAGCTTTGACCCTCTTATTACCTGCAGGACTGAATAGTTCCGCAAATGCTGAAGATTCCCTGAAGGCTTTGGACGTTGATCCGATCCATGAACGATACGAGGATTCCTTTGCAATTGGCGCTGCGGTGGAGCCGTTTCAGCTTGAAGGTGAAAGCGGAGAAGTGCTGAAGCATCACTACAACAGCATTGTGGCTGAAAATGTGATGAAGCCAATTTCAATCCAGCCTGAAGAAGGGAAATTCAATTTTGAAGAAGCAGATAAAATCGTCAAGTTTGCGAAAGAAAATAATATGGAGGTCCGTTTTCATACGCTAATTTGGCATAGCCAAGTCCCCGAATGGTTCTTCCTAGATAATAACGGCAAGCCGATGGTTGATGAAACGGATGCCAAGAAACGTGAGAAAAACAAAAAAATTGTTCTTAAACGTGTGGAAAAGCACGTGAAAGAAATAGTCAAACGCTATAAAAATGACATCGATTCATGGGATGTGGTCAATGAAACCATCGATGACGGAGGCGGCCTTCGAGAATCTCAATGGTACCAATTGACAGGAACTGATTATATCAAAGTCGCTTTTGAGACTGCCAGAAGATATGCCGGCAAAGATGCTAAGCTTTACATCAACGATTACAATACCGAAGTAGAACCAAAACGGACAGATTTATACAATCTTGTTAAAGACTTATTGGCTGATGGAGTACCGATTGATGGGGTAGGACATCAGGGGCACATTCAATTAGGCTGGCCTTCCCTTCAGGAAACCGAGGATTCCATCAACATGTTTGCGAGCCTTGGATTAGACAATCAAATTACGGAATTGGATATCAGTCTTTACGGCTGGCCGCCAAGACCGGCTTATCCAACTTATGGCGAAATCCCTGAAGACCGTTTCCAAGCGCAGGCAGAACGCTATAATGACTTGTTTGAATTATATGAAAGACTGGATGACAAAATCAGCAGCGTCACATTCTGGGGCATTGCAGATGACCATACCTGGTTGAATGATCGTGCTGAAGAATACAATGATGGCGTCGGTGTGGACGCACCATTTGTTTTTGGCCGCGATTATAAAGTGAAACCTGCCTACTGGGCAATTATGGATTAATAAAAAAGCTATGTGAGATTTTTAAAAGAAATCCATTTTGAACTGCATTTTCGTTGTTTGGCACTGCTGACGACGGAAATGCAGTTTTTCTATGGCAAATTTATGTTCCGAAGCAAACTATGGATCGGAAAAAGTAATGTTGAAGCTTAGTTTGAAGTTAAAAAGGTTGAAGAGAAAAGAACAATCGTTGCCCATGTATAGCTTTGCTTTTATAAAGAGCACGGCCTGAGGGGATCCATTATTACAAAAAGGCCATATCGTAAACGATTTAAAATCTCAAGCTAGAACGAGAGCCTTGAATGGCAAGTAAAAAGAGGAATTTCTTAGCGGATAGCGAAAGTATAAAATTGGAAGGTAAGAAAAAATATAGGGCATGAGTTGGTGTGTTATGAAACTGAAGATAGACGTTTAAAAAAGATATGTCTTTGCCAAAATATCGAGAAGTACTATTAGAATAGCTTTAAGTTAAAGGAGGGAATCCTGTTGGGATCACGAATCATGCATTTAATCATAGCGGATCAAGTTTCCAAAAAGCTGTCGATTGAAAATAAGCAGACTTTCCTTTTAGGAGGAATTGCACCGGATGCGGCTTTAACAAGAGAAAACAAAACGGAATCCCATTTTCTAGAGGGAAGTTTAGAGAATGGAACAAGACGAGTGAACTATAATCGTTTCACCGAAAAATACCTTTCAGTAATTCAAAGTGACTATGAACTAGGATATTTAACGCATTTGATTTCCGACGATGTTTGGATGAAAGAGGTATATTTTAAAAACAATTTCAAGAACCGCGTAGATGCGGATCCTGGCCTGCTTGATAGGTGGCATAACGATTTTAGGAAGTTAAACGGTCAATTGATTGAATGGTTTGGGTGCGGGAACCTTGAGAATGAATTGAAAAATGTTCCGATTCCTAAAAACAACATAATTGAAATCGAGTCGGAGAATCTGCAGAAATTTAAAGAAGAAGCGATACTGGACTTTGCCTATACTGAAGATGACTTAAAAGAAGAGTTGGAAGTATATACATTGAAACAAGTATTGGATTATATAGACTTAGCAATAAAAGAAACTATTGGTATTTACTTATCTGCTAAAAGGAACCTTGAGGGTTCAAAGTAAATACAATGACCTAAAAGTTTTGTCCTCACTTCAACAGCCGATCCTGATTTTAATAACATCGTATTTGTGGCAGAAGAGTTTAATTAAGGTGAATTGGAGTATTTGCTTGAGGTTGCTTTTTGTACAGACTATAGGTGAAATAAAGGTCTGATACACGAAAGAATGATGATTAGAAAACGAAATAATTTGATGTGAAAGTAGAGGATTATATGTTAAATGATGTTCTCGAACAGTTCGGTATCCAAACAGCAGCAATTTATGAAGTTGAAGATTCCTTTAGTTCAACGGTGTATAAATGTGAATTGCTTAATGGTAAGAATGTCTATGTGAAAATTCCTTATACAAAACTGAAATATCAACGTGAATTAGAAGCTTATAAAATCTTAGAAGGCAAAGTTTTAGTTCCGAAGATGTTAGACTTTTGGTCGGGTAATGAAGAATGTCCAGGCGCTTTTTTGCTGTCAGAGTTGAAAGGAAAGCCATTGACGCAGAAGTCTTCACCGGCAGTTGCATTTCAAGTCGGGGTTTTACAGGCTACGCTGCACAGCATTCAGCCGGCTGCTAAAACAGAAACAGCGAGTATAAAAAATGAATTTTCCAACTGGATAAAATTTATCGAGAATCAATTCTACAGTTTTGCAGAAGACGTGAGAGAGATTTTGGATAAAGATTTGTATGATCAAAGCATAGAGAAATTTAACGACATGAAAAACCAGCTTCCTTCTCCAGACGGTCCAAGCTTTGTCCATATGGATTTTCGGCCTGCCAACATCATTGTAGATGGGGAACAGGTTTCAGGCATGATCGACTTTGAAAGTGTACGATTCGGTTCAACAGAAGTTGATTTCACTAAATTATATCGTGATTTTTTACGCTTTGATTCCACTTTATATAACGCTTTTCAAGACGGTTATAACAGCATTAGACCCCTGATTGACTTGGAAGTTGTATTGCCTTTTTATCGATTTGTAGATGCCTTTAATAGTATAGGGTGGAGCAAACGTCGAGGTGTTGAAAAAAATGCTTCATTTCTCCAAGAAAATCTGGCTATCCTTGAAAAGATTTTACGTTGAATTCTGTTTTGGTCAATTTATCAGCAACTATAGCAAGAAAGCGGAGTCAGTTATTGGCTTCTTTTTTATGAAAAAATCTCACTTTAGAAGTAGCTTAATCACAAAAATGATTCCACTAAAAAATGTTAAATTCAATAAGCTGTTCTGTTAGTTCATTTCACTTTATTTTTTGTTCAACAGAATTGATTATCTATATTAGTTCTAATTGTTTCATAAAATCAACTCCATCAGAAGAAACCCAATAGCCTTTGATTTTTTTATTCTCTATATAAAAAATATCAGTCCCATCAAATGAAATCTCTTTCCCTCTATCAACAGTTACTCCATCCATTTTTCCATTATATTTTCCTGTGAAATTCCAGCGAGCAGAAATATAGTTTCCTTCTTCAATCGGTTCAACAATTAATGACATTTGATATTCATCAAAAAAATAAGTTCCCGACAAAATTACATCTCTCAACGCTTCTGGACCACTGTATCTTTTTGAATCCTTCCCATCAGTTCTTGCCTGATGCACTATGCATTCGTGATGTGCGATTTCATCGATTAAGGAGATATCTGTATTCCAAGCTTCCATCCACTTTCGGTATAAATCTTTATTACTCATACTAATCCCATCCTTTTTTTGGTTGTATTAAAATTTAGATTCAATGATGGACAAAAAAGCCCGCCAGATGCCGGATCATGGCAACTGGCGGAGTGTTTAAATTGAAATCAGCTCTGCTGCGCATGATAAACTTCCTCAAAAGGCTGTACGACGACAAAGCCGTTGCCGGAAAACTTCATCTGCACCGATTCACCGCTGCCTCTGCCAAACAGGCTTTTCAGCTGGATATCGGTGACGAAATCCGGTTCGAGGCTGCCCGACCATGCGACTGTTGCGTTGGGGTCAGTGAATACCGGTCTGTCAGGCGTGACGAGCAAAGTAAGCGGCTCGTAATGGGAAGTGAACGCGACAAGTCCATGTCCTTCCAGGCGGACATTGAACAGGCCACCTGCCATCATCCCGGCTACGCGGCGCATGAGTTTGATGTCCCAATTCAGGCCGTCCTGGAATGCGAGCAGGTCGTTTCCGTTAATGTAGATGCTTTCGCCTTCCAGATCCAGAATGGTGATTTTCTTGCCCCGATCCGCAATATAAAGTTTCCCGTTTCCATTTGCCTTCATCAGCTGTGCGCCTTCGCCACTGAAGGCTTTTTTGACGAATTTCCCCAGCCCATGCTCAAGCATGCCTTCCCGCTCAAATTTGATGTTTCCTTCATAAGAAATCATGGACCCGGCTTTAGCCCAGACCAAGCCGTTCAAGTTCACTTCCAAAAGTCGATCCGTCTCAAGTTCAAAAAATTCACGTGCGCTTTCGTCTTGCTGTGTTTTCTGTACAAACTGGTGAATGGAGTATTTGGACATAAGAATTCCTCCTTTAATCGGATAACAGTATGTACGTTTCAGTGGAAAAATAGTTCCGGTGAAAAAAGGATTTGCGTAGCTTTCTGTTATTTCTCTAAAAGAGGAGTTTATTTGTCGGGAAAGGAAATAGTAGTTATATAGCTTTCAAATAGAGGAGGAAGGTAATTATGGACAATGCCAAAGAAGGATTTATCCCTGTTACTGGGGGAAATGTCTGGTACCGGATCAGCGGAAATGGCCCCAGCATCCCGTTAGTGGTGCTGCACGGGGGACCGGGATCGAAAAGCAGTGATAGTGATCCGCTCCGCCAATTGGGAACAGACCGGCCGGTGATCCATTACGACCAGCTTGGATGCGGCAAATCGGATCGCCCCACAGATACCGCTTTATGGACAGTGGAGCGTTTTGTGGAGGAGTTGGAACAAGTTATTCAGGCGCTTGAACTGAAAGAGTTTCATTTGCTGGGCCATTCGTGGGGGACCATGCTGGTCGCTTCTTATTTGTTCAAAAAACCTAAAGGCGTCCGCAGCGTTATTTTTTCCGGACCGGTGTTAGATGCGCAGAGATGGGAGCAGGACCAGCGGAATTACTTAAAGCAATTCCCGCAAGAAATCCAAGAGACGATTGAAAAGAGCGAGCGGAACCAAACGACGGAAACGGAAGAGTATGGACAGGCGATAATGGCTTATTATAAACGCCATATGTGCCGCGTTGATCCGTGGCCAAAAGAGATGGAGGAAGATATGGAACAGCTGAATCATCAAATTTACAACTTTATGTGGGGGGCTTCTGACTTTACCGTCACCGGAACGTTAAAGAACTTTGATGCGACTGGGCGCTTGTCTGAAATTGAAATTCCAACACTGTTTTCATGCGGCCGATTTGATGCAGCCAGTCCTGAAGCGACGGAGTATTATGCGGGACTGGTTCAAGACGGTGAATTCCATGTGTTTGAAAACAGTTCCCATATGCCGGGAATAGAAGAACCTGAAGCGTATGTGGAGATGGTCCGTGAGTGGGTGAACCGCCAGGAATTGCGGCCGGGTGCTTAAAAACCCCAATCCATGTAGTCTGTAGCAGAACCATTTGTGGGGAAACTGGAAAAATTAAAAAAGCTGTCCTGAATGCCTTGGAAAAGGCTTTCAGGACAGCTTCTTCTGTTCGTTAGACAAGTTGTACGGTAATACTGCCATTATCCGATTGCAGGTCTACCATATGATTTCCGTTTCCGAAGATGCTTTTTCTGTTCTTCAGCCCGAATACGGAAATCGATCCCCAATCCACTTTTGCCTGGATGGTCGCATTTTTCGGCTCAACCTGTGTTTCAAGGAGAATGGGTCCATTGTCGGTTTCAAGCGCAATGTTCCGCTCGATGTCGGCAGTCACTAGGTGGATGCGTCCGTTGTCGGTTTTTGCGCGCACATTGCCTTCGATTTCTTTCATGACGATGGCGCCGTTGTCGGATGTGGCATGTACTTCGTTTACTTGCATATCCTCCAGCTTGAGCTGGCCATTATCGGTTTTGGCTCTCAGTTTTTTGGCTTGGATGGACTTCAAATCGATTTCTCCATTATCTGATTTGACGACGCATTCACCCGCGCTCAAGTGTTCCAATGAAATGTGTCCATTATCGGTTTCCGCTTTGATTTGCGTACTTTGGAGACGATTCCCGTTGATGCTGCCATGGTCTGACGCAATTTCGATTGTTTCGTAGAATTTATCCGGCAGCAGTACCTTGAGTGTCGGGGATTTCATGTTCGCCGTAAAACTGAAGATGCCCCATTTTCTTGGTTCTTCTTTTAACGTAATGACCAGTGTACGGTCGAGGATATCGACGGACAGCTGTTGCCGGTAGCTTTTATCGGTGATATCCGTATGCATTTTGCCGTCTTCGGAAGGTGAGATGAACAAGGTGCCATTGTCGAGTTGGATGTCGACTTTATCGAATTCATCTTCTGTCAAATCTTTCATGCTTGCAGGGAAGTCCGTTTGGCTGAAATCAAAAGACTCGATCAGTTCGTTCGCGATGGCCTCTGGTGAACCTAGTTCCGCTGCGATATCATTGTCAGTCTTGCCATCTGCCTTGCCGTTCGCAAAATACTCTCTGATGTCCTGGAGAATATCGTTGCGCTCTTCTTGCGGTAGCTGTTTCAAAGCCGTTTCGAGTTCCAATAGAAATTGGTTTTCAGTCATTTTGCACACCCTCTTCAATTAGTTTATTGACCCCATCCGTGAAGCTTTTCCATTCGTCGAGTTGTTCCTGCAGGTATGTCCTGCCCAGTTCTGTGAGCGAATAATACTTCCTTGGTGGCCCTTCGCTCGATTCCTGTAAATAAGTGGTGAAATAGCCTTCCTTGGTCAGCCGGCGGAGAAGGGGATAGACGGCACCTTCCGATATGGATATCCGGTTCGAAATCTTCTGAACCAACTCGTAGCCGTAGCGGTCCTGTTTATCGAGAAGAACCAGCACGCATAAATTCAATGCGCCTTTTTTAAATTGGATATTCACTTCTCACAACTCCTTTCTTCGCTATTGTTTAATAAACAGTAGTAGTTAATGAATAATATATCATCAGCTAGTGTTCAATACAAGGTACTGAAGTGAAAGAATTGAATATTTCTAAATTGGTAAGGAGTTTGGCTCTCAAGCAAGAAAGATGGCCGCCAATTCATTGCTCGAATTGGCGGCCATCTTAAGTAATTCAGTTTAATGCGCATTTATTTTATTCGAATTCGATTTCCGTCGTAATCACACGTCCAGTCGGATGCGGGTCAAAGCCGGTGATGTTCTCTTTGCCTGCAAGAGACGGTGAGGTATGGACGAGCGGGATGATCGGTGGATCTTCGTGCAAAATGACCTGCGCTTCTCTGTAGAGTTCATTGCGCGCTTCCTGGTCGGTAATGGTTCTTGCTTCATCCAGAATCGCATTCAGTTCGGGATTATCGTATTGCGTCGAGTTGGTGGATCCGACATTGTCGCCGTGCAGCAATGTATAGATGAAGTTATCTGCATCACCGTTCATGCCGGTCCAGCCGAGCAGGAACGTGTCGGCTTCTCCGTTGATCGCTTTTTCGATATAGGTCGCCCATTCGAATGTGACGATTTCCGCTTCGACGCCGATAGCTGCAAAATTGGACTGCAGATATTCCGCCACTTTAGCGCCGTCCGGCATATACGGGCGGGATACAGGCATGGCATAAAGCTCCATTTCAAAACCGTCCGGGAGTCCTGCTTCTGCGAGCAGCTCCTTGGCTTTCTCAGGGTCATACGCATACGGTTCGATGTCGTCGTTATACCCTTCGACAGCTGGGGGGATTACATTTTTTGCAGGAATCGCCCCTTCACCGAAGAACGCTTCGACCATCGCTTCTTTATTCACCGCATGGCTGAGCGCCTGGCGGACGAGCGGATCGTCGAATGGCTCGTGCGTCAACGTCATGCCCAGATAGCCGAGGTTGAGGGGAGGACGGGAAAACAGCTCTAGCTCCGGATCTTCTTCAACTTGCGAATAAGACTCGGAATCCAAGCCGGTGATGAGATCCACTTCACCGCTCAACAGCGCATTGAGCCGTGAGGAATTATCCGGAATCGTACGGAAAATCACTTGTTGGAGTTTAGGTAGCCCGTCTATCCGATAATCGTCATTTTTCTCCAGGACTATCCGTTCGTTCGGCTGCCATTCCTGGAAGATGAAGGGCCCAGTGCCGACCGGATTGCTTCTATAATCATCGCCCGATTCTTCGATCGCTGCCGGACTTGAAATAGAGAGTGGAGTAAGCGCAAGGTCCTTCAACAGCGTCGGCTGAGGATTGTTCAAGTTGATTTCGACTGTGGATTCATCCACGGCAGTGACGGATGCAATATTATGGGCTTCATCGCCTTGATAGCCACCGAATACGGTTCCATACATCGGAAACTTATCTCCGCCGCCATTCATCCATCTAGTAAAATTGAAGGCAACCGCGTCCGCATTGAAATCCGTACCGTCATGGAACTTAACCCCTTCATGAAGGGTGAACGTATAGGTGAGGCCGTCTTCCGATTCGGTCCATTCGGTCGCAAGCATCGGTTCCACTACTGTTTCTCCTTCCGCAAACGTCGTCAATGTTTCCAAGATGCTTTGAGCAACGTTTTCAGATTCGTTATCCGTCACTTCTGACGGGTCCAGAGATACGGCATCACCGCCACGGGCGAAGATGAGGGTATCTTGAGCGCCGGAAGATTCTGCGTCGTTGGAATCCTCGCTAGAACAGGCCAGCAAGAAGAGTGGAAGCATAGTAGAAACGATTAATAATAATGTCAGGGATTTTGGATTCATTGAATCACTCCTTGTCATAGGTTTGGGTTACATCTGTTAAATGTAAAACAAGCTGAACAGCTAAAATTCAGGGGATTTCGATACTTATGTACAGGTAACGGGTTAAAATAATAAATCATGGAAGAAATAAATGCTTTTATCGGAAGAAAAATAAGCCTCCTTTCTTGAGCGGTAAATAGAGCATCTATAATTGCCATGTGTACAAGTATAAAGTAAATAGAATGATTTTTGTAATAATACTAAATAATTAGTTATTTAAGCATGGGAATAGCGTCAACGAAAATTCAGATAGAAGAGGGAATTCAAATGGAAAAATCACTGGTTTGCATTACCGCCTACTCCAATAAATTCTGGAAAATAAAAGCTCAGGGCACTCTCTTTATCGTATCTTACGGAAGAATCGGAACTCGCGGCTCCATAAACACAAAAGAATTCTCTTCTGAAGAGCAGTGCCTGAAAGAAGCGAATAGACTGATTGAATCGAAGTTGAAAAAAGGCTACCAGGAGGTTGAGAAGCAGGAAGAAGAAATCCGGGGAAGCGGGATGACGGAAGACCAGTTTTGGGGACTGCTGGACATGGCGCATTACAAAAGAGACGACTTGGAAGAGCAGGTGGAATGGCTGGTTGGCAAGTTGGCCAGAAAATCGGTGGAGGACATTATCCGGTTTGATACGCATTTCAACCACCAGTATCATAAATCCTATACATCGGATTTATGGGCAGCAGCTTTTATCATCATGTGCGGTTGTTCCGATGATTCTTTCGATTATTTCCGGGCATGGCTCCTGTACCTTGGAAAAGAAGCGTATGAAGAAGCCATCCGCAATCCAGAAAGCATTATTCCATATTTGGAAGAACTGGAGGAGGACGTGCCTGAATTTGAAGATTTACTCTACGCTGCCAGCCTGGCGTTTGAAGAAAAGACTGATTTAGATCAAGAGGCATACCTGGATCTGTATGGGGAGATGGCAGGGAAGGATTATGAACAGCCGGACTTGGAATTGGACTGGGAAGAAGATGATGAAGAAGCTCTGCGACAGAAATTTCCGCTGCTGTGGAAATTATATGGGGAAACACCTTTAGGGTGAAAATCCACTGGGTATCTAATATATAAAAAACAAAGTGAAATCATTAAAAAAATTTAGCATCTTCCTTATTTTAGTAAAACATTGCGGATATGGAAAACTTATTTCTTAGTAATAATAGTTGAGGAAGTACAAACCCCATCATGGATTCTTAAAAAGAGAGGATGTAGAAAGACAGGCATCCTCTCTTTTGGCATTTGAAAAAACGGACTAGCATGTAGTCAATGAACTTTATATTACTAGAAAACCCCAATAATATGGCGGCTATTTCTGTTTTCCATGTGAAGTCCCATTTAGATGAATGCATCTTTGGAAAGCGGTAAATACGCATTCATTAAGATAAAAGATAAGAGTAATAATACATTGAGATTAATTTAAATACATGAAGTTTAATAATAAAATATATAAGAATAATATAAATATTTTCTGAATTAAAAGAATTTTCTATAATGCTTTACATTTTTTAGCTTATACAATAGTCTTAAAGCATTGGTAAACGGCTATTTTATTGTATTTTTCACTTTAACAGAAGAAGAAAGATAAAATGCCAAGTGTTATATTTGGATATTGTAATTTTAATATTCAGAATATTTATGTATCAGCACGTGAATTTTATGCAATAAACCAACATTGCTTATTTACGAGCCCATCAGCAGTTAAAAGCAAAAAAACATTGTAATTTAGGTCGCTGTCTAATTAGCCAGAAGATTAGTTGAAAAGAGTTTAAGGGGTGTTTAAAATGATTGGAACAGATTCACTGGCATTAAAAAATAAGAAAACAAAATTTTTTTTAGGTTCAGAAATGGAATTCATGGAAGGTGCTTGGCAGTTGGCAAAGAAACGGACGATCCAAGTGGAGAAAAGACCTGATGTATATGTCAGCTGGTCACTGGACCTGAATGTTTTTAGCCGAATATCAAGCGATGACCGGGAAGCGTTTAATCAGGCGGAAGTCTATCTGCTTCACGAAGAACTGCCTATTTTCATGAAAGCATTTATTGGGCATCCGATTTCATTTCCCACAAGCTATTCACAGAAGCTGTCCATGGAACGTGGGATGCATTGCCTTCGATTAGCCTCACAGGAACCTTTCGAAGATTTTGCTGAACGGCTTTCCGGAGCACTTGGCGTACTTGAGAAAATGTAAGGAATAGGGGAATTTGAGCTATTGCTTGGCTTAAAGGAGAGAAGTAAGTGTGGGACAGAAAGTGCAATTGACAGAACAGGCGGTTGAATATTTTTTTCTCAGATCCAAAGATGTGCATATTGAAGAAGAAACAGCCTTTATCACCCTGTTTGCTCGCCTGACAAAAGAAGTTTCCGTCAGAAAAGAAAATGGCGAACAGACGGAAATTGAGACGGTATGGGTTGATATCGACGAGATGAAGCTGGAGCAGGCACCCGTTAAAGCCCAAGCGTTGCCGAATGGCCTGCAGCGCTATGAAATTACGCCAGAAGTTTTCCAAAACCTGTACCACATATCCAAATGGAGTCCGAACGACCTTTTTTACATCACGCCTTATCACCGGGAATCCACCAGTGAGAAATTCATACCCTGAAGAATCATGAAGTACAAAAAGAAAAGAAGCTTTGCTCAAAGTCTTAGGACTGCACGCATATAAACCATGATTAGGAAGAACACTACCAAGGAGGATGAATGAGATGACTGTAATGATGAAGGAAGAAAAAAGAATGGACCGCACTACAAAAACATATTTGGAAGTTTACCAAGAGTTTATCAGTGGTTACAAGGAATATAAAATGGAAAAAAAGACCTCCGATGAAATGGAAAAAACACGCAATGTTTTAAAATAATAATAAGTGGAACAGCCGCATCCTGAAACCTCTCTGGTTTTCAGGATGCGTTTTTTTGTCATGTAAGTAAAAAAACGCCCCGAAGGACGTTTCTGATCATCTGCTGCGTATTTTGGACAACAGACGGAGAATTTCGAGATATAGCCAAACCAATGTCACCAGCAAGCCGAATGCTCCATACCATTCGAAGTATTTCGGTACTTGCCTTTCGGCTGCATTCTCGATAAAGTCGAAATCCAATACCAGATTCAGCGCGGCAACGATGACAATGACCACACTGATAATAATGCCAAGCGGAGTCGCTTCATGAAGATGTGGGATTTCAAAGCCGAAAAATCTGCCCGCAAAAGAAATCAGGTACACCACGAAAATGGCACCTGTGGCAGCAGCAACGCCGAGCCGGAAGTTTTGTGTCACTTTGATGAGGCCGGATTTATAAATGAGCAATAAACTCAGCAATACACCAATTGTGATCAGCACTGCCTGAAAGACAATGCCGCCATACTGCGCTTCGTACTGGGCGGATACTGCACCGAGGAATAATCCCTGCAACAGCGCATAGATCGGCGCTGTAAAAGGTGAAATTTTCGGTACGAAGATTGTGATCAAGCCAATGAGAAGGCCTCCGATTGCTCCAACTAGGATCAACGGCAATACGCTGCCCGGACTTTCGACGAACTGATTCCAGGAGTAGACAAATGTCACGAGCAGCAGCAAAAGCAAAATGAAAGTTTTGTTGACCGTACCCTGGATGGTCATTCTCCGGCCGGTATCGGTGTCTTTGTAATTTTTGAATGAGTCAGCTTTCAAACTTGGATTTCCACTTCTCAACCTTTTCACCTCGCAATTTTCTCGTAGCAGGTTCCATTATATCCTTTCAGCCAGAAGAAATACACGAAGAATCAGCTGTGATTGAAGTTGCTGGACAAAACAATGGAGGAAAGCCGTCACAACAGAGGACCCAAGCTGCTTACAATAAAGTCTTTACTTGAGCACAGAACAAACAGAATGCTTCCAATCTGAATTCAACAATGGCTGAATGAACGCCGACAGTCGGATGAATTACAGATTTGTTCCTACGATTACTAAATTTTTGCTAGAAAAGATGGGATTTGAGTTTCTGCAATTCATCTATGTCAAAAAGCTTTAGTTTTTTAAAAAAATTTCTTAAACCACCTATATTAGTACCTAATACTAATAGTTGATGGTAGAATAGGGCGAGAACATCATGAAGGGGCGATTCACATGAACATTTCAAAAGCCAGAATTACAGCCATCGGATCATATGTGCCTGAGAAGAGGTTGACCAATCGCCGTTTAGAGGAATTAGTGGAAACCAACGATGAGTGGATTGTCCAACGAACCGGGATAAGAGAACGACGGATTGCTGCAGATACTGAATTCACCAGTGATATCAGTATCAAAGCTGCCGAAAACTTAATGGAGCGCTACGGGAAATCGCTTGACGATGTGGACATGATCATCGTCTGTACGATGACACCCGATTTTAAGACGCCGAGTGTCTCTGCGCTTGTACAGGCAAAGCTCGGCATAAAAAACACTGGAGCCATCGATTTGAACGCGGCGTGCTCCGGATTCACCTACGGACTTCATATGGCAAACGGTTTGATCACAGCCGGTTTGAACAAAAAGATTTTGGTGATCGGAGCGGAGACTTTCTCCAAAATCCTGGATTACAGTGACCGGTCGACCTGTATTTTATTTGGTGACGGAGGCGGTGCCGTTCTTGTGGAATACGATGAAGAAAAACCGAGCTTTATTGAATACCATATGGGAACGAACGGGGAATTGGCCAATAATCTATACTGTACGGATCTATCCACCAGCATGTTCGGGAATGAACTGGCGGTAAACGGTTTTGTAAATCAGAATGGGCGCGAGGTCTACAAATGGGCGGTCAATACCGTTCCAAAAGGGATGAAGGCTTTGATGGAAAAAGCGGGATTCGAGAAGGATCAAGTGGATTGGTTTATCCCGCACAGCGCCAATCTGCGAATTATCGAGTCGATCTGCAGCAGAAATGCACTTCCGCTGGAGAGGACCATCTACAGCCTTGAGTATTACGGCAACACCTCTGCCGCTTCGATTCCTTTGTCGTTGGATAAAGGGGTGCGGGAAGGAAAAATCAAATCCGGTGATAAATTGTTGCTCTATGGATTTGGCGGCGGTTTGACCCATGCAGGTATGCTGGTCAATTGGTCGATTTGATTTTAGTATCCTGCAAACAATCATAAAAGAAGTTTAAGAAAAACACCCTATCGATGGCTGCAGTGGCGCCGAAGATAGAGGTGTTTTTTGCATCTTGAAAGGCTTTATTTTTCGTAATTCAACTACATATAATCAGCTGCAGTTTAATTTTGAGAAGTTTGAGAATCTATTTTTGGGCTAAAAGAAATAGAAGTGGCTATACAGTTTTGAGGGGAGGGGGCACCGTGTTCACACATCAGTTGCTCATCTTATTATTTATTGGTTATATCGTCTATACAATCGATATCAAGAAGAATTTTTTCCCTGTTCCCGTTGTACTGGTGGTGATTGGTCTGGGCCTGTCATTCATCCCGTATTTTGAGAGCTTCGATATTTCAAAAGACATCATTTTTAATATCTTCCTCCCGGCGATCCTTTTTACATCCGCTTATCAATTCCCATTAAAACAGTTAAAAGAAAATACGGGGATTATTCTGACTCTGAGTACGGTTGGTATGATCGCCACTGTTTTCTTACTGGGTCTATCTATTTATTTAGCAGGCACTTTGTTTACTGCACTTTCTTTTACGGCCTCTTTCCTGCTGGCTGCAATACTCGCACCCACTGACCCGGTTTCTGTCACAACTATTCTGAAAGAGAGCAGTGGTGCAGAGCAGATTGCCGATGTAGTGGAAGGGGAATCGATGATCAATGATGGTACGAGTATCGTCTTTTTCACCATATTCCTTACCATGTTCCAAACAGGTGGCGGTTTTTCTGTCGGCAAGTTCATATCGGTATTTTTACTGGTGTCGATTGGAGGAATATTGCTTGGGGTTCTGATCGGCTGGCTGATGAGCAAAACAATTCGTTTCACTACAGACAAAAAGTATCAGGTCATATTGAGTGTAATCGGCGCATACGGAGCATTTTATATAGGAGAAGCGATCGGAGTGTCTGGAGTTTTGGCGACTGTTGCTGCTGGAATATTCGTATCTTATGAAATGAACAAGGAAATTGAAGAAGATAATTTAAAGGAATCACTTGATGGGTTCTGGGATATCACGACGCCGGTATTGCTGGCTGTCCTGTTTCTTCTGATCGGAATCCGCGGGGCTGAGTATCTGGCTTTTTCAGGCTGGTGGCTTGCCATCATCATATTCCTGCTCGCAATCATCATCCGTTTCATCGTCATTGGAATTTTGATCTACGGTGTGCCGCAGTGGCGGCATGAATTCAAAAATGATTTTTCGACGATCACTTTAACGGCCTGGTCAGGGATTAAAGGTGCTATGTCGGTTGCTTTGCTGTTATGGCTTGAGGAAGCGGCTTCGGGGCAGGATCAAATTCTGGTATCTTTAGCCTTCGCCGCTATTCTTCTTTCTTTGGTCATCCAAAGCATCGGAATTTATCCACTATCGAAAGTGCTGAAAAATCTTCAATAAAACATTTTGAATATGCATTGAAAAGTTCTAATTCACTTCCAAGTGGATTAGAACTTTTTCATTATCTCTATTAGTGAAAACCTGTAAGCAAAAAAAAGCATTCGCTCATCTCAGTTATCTCGAATATGAGGCAAATAAATTGTAATAGCGGATACAGAACCGTAGAATTGGACTTAGCAGCAAGTTTTCAAGGTTTTGTCAGCGGCATTTCTCTTCACGTATAAAAGCTTCTGAAGCAAGTGCTGCTATGAAAAAGCTTTTAAAAATTCTGCAGATAGTGTTTGCCGTTAATTGTTTAGGGAAACAGGGAGAGTAAGCCGTACTAATGGATTTGTAACGCTATCAATGATTGATAAATAATACAAAGAAGGTGCATAGATATGGGTACGAATAAAACGATTTTGAAAACAAGTGATTGGGTGAAAGGCAAATCCCGTCACGACGAGCTGATTATCGGTTTCATCGATTCCATGAATGTCCTTAAAGAAGCCGTGAACGTTACGGTGGTGGAAAGCGATAACGAAGAAATGATCGGTATGACCATTCCTATGTCAGTGCACCAAGTGGAAAGCATTCCGCAGTCCGATACAAAAGATGCTGCACAACTGGGCTTCCTGATCGATTTGGCACTCGCTACCGATGACAAAGAATGGTTCCAGGAACTGTCGGCTCAATTGAACGCCAAGAAAGAAGCAGTCAAGTAGTCTGATATTTAAGTGGAAAACACAGAAATAGCCCACTTCCGCAAGGTTTTAAATACCTGGATAGACGGAAGAGGTGCTATTTTTTTGTGTTTTTTACAGGTGAAAAATCCATCTGCATTAATTTCGGGAATATTTATAATGGAAGAAAGTGAACTTCTTTCATTTTTCACCGTTGTGTTTAGGAAGGTGTCGGATATACTTCGACAAGTAAGCTCTGTACGAAGAAGGATTTGATGCAGGAAACAGGAAGTATATTTCATGTATAAAACTGAATAATACCTCAACTTATATTTGACCTCACCCGCAGGACAAATTATAGTTGCTATATAAGGCAATAACTAGCAGAATTAACATGAGTGTGTACTGCATCATGTGGAATGAAAGCGCTCTACCAGCACGAAATAATATTTCTTAATACCAGCTTAACAAAGGCTTCATAATTCAGCCCTATACTGATAGAGAGTCTTTACATAATAAATACAAAAGGCCGTTACAAAAATGAGGGGGAATTGATATGAAGAAAATCTTTTTTGGTTCGGCATCATTGTGCCTGGCAGCATTTTTAGCAGCGTGCGGCGGAGATGACATCGCGACGGAAACGGCACCTGCAGAAAATGGAGAGGGTGTCTCCGGTACCCTTGATTTCTATACGTCTCAGCCGGACGCGGATGCACAGGCTTTGGTGGATGCTTTTAAAGAACAGAATCCGGAAGTGGATGTCAGCATTTTCCGTTCAGGTACTGAAGAAGTCGTCTCAAAGATCCAAGCGGAGAACCAAGGCGGCAATATACAAGCGGATGTTCTATTGGTGGCCGATTCAGTGACTTTCGAGAATTTCAAGGCAGAAGAGCTGCTGCTGGCATATGAATCGCCGGAAGCAGAAGCCATCGACGAAGCATTCGTCGATCCGGACGGCACTTATGCCGGCACCAAAATTATGGCAACAGGCCTGATCGTCAACACCAATGAAGTGACAGATCTTCCGACCAGCTGGAGCATCCTGACTGATGAAGCGACCAGCGGACAGGCAGTCATGCCAAGTCCATTGTACTCCGGTGCAGCCGCTTATAACCTGGGTGTAATGACGCGCCAGGACGGCCTCGGTTGGGAATTCTATGAATCACTTCGTGGCAACGATATTACGATTACGCAAGGCAATGGAGCAGTGCTGGAAAGCGTTGCGACAGGCGAGAAGAATTACGGCATGATCGTCGATTATTTGGCGGCACGCGCTAAGAGTGACGGTTCTCCAGTCGAATTGGTATATCCAGAAGAAGGCGTCCCGGTCATTACAGAACCGGTGGGCATCATGGCCAATACTGAAAATGAAGAAGCAGCCAAAGCGTTTGTAGATTTCATTCTTTCGGAGGAAGGCCAGCAATTGGCTTCAGACTTGGGCTATACACCGATCCGTGAAGGTATTGAAGCACCAGAAGGCTTGAAGACATTGGATGAGATGACCATTCTGGATGCAGAAGCAGTTGAATTGTTGGAAACGCGTGATGAAGATAAAGCGGAATTCGGACAGATTTTTGGACAATAGAATAACTTGAATTTCGATGCGAGGAGTTACCGATATGACAGCAAAACAGCCAATGGTTGAAGAGAGAAAGAAGAGGGATTCCTCTTTTTCTCTCTTTTTTCAAAAAAATAGCATCTATAAAGTGATCGGTCTGCTGGTGATTTTCGTGTTTTTCCTGCTGCCGGTGCTGCGGCTCGTCTTTTTAAGTTTTGTAGATGACGGTTCGCTGACGCTGCACTATTACACGGAAATCCTGAGAGAGCCTGCGACCTGGAAGACGGTGCAGAATACCTTGGTCATCGTAGCGGGATCGACAATCCTGGCACTGGCGCTTGGCGTCTTATTTTCCTGGATTGTCGCTTATGTCCAGCTGAGCGGAAAAAGGGCGATGCAGCTTTTTATCTTCCTGCCGTTCATCATTCCGTCCTATATTACAACGTTGGCCTGGACACAATTTTTCAGCGCTTCGGGCCCGGTGAACGCGATGCTGTCCTGGCTTCCAGGCAGTTTGGAAGCACCGAACTTGTACAGCATTGGCGGAATCATCCTGCTGCTTGGAATATCGCATTATCCACTTGTATATTTGTTTACCGTCAACGTATTCCGGAAAATTCCGCGTGAACTGGAAGAAGCAGCTGCAACTAGCGGCCTTTCGAAAAAACGTGCGTTATGGAAAGTCGTTCTGCCCTTGGCGCTACCCGGCATTGCCAGTGGTGGGTTGATTGCGTTCCTGTCGAACCTGGATAACTTCGGGATACCTGCATTTCTCGGGACACCTGCGAACATCCGGGTCTTAAGCACTTATATTTACGAGCAGGTTGTCGGATTCGGCCCTTCCGCATTTTCGCGGGCGGCTGTGTTGTCTGTTATTCTAGGCGTCATTGCGTTGGTCGGGACGGTATTCCAATGGTTTCTGCTGCGCCGCAGCCGCGTCAATGAGACGAATAGAAGTGATTCGACGCCGCGCATCCATTTATCAGCCGGCAAGCAAAAGTTGTTGGAAATCTCCTTGTGGACTTTTCTGTTGGTAACGAGTTTGATGCCGCTGATCACGATGGGGGCTTTATCGCTCATCTCGGCTTACGGCGTACCATTCAATCTGGAGAATTTATCGTTGCGGAATTATGAGTACGTCTTTTTGACGGATTCCAAGCCTTTATCGGCATTATCGAATAGCCTGCAGTTGGCTTTTTTCACCATGCTGGTGTGTTTGGTGCTTGGGACGGCAATGGCGTATTTGCGTTTTAAACATCCGGACTGGAGCACGAAAGCCGCAGAGCTTTTTATGACCGTTCCGTTTGCGTTGCCTGGTACGGTGTTTGCACTTTGTATGATCTTTATGTGGTTGGAGCCGGTTCCGGGATGGAATCCAGGAATTTATGGCACCGTATGGATCTTATTCATCGCTTATGCCACTCGTTTCCTGGTGCTGCAAGTCAGAGGGAGCTATACTGCATTTCTTCAGATAGACCCTTCCATGGAAGAGGCGGCGAGGACTTCAGGCGCAGTCGGCTGGGTGAAATGGCGTCGGATTTTATTGCCATTGCTGTTTCCGGGCATTCTCAGCGGGGCGTTGCTGGTGTTTCTGATGGCGCTCACTGAATTGACGGTCTCCAGTTTGTTGTGGTCATCCGGCTCTGAAACGGTCGGTGTTGTGATCTTCGGCTACGAGCAGGCGGGCTATTCCACCTATTCCACCGCGTTTTCAACCGTATTGGTACTGGCTATTCTGCTCGGTGGTGGATTGTTTATGCTGCTTGGCAAGCTTTGGGACAGAAAGGTGCTGAAAACCAAATGATTAAAGTGAATAATGTATCAAAAAAATATGGTTCATTCACTGCACTCCATTCGATCGATCTGGAAATCAAGGATGGTGAGTTTATTGCGGTGCTGGGTCCTTCCGGATGCGGCAAAACGACCTTATTGAAGTTGTTGGCAGGCTTTATGGGGCCGACTGACGGGACCATCGAAATGGACGATAAAATTCTGGCATCGACAAAACGAGTGCTGCCGCCAGAAAAGCGCAATATCGGCATGGTGTTCCAATCGTTCGCCTTGTGGCCACATATGACAGTGGCGGAACATGTCAAATTTCCGCTCAGCTACCATCCGAATAAAATCAGGGAAGGCAAGAAAGAACTTCAAGAGCGGATTGGAGATGTATTGAAGCTGGTCGGCTTGGATGCGCTGGCCGACCGTTACCCGTCAGAGCTCTCAGGCGGCCAAAAGCAGCGTGTTGCACTGGCGCGAGCCATTGCTCCGCTGCCGAATCTGCTGCTGATGGACGAGCCGCTGAGTGCGCTGGATGTCGAGCTGCGCATGGAGATGCGCAAGGAAATCCAAAAACTGCACCGGGAAACGGAAGCTTCCATCGTTTTTGTGACGCATGACCAGGGAGAAGCGCTGGCCATCGCGGATAAGATCGTCGTCATGAACCAGGGCAGGATTGAGCAGATAGCGCCCCCGGAAGTCCTTTATACACGCCCCGAGACGGAATTCGTTGCGACGTTTGTCGGCAAATGCAATTTGGTGAAAGGAAAATGGCAAAATGACCGATTCGTACCGGCCATCGATCCGAAAAATGTCTGGCCGGACCTCGGTGTGGCAGACAGCTTCAAGAAAAGCGGCATCTATCCTGTTCGGCCGGAACAGTTTTTGCTGATGTCTGCAGAAAATGATGGCCTGCAGGGTGTAGTGTCTTTTGTCCAGTATCAGGGCCATGAAATCCATTATACGGTAGAGGTCGGGGAAGAGACGTGGACCATCCACGAATCGGTTTTTGCCTCACGGTTTAATACAGGTGATGTTGTCGGTATTTCGTTGAAGAATGCCCCGATACAGAATGAATCGCTCGTTCCAAATTAATAAATAATTTCTTCAAGGCCAAATGCAAAAATACTTGCATTTGGCCTTTTTGTTATGGGTACTTTGTGTAACAGAAGTTGAAGTGCTGCGAAAATCCCTTAACTTAAAAATAACTGACTATTCCCACTATTAATAAGAACAAATGTTTGGTATAATAGGTCATATGAAATCAGATGCGGCAAAAGGAAAACGAAATAAGTAGAGTGGAGAGGAGAGGCATATCTGTCATTCAGTTCGTACATAATCATTTTTTCTGGGGAATCGCTTTAAAATCCATTCTATAACGTAACCCTAAATCAAGAGAAGAAGGTGAGGATTTTGAAGAAAGACAAAAAGTTCCTGCAAAGCAATGACTGGGCCATTGAAGCGACTGGGTTGGTGAAAGTATTTGGCAAAGAGCGCGCGGTCGATGGCGTCGATCTGGCGATCCAAAAAGGGACAGTCTATGGCTTTCTTGGCCCGAACGGAGCCGGTAAAACCACCACCATCCGGATGCTGGCAACACTGCTTCCGGTTGATGCCGGCAGCGCCCGGGTTTTTGGCCATGATTTGGTTTCTGACAGTGCTGCTATCAGGAGGCGCATAAGCCTTACAGGACAGTACGCCTCGATCGATGAAGATTTGACCGGTATCGAGAACCTGATGCTGATTGCCCGGTTGATGGGCTATACACGCAGACAGGCAAAGGTCAGGGCAATTGAATTATTAGAAGCTTTTGGACTGGACCATGCGGCAAAACGTCAGGTGAAAAACTATTCAGGTGGGATGCGTCGGCGCATCGATATTGCGGCCAGTATTGTGGTGACACCGGATTTACTGTTTTTGGATGAACCGACTACCGGACTCGACCCCCGCAGCCGCAACCAGGTCTGGGATATCATCCGTGCGCTGGTCCGTGCGGGGACGACGGTTTTGCTGACAACGCAATACTTGGAGGAAGCCGATCAGCTGGCGGACCAGATCGGCGTGATCCATCACGGCAAAATCATCGCAGAAGGTACCAGCAGTGAGTTGAAGGCATCGGTCGGCCGTGGCACTTTGAATGTCCAACTTGTCCATGCCGAAGACCAGCACCGGGCCAGAACGATACTTGAAGAAAAGCTGGATGCATCCGTTCGCCTGGGTGCGGATTCCACCTCATTGACAGCTCAAGCTGATGATTCTGCACTAGTAGCAGAATCACTGGCCGAATTTGCTCGACAGCATATTGAAGTCAGTGATTTTTCACTGGGACGTCCAAGCCTTGACGAAGTGTTCCTGACGTTGACAGGCCAGTCTGCTGAGCAACAACAAGATTCCGGGGAGGAGATCTTATGACTGTACATCTGCAAACACGCGAGTCGACGGAGACCGATACAGGCACCGATGAGCGGCTGCTGCAGGCGATTGCTTCAGGTGCAAGGCCCGAGCCGCCGAATGCCTGGTCTTCGACGATGGCTTTTGCATCGCGTGCTTTATTGCGTATCAAACATGTTCCTGAACAGATGTTTGATGTCACCGTATTTCCGATCATATTCCTGCTGATGTTCACGTATCTTTTCGGGGGTGCCATCGCAGGCTCGACCACTGACTATCTGCAGTTTCTTCTGCCGGGCATACTGGTCATGACTGTTGCCCAAATTACGATGTACACAGGAATCGATCTGAACAACGACATACGAAAAGGCATCTTTGACAGGTTCCGGACGTTGCCGATTTGGCTGCCGTCTGCCTTAATCGGTGCTTTGCTGGTGGATGTTATCCGCTACTCGATGGCTTCTATCATTATGATTGCACTTGGATTGATGCTTGGCTTTCGGCCGGAGGGCGGTCTATGGGGTGTCGGCTTTGCCATTGTGCTGGTGCTGATTTTTTCATTCAGCCTTTCATGGATTTGGACGACTTTCGGTTTAATCGTACGTTCGGAAAAATCATTGATGATGATCAGTTTCCTTGTCTTGATGCCGCTGACTTTCATCAGCAATGTCTTTGTGGAACCTGAGACGCTTCCCACCTGGCTTCAGGGCTTTGTGAACAGCAACCCCATTTCAATTCTGGCAACAGCGGTCCGTGGATTTATGCATGGAACGGGAACCTGGCAGCAGGTGGCCGGTGTTCTGCTGGTTTCGGCTATCATGACGGCTATTTTTGCACCGCTCACGATGTATCTTTATCGGAATAAGAAATGATGGTGGAGTGACGAATGCTTTTTCTCAGCCAGTATTTACTGAATAGTCTATACTGGAGGCTGATAAGGATAAGTAGAAAAGCCGATAAGGAGGAAAAGAAAATGAAAGTCGCAGTAATCGTAGGCAGCGTACGGAAAGATTCGTTCAACAGAAAATTAGCAGAGTTTGTCCAGGTGCGCTACGGCAGCCGTCTTGAAATGAAGATCCTGGATTTGAGCGTCTTGCCATTATACAGCCAGGACATTGAGAACAAAGAGCCGCAGGAAATTACGGATTTCAAGACCACTGTGAAAAAAGCGGATGCTGTGTTGTGGGTGACGCCTGAATACAACTCGACCATTCCAGGGGTGCTTGGCAATGCCATCGATTGGCTGTCGCGTGTCGATAAAGTGATGATCGGCAAACCATCATGGATCATGGGAGCTTCCATGGGCAATTTAGGGACAGTCAAAGCCCAGATGCATTTGCGTGATATCCTTTTTGCGCCAGGGCTTCAATCACCTGTACTGATCGGCAATGAAGTCTATATCGGTGCAGTTCATACGAAAATGGATGAAGCAGGGAATATCACAGATGAAGCGACTGTAGCTTTTTTGGATACAGTAGTTGATAATTTCGAGCAGTGGATGAAACACTTTCGTTAATCGGTTGAAGGGGGAATGACAAATGAAGATCGCCATCTTATCTGATATACACGAAGGTTTGAACCGTAAAAGGTCCGGCTCTGATGTTTTCGGGTTGTTGCAGGAATGGCTGGATCAGCATGAACCTGATGTATTTATCATCAGTGGCGATATGGCTTCAGGTCCCGAAAAGAGCCTGGGCCTTTTAAATCGATTGCAAAGCGGCTTCCCAAAAACTCAGGTCCTCTATGTCCATGGCAACCACGATGTATACCATGAGGATGCCGTTGATGCATATCATAAGCTGCTGCAGTTTGGCGGCAATCTTGGCAATGGGCCGGTCGACTTGAACGAAGAATGGGTTGTAATCGGTGATGGCGGTTGGTACGACTATACATTGGGTATGGAAGAGTTTACCGATGAGCAGTTTTCCGCCGGGCAATTCAACGATTTTACTTGGCCCGACAAAATCCATGTCCATTGGCCGGAGAATGATCGGGCAATCACTGGGAAGTATTTGGAGAAGCTGGAAAACTGGCTGATGGCCAATCAGGAAAAGAACATCATCCTGGTCAATCATTTTGTGCCGTTTGCCCATTTTCTACAAGTAAAAAACGATCCTGCTTGGGATTTCTTCAATGCCATGATGGGAAGCAAGGGTGTCGGGCAGCTTGCTGAAAAATATGGTGTTCAAAAAATGATTTTCGGCCATATCCATACCAGGTATCATGAGGAATACAAAGGCATCGACTGCATCTGTAATCCACTGGGCTATTTTCCACATGAATGGGTCCATGATACCGCACATGAAGAAATCGGTTCCACGATAAAAGTCATCGAAATCTGATGCATCGCCTCTCCATGTTTAATTGCTTCTTTTCCGAGGAATAGGGAAGTAAGAGCGAATTGGAGAGGCGGTTTTTCTAAATGGATATCTATACCATCGGCCATTCCAGCCACTCACAGGAAGTGTTCGATGCCATGCTGAAAGAAACCGGCATCGAGCTCCTGGGAGATGTCCGGGCGTTTCCGGGGAGCCGCAAATGGCCGCAGTTTTCCAAAGATGAATTTCCTGTTTGGCTTGAAGCTGAAGGAATCACTTATGAACATTTCCCGAAGCTTGGCGGCAGACGCCGGAAATCGAAAGATGTCCAGGAAGACCTGAATGCAGGCTGGCGCAACCAGTCTTTTCACAACTATGCGGATTATACGTTGACGGAAGAATTTCAAGAGGGCATTGAAGAACTGTTGGAGAAAGCGGCTGTCAAACGGACGGCTTACTGCTGTTCGGAACGTCACCCTGCACGTTGCCACCGGTTGTTGATCAGCAATTACCTGACCGCGAATGGCCACCGTGTTTTGCACATCATCGATGGCAAAAAAGGAGCAGTTGATATTGTAGAGCATGAAGTGGGGGTGTGGGGAGCAGAGGCAGTTGTGGATAAGGATGGTACAGTGACTTATCCTGCGGATGGATAAAGAAAACCCCAAATGAATTTACCTACTGAAAAAACCTGCGGGCCTTTTGAAGGCCTGCAGGTTTTTTTCATTTCATAGGTTCATCGGTCCGTGGTAATCTCCGTCAATGCGGATTTGACCTCAGAATGTGGCTTACGATTTCTTCCCAACCAGACGGCCGAGCAGGAATGCTCCGGCTACCATGCCGATCGCTGCATTGGTCTTTTTGGTGAATACCTGCTTTACGACCAGGTTCAAGTTCTGTGGGCGTTCTGCCAGTCTGCGCATGAAGTAGCCATACCAGTCTGTCCCAAAAGGAATGTACGTACAGAAATTATAGCCCTGTTTGGCAAGGTCCAACTGCATTTCCTTACGGAAGCCGTAAAGCATCTGGAATTCGAATTTTTCGTTCGGAATGTTGTGGTCAACCACAAATTGCTTCACATGTTCGATGACATTATGGTCATGTGTCGCAATGGAGGTGAACTTGCCGTTCAATAAGTGGTACTCGATCAGTTCAATAAAGTTGGCATCGATTTCTTCTTTGCTTTGATAGGCCACTTCTTCCGGTTCTTTATATGCGCCTTTGACAATACGCAGCCGGTAATTGCTGTATTTCTTGATATCATCTTCGGCCCGGATGAAATAGGATTGGATGACCGTCCCAATGTTCTCGAAGTCTTTCGACAATTCATCCAACAAGTCGAATGACGGTTGAAGACGTGCATAGTTTTCCATATCAAAATTAATGAAAATGCCGTAGTCAGCAGATTTAGCGACGATTTCCTTAATATTTTCCAGGCAAAATTCGTAGTCGATATCCAATCCGAGTTGTGACGGCTTTAAGGAAATGTGCGCATCCACTTTATGTTTATGGATGGCATCTACAACACCCAGAATCTGATTTTTTGCTTCCAGTGCTTCAGCTTTGTCATGGACAAATTCCCCTAGATTATCTATGGTGCAACTGATGCCTTGCGCATTCAATTCCTTGATGCTGCCAATGGCTTCTTCGATATTGGTTCCGGCTACAACACTGTGGGCGCCCAGCTTGAAGCCGTAGTTTTGTGCTGCTTTATTTAAAAGTTGGTTTTCTGATAGGTGGATGAAGAAATTTTTAACGATCATTTTTTTATTGCCCCAATCTTCTCTGTATTTTTTAACGGAACAAATTTTTGAAAGGATGGAAATGAAATTATAAATTAAGGAGAAAAAAGTTGCCGCAAAATATTTTTGCATTAATAATTATCTCTATCTATAATAATGCAAAAAAATAATGCATTTTGCAATCTTTATTTTTTAAATTTTGAACTTAATACAAAATTTTGATGAATTAGAGCCTCGAAAGTGACAATGGAGTGGACAGCTTTCGGAAATGTCTGGTTCTGGTAAACTATAGATAAAGAAAAAGCTGATGCCACTGAAAGAAAGGGGGAGGCGAATGGACACAAAATATCTTTTTGAATCACAGCGGCTGGGTTTTAGGGGGTGGAAAGAAAACGACCGGAATCCGTTCGCAGCTATGGCGGAGGATCCGGAAGTGATGCAGTATTTTCCGAAGCCGTTGGCAAAAGAAGAAGCTGCCAGGTTGATCGGGCGATTCGAAACGCATATGGAGGAAAAAGGCTATACAATGTGGGCAGTGGATCGGAAAGAAGATGGAGTGTTCATCGGCTTTATCGGATTGCTTGAAATAACAATCCCGATTGAAGCGCAGGGAGCAGCGGAAATCGGATGGCGGCTGGATAAACGCTTCTGGAAAAAGGGCTACGCCGTCGAAGGGGCGAGAGCCTGCTTAGCCTACGCGTTCGGTCCATTAGGCATGACTGAAGTCTATTCGTTCACTTCGGTGATCAATCAGCCCTCTGAAACCGTCATGAAGCGGATTGGAATGACAAAAGTAGGCGAGTTCGAGCATCCGAAGCTGGGTCGAGAGAGTCCGCTGAAAAAGCATGTGCTGTACAAAATCAACAGACAAGAAGCGGGAAAATTGATGAATCAGGGGGATGAACGATGAAAAAGCAATTGCTGGAGACATTCAACGAATTGGCAGGCGTCTATGAAACGATGGGAGACGAGAATAACCTCTACAATACACAATATGAAAGACCTGCAATGATGCAGCATATTCCGGTTGATCTGACCGGGTTCCGGGTACTCGATGCGGGTTGTTCGGCAGGTTGGTATTCCAGGCAATTAGCCGACAGAGGAGCGCAAGTGACAAGCGTTGACATGAGTCCAGAAATGATCGCTTCCACTAAAAAGCTTATGGGTGAAAATGCTGATGTGCACTGTCTTGACTTGGAAGAACGCTTGCCATTTGAAGACCACAGCTTTGGTTTTATCGTCAGTTCACTGACGCTGCATTACTTGAAGGACTGGCCGGCTGTTCTTGCTGAATTTAGCCGGGTATTGGAGCGGGGCGGAAGCTTTTTGTTATCGATCCATCATCCGTTGACGGACCTTCAGCTTTTGGAGGAATCACAATATTTTTCTACTGAGCTGATCGTCGATCAATGGAATAAAGGCGGGAGGACCTATCATGTGCCATTTTACAGAAGGCCGTTGAGTGAGATCCTCAACAACCTGCTTGTTGATTTTTCAATTGAACATGCAACTGAGCCGCAACCCACCCAGCTATTCAAGGAACTGGCACCTGAACAATACAGTAGGCTGATGAAAAGCCCGAATTTCCTGATTTTGAAAGCACTTAAAAAGTAAAAAGGCAAAAAAACCCCACTCGGCAGACCGAGTGGGGTTTTTAAGTTCTATTCGTCTTGCTTGCACATGCAGCGTTCGCATTCATAGATGATTGACTGGTGCTGCTCCTTGATTTCGCATCCGCACTCGCGGCATTCTTTCATTGAGCGTGTCTCATATGTTTTAGTCGTTTTCATAATGATCTCCTCCAATAGGTTAGTTTGGTTTGAATGCCGTGGCGTAGGAATGGATGCTAATCGACAGGTATGGTTCGCTTACTTAGTTGTTGTGAATTGAGCTGTTTCAGTCGAGCCCTTCATAGCTGTAGTTGAGCTTGTTCCGCCAGATACGATCTGCGAGATCTCATCGAAGTAGCTTGTCCCAACTTCACGCTGATGGCGTGTTGCAGTGTAGCCTTTCGATTCGTTGGCGAATTCAGCTTGCTGCAGCTTCGAGTATGCCGCCATGCCGTTATCTTTGTAATCATGAGCAAGTTCGAACATGCTGTGGTTCAATGAGTGGAAGCCAGCCAATGTAACGAACTGGAACTTGTAGCCCATCTTGCCAAGTTCAACCTGGTATTTCGCGATTGTTTCTTCATCAAGCTTCGCTTTCCAGTTGAATGAAGGTGAGCAGTTGTAAGCCAGCAACTTGCCCGGGAATTCTGCATGGATCGCATCAGCGAATTGCTGAGCTTCTTCCAAATTCGGGTGAGAAGTTTCACACCAGACAAGATCCGCATAAGGTGCGTATGCCAGGCCGCGTGCGATAGCTTGGTCGATACCAGCGTTCGTACGGTAGAAGCCTTCTGGTGTGCGTTCGCCTGTGATGAAGGCGTGGTCGCGTGGATCGATGTCGCTTGTGATCAAATCAGCTGCATCTGCATCTGTGCGTGCGATGATGATGGTCGGTACGCCAAGTACATCAGATGCCAATCGAGCAGAAACCAAATTTCTTATCGCGTTTTGAGTTGGAAGCAATACCTTGCCGCCCAAATGTCCGCATTTTTTCTCTGAAGCCAGTTGGTCTTCAAAGTGTACGCCAGCCGCGCCTGCTTCGATCATTGCTTTCATCAATTCGTAGACATTCAACGGTCCGCCGAAGCCAGCTTCAGCATCTGCTACGATTGGTGCGAACCAGTCAAAGCCTTCTGTACCTTCAACGCCGTCGATTTGATCTGCACGTTGAAGCGCTTGGTTAATTTTCTTTACTACATCAGGTACTGAATTGACAGGGTACAAACTTTGGTCTGGGTACATTTGGCCTGCAGAGTTAGCATCTGCAGCTACTTGCCAGCCGCTCAGGTAGATTGCTTTTAAGCCTGCTTTAACCTGTTGAACTGCTTGGTTACCAGTTAGAGCACCCAGAGCATTCACAAAATCTTCTTCGTGAATCGAGCGGAACAAACGTTCAGCGCCTTTTCTCGCCAATGTATGTTCAATCTGGATAGAACCGCGAAGTTTTACAACTTCCTCAGCTGTGTACGAACGTTCAATGCCGTTCCAGCGTTCGTCCTGTTCCCAGCTCTTATTCAGTTCCTCGATTTGTTGTTGTTTGTTTGTAGTCATGTCATCCATCCCTTTCTGGTTTGAGAAATTATTTAACAATCTGTATTAATACAGTTTGTTTTCTTGTTAATTAATATATAACAGAAAAGGAAAGTTGTCTTGAAAATTGGATAAAAGCGAGTATTTCATGATAAAAGCACATATCCAGCGATAAAGGAGTTCGAGTATTCTGACAGGTGTTGCAATCTAATTTCATAAAAGACCCTAAGAAAGTTGCAGAGCTAAAAGAGTTGTTATGCACGAGCAACAAACCTAAAGAGTTATATATAGAAGGAACACAAAAATAGCTGCAGATGAATCCTGTGCTTAGATCCGCAATCCAGCTGGAGGAAAGAGGGAAATCACTCACAAACTCTATTCAATTCCTTCTATATAATAGAGGCATCTTGAGGTTGCTGTTTGATTCGCCAGTAGAAAGTAAAAAACAGCCACGGCTATAAAGAAAGCTGTGGCTGTTTCTATAAGGAAATATACTTTTCAAAATTCTTAACGATCCAATCCTTTTCCCATGCCTTTCAGGAAATTAAGACCGAACTTGATGGTGCGGTTGATGTCAGGATCTCTGAAGGCCTTCACCAGCTGAAATACGCCGAGTTTTTTGCCGTTCTGATTCTGCGTTTCCGCTTCTTTCAATCCGTTCACGACACTTGAAGCCAGTTTACCAGTTGATGCGGGGTCAATTGCCGTCAATGCACCGGCAGCACTCATCATATTATTGATGAGATTGGTCACCGGTTCACGCGTCGCTTGTCCCATCACTACTTCAGCAATGCCTTCTTTTGCTTTGACCATCGCGAGAATCGCATCGAGAACTCCTGCATCGTCCAAATCCCCCGTGATGGCTAACAGTTTGTTGAGTGCCTGATCCTGTTCAGCAATCAATGTTTCCAGTTCATAAAGCTTTTGCTGACGGATTTCTTCAGTGGTCCATTCCTTTTTCTTGATCTGCGTTATTGGACTTGCCATAGGACATCACCTTTCTATCGTTGATCTGTCAAATGCACATAGCCTTCACGTGCCCATTTGCGTTCTACTTCAATTCCGGATTGCGGGGTCCGTTTCTTATCCCGCGGATTTGATTTCGGCAACGGGCGTTTAACATGATCCTTCAGCACTTCCATGCGGACTTTGGTCTGCTTATAGGCAGGTGTATTGGTACGCTGATCGACGGCAGGGCCTGTCAGGAAATTGATGGCCGTTTCTTTTTTCGTCGAGTTCATCGGAAGGAACAGCTCGTTGCCTTTCACTCGTTTGGTTACAATGACCGGTAACTTCAAGGCGCCGTAAGGAGAGACGAGTCGAACAGTTGATCCGTCTTCCAGTCCGCGTTCTTTTGCCAGTTGCGGAGATACTTCAACGAAGGTCTCAGGCAATTTGGAAATGATGCCTTTGGACTTATCGGTCATATTGCCTTCATGGAAATGTTCCAACAAGCGGCCGTTGTTGATATGAAGATCATATTCTTCAGGGAAGACAACAGGTTCCACCCAATCGGATAAGGCGAAACGTGCTTTTTTATCCGGGAAATTAAAGCCGTCGACGTACAGGAGCGGCGTGCTTTCTCCTTCTAGGCTTCCCCAGAGGAAGCTGTTCCATCCTTCCATAGAAGCGTAATCCGCTTTCGCGAACAGGGGAGACAAACTAGCCATTTCCGCAAAAATCTCACTTGGATGGCTGTAGTTCCAGCCTGCACCCAAACGGTTGGCGATTTCCTGGACAATCCACCAATCCGCTTTTGACTGGCCAAGTTCCGGAAGTGCTTTGTACAGACGCTGGACGCGGCGTTCAGTGTTGGTGAAAGTGCCATCTTTCTCAAGCGATGGCGCTGCCGGAAGAATGACGTCCGCATATTGTGCCGTCCGGGAGAAGAAGATGTCCTGGACTACGAAGAAGTCGAGTTTTGCTAACACTTCATCTACATGGTTGGCGTTGGAATCCACCAAAGCCATATCTTCACCGACGACATACATCGCTTTCATAATGCCTTCGTCAACAGCCTGCAGCATTTGGATATTGTCCATACCCGGCTTGTCATCGATTTTCACGCCATAAGCCCGTTCAAATTTCTGGCGGGCATTGTCATCGGTCACATGCTGATAACCTGGCAGCCACCCTGGCAATGAACCCATGTCGCAGGCGCCTTGCACATTATTGTGGCCGCGAAGCGGGTAAGCGCCTGCACCGGGACGGCGGTAATTGCCTGTTGCCAGCAAAAGATTGGAAATTGCGGCTGATGTATCTGAACCGCCGGTGTTTTGTGTAACGCCCATACCCCAAAGGATACAGGTGCCATCAGCATCACGGATCATTTCAGCTGTGCGGATCAAGATTTCTTTCGACACGCCGCTGCGTTGTTCAGCATATTCCAATGTATATTGGTCAAGCACTTCTTTAAAGTCATTGAAATAATTGACATTGTCATCGATGAACTGCTGATCGTGCCAGCCCTGGTCGATCATGTATTTCGTGACGGCCATAAGCCATACCTGGTCTGTTCCTTGCTTCGGTGTAATGAATATATCCGAACGCTCAGCCATTTCATTTTTACGCATATCGGCCACAATCAATTTCTGGCCGTGCAATTTATGGGCACGTTTGACGCGAGTCGCTAACACGGGATGACCTTCTGCAGGATTGGCTCCTACGATGATGACAAGACCGGCGCTCGCAATGTCTTTGATCGTACCGGCATCGCCACCCATTCCGACTGTGCGGAACAATCCGTCCGTCGCTGGGGACTGGCAGTAGCGTGAGCAATTGTCCACGTTATTCGTTTCAAATACCTGACGGCTCAGCTTTTGGATGATGTAATTGTCTTCATTGGTGATTTTTGAAGAAGAAATGACACCGATGGAATCTTTGCCGTTTTTTTCTTTGATCGTTTTGAATTTTGAAGCGACCAGATCAAGCGCCTCTTCCCAGCTGGCTTCAACGAACTCGCCATTTTTTCGGATCAGGGGAGTGGTGATGCGCTCTTCGCTGTTGACGAAATCCCAGCCGAATTTGCCTTTCACACAAGTGGAAATCGCATTTGCCGGAGCTTCTGAAACCGGCTGGATCTTCAGGATTTCGCGGTCTTTTGTCCAAATTTCAAATGAACAGCCGACGCCGCAAAATGTGCAGACGGTTTTGGTCTTTTTCGTCCGTGTTTCACGCATCTTAGCTTCAGCGTCGGATACAGCCATGATGCCGCTGTATCCTGGTTCAACATCTTTCACCAAGTCAATCATCGGCTGAAGGATCTTTTCAGGAATGGCAGTCATGAAGCCCGCTTCGCCAAGCATCGACGTTTCCATCAATGCATTGCATGGGCAGGCGGTAACGCATTGGCCGCAGCTGACGCAGGAAGAATCATTGATTTTGGCGCCGCCATCCCATAGGACGATCGGCCGGTCGCGTGACCAGTCCATTGTCAGCGTTTCATTGACCTGCAGGTTCTGGCAGACTTCTACGCATTGGCCGCAGGCGATGCACTGGTTCGGATCGTAGCGGTAGAAGGGGTTGGTCAAATCGACTTCATCGACTGTACATTTCGGTTCAAACGGATATTTTTGATGCTCGATCTCCATCATGTCGACGGTATTATGGACTTTGCAATTGCCGTTGTTATTATCGCAGACTGTACAGTACAGCAAATGGTTTTCGAGAATCCGGTCCATGGCTTCGGTCTGCGCTTCTTTGGCGCGAGGGGAAGCCAGTTGAACTTCCATTCCAGCGGTTGCCGGAGTCGAGCAGGCGCGCACAAGCTTTCCGTCAACTTCGACGATGCATGTATCGCAGGTCTTGATCGGATCGACTTCAGGCATATAACAGATTTGCGGGTGAAGAATTTTTTCTTCGTTCAGCACCTGTAAAATGGTTTTCCCCTGTTCGAATTCGACAGGTGAGCCGTTAATTTTGATGGACATGTCAAAACCTCCTTTTTGGGAATAAAAAAATCCACTATGAAGAACACACTTGACAAGTGCATCTGTTTCATAGTGGAATAGTGTCTTAACAGGACTTGTTAAATGACCAATCCAACCGTATAGGGTAAAGTGAAAGCGCTGCCGCATCAAAGTACGGCAAGACCAACATATGCTATTATTATAAACAGTAAAATGGAGATGCACAACCAGAAGTTCAAATAGTCAAAAAAAACGAGTCCGAAAGAGGAGAAGATCCATATGTCCAGACAGATCCATGAGTTCAATGACATCATTCGAAAGCTGCGGAAAAACCTTTTCGGTAAAGGGCCGGAGCGCATCCAGACGATCTTTGTAAATGACATGGCCATCGCAACTTTGTATGGAAACCTGAGTCCTTCAGAACAGTTTATCGCCAGAACACCGGAAGGCAGGGAGATGGTGCACGCTGCACGGACGCGGATGATCCAGAGCGTCTATGCCACAGCTGCTCCGGAAGGTATGGAGAAACTGGTCGGCGCGAAATTCGTCCATCTGTTTTCGGATATCAAAGTTGAAGATGATATTGCAGTATCTGTCTTTCTTTTCGACCGGCCAATCGATAAGAGCGGCGAAGGGGGAGGCAAATCGGATGCAGCAAGATAAAACACGTAAAATCCTCCGTTACGAGAAGGGGGTATTTACTGAAAAAGAAGACCAAGTGGTAGTCGAACAGCCTGCCACCATCAAAATCAACGGCAAGGAATTCATCACCATCGTCTGTTCTCCTGAAAACATGGAAGAGATGGCAATCGGTTTTTTGGTTTCTGAGCGCATCATCCCCAATTACCGGGACATCCAGGAAATCCGGGTGGATGAAAAGAATGGAACGGTTCATGTTACCGCTGAAAAAGTCTATCCGTTTTTCGAGCAGCTTCAGAATAAACGGTTCATCAGTTCCTGCTGTGGCATGAGCCGTCAGGGATTTGTCTTTGCGCATGACGCCATGATCGCCAAGAAAATGTCCGATGTCCGGGTGACACTGACCCCGAAAAACTGTTTTCAGCTGATGGATGACATGTCAGCTTCAGCGGAGATGTTCAAGCAGACGGGCGGCGTCCACAATGCGGCGCTCTGTGACGCAAACGGCATCATCGTTTCGCGGATGGATATCGGCAGACATAACGCATTGGACAAAATCTATGGGCATTGCTTGATGAACAAGATCGACGTCCGCAACAAAGTCATCGTTTTCAGCGGCCGGATTTCTTCTGAGATTCTACTTAAGGTTGCGAAGATCGGCTGTGAAATCGTTTTGTCGAAATCAGCTCCGACAGAACTGGCATTGACACTGGCTGATGAGTTGGGAATCACGGCAGTCGGCTTTATCCGCGGTGGATCGTTTAATCTATACACGCATCCAGAACGGATTGTCACGGAAGAAACTTCCGGTTTGATGAAAAATAAAATCAGGTGACAAAAAAAGGGAAGGGTGCTATGCTTCTAATCGTCTTACTATTCAGTAAGCTGATATGGCCATATGCCCTAATATTTCCAACTGAAGATGCCCGGATTTAAGTGATCCTTCCGCCGTTTAAATCCTGGATTTTCCGCCTTCCTCACATGGTGAATATTAGCCTAAAAAAAGATAAAACTAATGGTTTCGAAGCCTGGAACCATTTTATATATGCTTTTATTATTGACAACAGGAGGTTAGGGGAAGATGAAAAAGAAGCCGAAAAACAGATGGTTGATTGCGTTATCTGCAGTTGGGATACATATTTCAATCGGTTCTGTCTACGCATGGAGCAATTTTACGAATCCGTTGATCGATCAGTTTGGATGGTCCACCAGCCAAGTGCAATTGACGTTCAGTATCGCCATCCTGTTCCTGGGATTGTCAGCCGCCTTTTTCGGCAGCTTTGTTGAAAAGTATGGACCGCGAAAAGCGGGACTTGTAGCAGCATTTTTCTTTGGGATCGGAATTATCGGATCGGGATTTGCTGTAAGCGCTTCCTCTTTGCCGATGCTCTATGTTTTTTACGGAGCACTCGGCGGAATCGGGCTTGGAATCGGCTATATCGCACCGGTTTCAACTCTGGTAAAATGGTTCCCGGACCGCCGTGGCTTAGCCACTGGTCTTGCAATCATGGGCTTTGGCTTCGCTGCAGCCATCAGCAGCCCGATCATGGAAATGCTCATCACTTCTGTCGGAGTGGAACAGACATTTTATATTCTAGGTGCTGCCTATTTAACCATCATGGTCTTGTCATCTCTGTACCTTGAAAAACCGGAAGAAGGCTGGGCGCCTGCAGGCTTTGAAGAAAAGGTCAACAGTGGCAAAGCAGAACGGAAAATCGATTTGTCCCAGCTGACAGCCAATGAAGCGGTTAAAACAAAGCGCTTTTATTATCTATGGTTCATGCTGTTCATCAATGTAACTTGCGGCATCGCAATCTTATCTGCCGCAAAACCGATGGCTATCGACAGCATCGGCATGACCACTGTTCAAGCGGCAGCGCTAGTCGGTGTTCTCGGAATCTTTAACGGCCTCGGCCGTCTTGGATGGGCTGCAGTTTCCGATTATATCGGACGCCCGAATACCTATACTGCCTTCTTTGTGATCCAGATCGCGTTATTCGCGTTATTGCCATTCACGACCAACGCGATTTTCTTCCAAATTATGCTGGCAATCATCTACACTTGCTACGGCGGTGGGTTCGCTTCGATTCCAGCATATATCGCAGATATTTTCGGTACCAAGCAGCTCGGAGCAATTCACGGCTATATCCTGACTGCCTGGGCAGCAGCGGGACTGGCTGGACCGTTATTCGCTGCATTCATGAAGGATAAAACCGGAAGCTACGAAAGCAGCCTGCTGTTCTTCGCCGGCCTATTTGTTATAGCCTTGGTAATCTCTTTAGTCATTCGTCTCGATATCCGCCGGATCCGGGCCAAGAATGCAGAAATCAAAGTACCTGTTGCACCTGAAGTCGTCAGCGATTAAAGTGGAACGGCCAATTGAATGGGAAAACAATTCCTTCAATAAGTAAAAGATGGACACAATTCCTGAAAAAGCCTTGAATGCGTCATTTCTCAAGGCTTTTTTTGTTTTATTCCTAAACGGCGGTTTGACAGCCTACTTAGGTTTGTATAAGTTTAATACGATAAGGACTATACTTAAGAAGAGAAAGACAGACAGATGGCGCATGAAAATATACATAGGAAAAACTCACGTTTTTTTGGAGAGAAAAACGAACTTGAAGGAGATGGACTACAATGGTTGAGAAACGCAATCCGATTCCTGTCGCCGAAGCGGTCAAGAAAGTATTGGATCATGCTTTTCCGCTGGGCACTGAAACGGTGGAATTGGAAGAAAGCTATGGCCGCATTTTGGCTGAACCGATAGTTGCTTCAAGTGATGTACCGCCGTTCAACCGGTCTCCTTATGACGGCTACGCAATCCGTTCTATGGATTCCAGTGGAGCGTCAGGAGATAACCGGATCGGCTTCACCGTGATCGATCATATTGGAGCGGGTGAAGTATCAGCCAAAAAGTTGGGCGCGGGTGAGGCAATCCGGATCATGACCGGAGCACAGCTGCCGGAAGGCGCTGATGCAGTCGTAATGTTCGAACAGACAGTGGAGTCAACGGGCAGCATCACCATCCGCAAGCCGTTTGAAGCATTGGAAAATGTTTCTCTACAGGGGGAGGATCTCCGGCAAGGCGAAATGGTCATCGACAGCGGCAGCTTGATCAATCCTGGAACCATCGCGCTACTTGCAACTTTCGGCTATCCACAGGTTTCGGTGGCTAAACAGCCGATTGTGGGCATCCTGTCCACCGGAACCGAATTACTGGAGGTTGGAGATGCACTGGTGCCTGGAAAAATACGCAACAGCAATGGACCGATGATTGTGGCGCAGTTGAGGCGGATGGGCTTCCGCTGCAAAATGTACGGCATGTCGATCGACCGATTGGATGAAAGTTATGAAGTGGTCAAAAAAGCAGCTGAAGAGACCGATTGCCTGATCACTACAGGTGGGGTTTCCGTCGGCGATTTTGACTTTCTGCCCGCAATCTACGAACGGCTCGGAGCTGAGGTGTTGTTCAATAAAGTGGCGATGCGCCCTGGAAGTGTGACGACCGTTGCGGTGGCGAACGGACGTTATCTGTTCGGTTTGTCCGGCAATCCGTCCGCTTGTTTTACGGGCTTTGAATTGTTTGTTCGCCCGGCGCTCTTGAATATGATGGGAGCCCGCAAACTTTATTTGCCGCACACGACAGCGGTGTTGGGAGAGGATTTCACCAAAGCCAATCCGTTCACCCGCTTTATCCGTGCCACATATGATGGGGAAACAGCAACGCCGGCTGGATTCAATAAGTCGAATGCTGTATCATCTATCGCACGAGGCAATGCGTTGATCGTCCTTCCAGGCGGTACACGCGGTTTCCAGGCGGGCGATGCAGTTGATGTGCTGCTTCTGGGCATGGAAGAAGGGTCTGGCAAATGGAAACTGTAAAAGTGCTGCAGGTGGTCGGCTTTAAGAACAGCGGTAAAACTACACTTACTTTAGATTTGCTCAAACAGGCAAAAAATAGAGGAAAGACTGTTTCCACCATTAAGCATCATGGCCACGGAGGTTCACTTGAGCTGCCGTCCGCACAAACTGACAGCATGCGATCATTTGAAGCGGGGGCTGATTGTTCCATTGCTTTTGGCGGTGGGGTCGTTCAACTGCATCAGCGAAAACAAAAAGCGACACTGGATGAACTGATTGCTCTTGCATCGATGGGGAATCCGGACTTGATTTTAGTGGAAGGCTTCAAAGAAGCTGATTATGAAAAAATCGTTTTGCTGCGCTCAGCCGAAGATTGGGTGGAGCTTCAACAGTTAAAACAGATCGCATTAGTGGTCACGCAGGAAATATTGGGACTGGACAAGATTCCAATGGTTCTGCAGAATGACAGTAAGCGAATGCAATCTTGGTTTATTAATTGGATGGATGGTGACAGAAATGAAAACATTTGAAATAGTGACAGAAGCGATCAATCCTCAACTGTATGCAGATATAGTGCTGCGGCCTGAAGCGGGTGCAGTAACTTTATTTACCGGACATGTCCGTGAATGGACAAAAGGAGTACGAACGCTGCATTTATCGTATGAAGCCTATGTGCCGATGGCAGAGAAGAAACTGGCTCAGATCGGCGAAGAAATCGAAGAGCGCTGGGAAGGGACGAAAGTGGCGATTGCCCACCGCATTGGAGAGTTGCAGATCAGCGATATCGCAGTTGTTATCGCCGTTTCGTCGCCGCACCGGAAAACAGCTTACGAGGCGAATGAATACGCCATTGAACGCATAAAAGAAATTGTGCCGATCTGGAAAAAGGAAATATGGGAAGACGGCGAAGAATGGATCGGCGACCAGAAGAAAAAACCGGAAGGGGAATTGACATGATCAGCTTGCGTTATTTTGCTGGACTCCGGGAACAGACCGGAGTTACCGAAGAACAAGTGGATATGGCCGGACGGACAGTAGCGGAACTTTGGGAATGGGCAACCGAAAAATACCCGGATTTCCTTTCAGGAGCTGCACGCGTTGCGGTTAATGAAGAATACGCATTGCCGACGGATGTTTTGGAAGCTGGAGATATCGTGGCTTTTATCCCGCCGGTAAGCGGGGGATGAATTCGACAGTAGGCATCCTTCTGGCTGGCGGACTATCACGCCGTTATGGTTCACCTAAAGCCTTTGCATCCGTTGATGGAGAGATGTTTTATGAACGTGCATACAAGGCTTTGGCTGGTGCCTGTGATCATGTGGTCATTATTTCCAGACCGGAGCTGGTCGCTCGTTTTTCACCTGAAGTGGACGTCATCACAGATCTCGACTGGATTGCAGGAGAGGGGCCTTTAGCTGGAATCCTGTCAGGAATGTCTGCAAGACGCGCCCGGAAGTACGTGGTGCTGCCTTGTGATATGCCTTTTGTAGGGCCAGATGAAACGGCGAAACTGATGGCCTTGGCCGACAGTTCGGCCGACATTACAGCAGTAAGAAATTCAGCTGAAAAAATCCCATTGTTCAGCATTTGGGATATTCGAGTCAAAGAACAGTTGCAGCAGGAGTTGGAAGCTGGCCAATTGCGCGTCATGAAGTTTATGGAACAAGTAACTACCGAGTGGATCGATTCATCACAGATTCATGAAGATCCGCTCGTTTTTCGCAACCTGAATCAGCCCGATGACTAAAAGAGGGGGTGGCGTAATGGCCATTAAACCAATAGAGGACCAGTTTCAACGTCCAATACGGGATCTGCGGATTTCGGTTACCGATCGCTGCAATTTCCGTTGTTCCTATTGCATGCCAAAAGAAGTTTTCGGTGATGATTATGCATTTTTGCCAAAACAGGAATTACTGTCATTTGAAGAAATCCATCGCTTGACTAAGATTTTTGTGGCGATGGGTGTCAAAAAGATCCGGCTTACAGGCGGTGAACCACTCATGCGCCGAGGATTGCCTGAACTTGTCGAGAAAATCCTTTCGGTTGAAGGTGTGGAGGATATCGGCTTGACGACGAATGGCCTGCTTCTGGGAAATCAGGCGCAGGCACTTTACGATGCAGGTCTGCGGCGCTTGAACATCAGCCTGGATGCGCTTGATCCTGAGCTTTTCGGCAAACTGAACGGCAGAGGGGTCGATCCATCACATATCCTGAAGCAAATTGACTTTGCCCAACAGGTCGGCTTTGAAATCAAAGTGAATATGGTCGTCCAAAAGGATGTCAATGAACAGGAAATCCTTCCTATGACAGCGTATTTCAAAGAGCGGGGTATTACATTGCGCTTCATCGAATTCATGGATGTCGGTAATGACAATGGCTGGAGCTTCAAGAAAGTCGTGACGAAAAAACAGATTCTTGAGAAGCTGCAGACAGTCTACAAGCTGGATTCTGTCGATAAGGATTATTACGGCGAAGTGGCCAAGCGCTACCGTTTTGAAGAAGGGGATGCTCAAATCGGATTCATCACCTCCGTTTCGGAATCCTTCTGTTCCTCCTGTACACGTGCCCGTCTTTCATCAGACGGCAAATTCTACACATGTTTGTTCGCTACCGGCCATTTCGATATTCGTGAATTGATACGGAGTGGCTTGAGCGATGAGGAGTTATTGGAGAGAATATCTGCTGTTTGGGAGCGAAGGGATGACCGCTACTCAGATGAACGCACGGAGTTGACAGCGAAAAACCGCAATAAAATCGGCATGTCCTATATCGGCGGATAGTCCATCCGAACATGAAAAAGGCGATTCCTGTATTCTCAGGAATCGCCTTTTTGGGTTGTAGTTAAGTTGAAAAGTCTATATCGTCCAGATAGAGAATGGAACGGATCTATTACGTCTTATCTTTCTTCAACCGGCACATATGTCTGCATGCCAGGCCCGATGTATTCCGCGCGCGGGCGGATCAGGCGGTTATTCGCATACTGCTCAAGGATGTGAGCCAGCCAGCCGGATGTGCGGGAAACCGCAAAGATCGGCGTGAACAGGTCATGTTCGATGTTCAGGCTGTGGTAGACCGAAGCCGAGTAGAAATCCACGTTCGGCGGAAGGTTTTTCTGGCCTGTGACGATATCATCGATTTTCACCGACATGTCGTACCATTTTTCTTCGCCGCGGATCTTCGTCAGTTTCTGGGACATTTCACGCAGGTG